>CAZRAU010000043.1:5938-25189 GCA_964598025.1 uncultured bacterium
GGCGGAACTGGCAGACGCGCTGCGTTCAGGGCGCAGTGGGGTTTATCCTCGTAGGGGTTCGACTCCCCTCTTCGGCACTCAACCGATCTTCAACCGGAGCGGCGAGACAACCGATTGTTCAGATAGAACGCACTGAGTCAAGATCACCCTTCTGAGTTCCTCGGAGGGAAGCGGGCAAATGGAGGGTAGAGCTGTGGGACGCGCTCTTTTCCTATTGGCCGTGATGTGGCTGGGTGCCGGCTGCGGGGCTCTCTTCACCGGGCAAGATCATGCGGAGATCCTCGGTCAGTTCGATGACGTGCTGGATTACGACACCCCGCCGATGCTGGTCCAGGCTGTAAGACCTGAGTACCCTGAGATGGCGCGCGAGGTAGGTGCCGAGGGCAGAGTGGTGCTGAAGGCCCTCATCCTCGAGGATGGGCAGTTGGGCGGCGTCCAGATCGTGGAGTCGCCCAATCCGATTCTTGCCAACGTAGCCATCACGGCGCTCACGCAATCCGTGTTCAGTCCAGCCAGGAAGGGCGGAGAGCCGTGCCGTGCCACTATGGTGATCCCCTTCATCTTCGACAAGGAGGAGGGGCGGGCGTACGGCCGGGCCGGACTCGAAGTGGATTACACCGGAGCGCCGGAAGAGGAGAGCTCCATGCCGGCGGAGCTCCCCGCGGGCCCTGGACAGGACATCAGACCAGCGAAGTGATCCGTCGCGCCACTCTGGCGAGGATGGCTGTGCCCATAGCCATGCCGGCGAGGAAGACCTCCCAGGGGAATCTTGCGGGTATGGCTCCACAATGGACGGGGCCGTGGTTCAGGGCAAACGCCACGAAGACCACTACACCGCCACCTATCGCAATGGCCCACTCGACAGCCGATATGGCAACCACCTCAGAGGCCCCCCTGTGAGCGTAATAGAGCAGGCCGGCGGCGATAAGGAGTACGGAGACCAGCATGGGCGCAAGCACGGGTCCCGTCCAGATGACCGGTATGAGAAAGAGCAGATCCCAGGTGAGCAATGTCTCCGGCCAGGAAATCGTCACCCAGAGGAATAAGTAGTATGCCAGGTCCCATACGCCGAAGATGATCATGAAACAGGCCAGCCTTCCCCGCCTTGTCGCCTCCACCAGGAAGGCGACCGCGAGCAGCATCACTATGGTGGCCCCCTCGCGGCCGAGCTCGACGGCAGCGTGGTGAAGGTCCAGAGTCGTGCTGGGAAAGCTGAACCCTTGAGGATAGAGTAAGGCTCTGAGATAGACCACGACCGCCGCCTCCAGATAGCCCATGGCCAGGGCGAAGGCCACCAGGAGGAGGACCTTTTTTCTCACCGATTGCTCCCTCCGCTATCCATCATCACCTTGTCATACCGCCGGGCTTTATTATAATTGGATTGAGGGCTTACGCAAGGGGTGTGCTCGTGAAACGCATTCTCATGATGTCGTGTGTCGCGTGCGTTGCTTGCATGGCCTTCGGTGGTCCATCCCGCTTGCCGGCCGGGGAGGAACAACCGGCGACCGAGGCCGGGCTGCGGGAGCAGATAAGCGCCCATCCCGACTCGGCCCTGCTTCATGCCCGCCTCGCCTCGGTGGACTTCGCCAAGGGCACCGTGGAGGGAAGAGCGCGTGCGATCAAGCATCTCAAGAGGGCTCTGAGGATCGACCCTTCCGACAACAGATTCAGACTCCTCCTGGCTGAGGTCTATTTCGAAGCCACTTTCTGGACCCGAGGCGTCGAGGAGCTCAAGCAAATACTCGGGACCGCCCCGGACAACGGCGACGCCCGCTTCCGACTTGGGCGGGCCTATCTGGAGAAGGCCCTTGAGGAATGGGACAGGACCTGGTTCGAACGAGCGCGCGCCGAGCTCTCGCTGGTTGAAGAGGGGCATCCCGCCTTTTGCAGAGCGCGCCGCAAGCTTGCCCTCTGTCTATTCGACCAAGGACGGCCCGATTCGGCGGCGGCCTTGATCGAGCGCCTGCCCGGGGACAGCCTGGACACCGATGCTCTCCTCATTCTGGGGATGGCCCTGGATGAGACCAAGGACCCGGCGGGAGCCGACAAGGCATTTGCTCTGGCCCTTGCCGGGATGGATAACACCCGGAGGGAGCGATACGTCTCTCTCGATCTCATCGGCACACCTGAAGAGATCAGGCAGATCGCAGGGTCGCGCCGCGGCGACCCGGACGCCGAGATGGACCTTCTCTGGAGGAAACGCGACCCCAATCCTGCCACGCGTTTCAATGAGAGATTCATCGAGCATGTTTCCCGGGTGGCCTTTGCCGACTTCCACTTCTCGGTGCCACGGCTCGGGAAGCCGGGAAGCAAAACCACGCGCGGCGAGGTCTTAATAAGATACGGCGAGCCTCTAGCCTGGTTCTACGATCCCTTCGGAAGCAACATCTTCACGGATGAGGCCATCATGCCTCTTTCCGCCTGGTCCGACAACGGGGCGCAGACCGGATGGGAGCGGCTCTATGACGAGGGCAATGCCTATCGGCCGTCGTTGCAGCGGGGGGATAGATCCCGATGGGTATGGAAATACCGGGACTTCGTGCTGGACTTCGAAGACACCTTTATGAACGGTGATTACTCCTTCCCCTACGAGAGGGACTGGAGTGCTTATACGTATGCCTACCTACAGAGGGTGATACCGGAGATCTACGAATCGCAGATCAAGAAGAAGATGAGGGTCATCCTGGAGGCCCTCAACAGCCTGGATGCAGACGGGGACCCGCTTCTCCGGGTTGTCTACGCGTGCGACACAAGGGGCGTCGACTACCAGCCGGACTATGAATGGCCGGAAGGGGAATTCGAAGTGCAGATCGCACTTCTGGACACCTCCCGTACCGATATCGCCCGCTCGACTCTGGCAATGAGGCTCGCGGCCGATTCCAGCGCCGTGTATAGAACCGCCTACCCCATGATAGCGAGTTGTGACTTCCGTGTCCCTCCCGGCAGGGCGGTGGCCGCCGTTTCGCTTCGATCGGAATCCAACGGAGCGGTGGGTTTCTCCACCAGGCCCGTCGAAGTAAGAGAGTTCGGCAAGGGCCTCCAGGCAAGTGACATCGAACTCAGGTTCACCGAGGACGGTCCCACCAATCCTTCTCACGTCTACCTCCGGCGCGGCGCGGCCTATCTTGCTTTTGATATTTACAATCTCACCACCGATCGCGTCGGTACCGGGCGAGCTCAAGTGGCATACAGCATAACCAGGCGGCAGGAGAAGATCGGCGCGGCCAGGAGACTGACCGACTATCTCGGTTTCACGGCGCCCGGCGAGCCTGCGGCAGGGATAGCTTCGGTCGAGAGCAGTTATGAGTTGCGGTCCCCGGGGGCCCGCAAGTCGGAGATGATAGGCATAGATCTGGCGCCGCTTTCCGGAGGATACTATGACGTCGAGATCACAGTGAGGGACCTGCTGAGCGGCGAGGACACGCGTGTGAGAACCGAGCTGAGCATCGCCTCGGAGCTTCGGCCATGATCAGGCCCGCCGCCCGGCCAAGCCTCCGCCTATGGCTCATGGTGTCCCTCCTTCTTCATTCCTGCCTGCTGGCGCTGCCGGGCGGGTTCATAGAAACCGTATTCCCCTCACGAACCGCACCGGTCCGGACCGCAGTTGCGGATCTGACGCCGGACTTCGAGGACATTGCCATGGGTGTGATCGCAATGTCCGAGGAGCCGGCCGTTGAGCCTCCGGAGAGGTGGGAGCCGGAGCAAGCGGCTGCGACGGTGTCTGTGGAGCCACATCAGCCGTCCATGCCGGGTACAGGTTCCCTGGAGCCCGGCGGCTACGGTGATTCGGACTCACATGCGGACAACCGCTTCTTCCCCCCGATTCCGCGTCTCATAGTCCCTCCCGCCCTCGACGATCTCGACATTTCGACTCTAAGCATCAACATAAGAATCCTGGTCGGGACCGACGGACGGCCCATGGAGATAGAGCTTCCGGAGACCCTGGTGGACCTGGAGCTGAGAAGGAGGCTCATGACCAGCGCCGGCCGCTTCAGATTTGAACCGGCGCGAAAGGGAGACCTACCCGTTACATCATGGGTGAGTCTCCCTCTACAACTCGAGGCATCGCCTGCCCGATAGGTTATTCTTCAATATCCATCTCGTGTTCTGCGGCGTCTATTATCTCGCGAGCGCGGTCTTCGTCCTCCTCGCCCACCCGCACGATTATGTCGCCATCCAAATCGACCGCCTCGGAGGTGCCATCGACATCCGCTCCCGAAACCTGGAACGCCGGTATGCCTTCGGATTCCAGCAGGCTGATCACGCGGTCAGCCTGTCTCTGGTCGTTGCAGCCATAAACCGTGACCAGCGGCTCCCCGGAGACCGGGTTGACGTCGACATTGGCGTCACCCTGCACCTCTTCATCGCAGTAGGGGCAAACGTCTCCCCGCAGCTTACGCCCGCAGGTCGGACACTCGTTCATGTCAGCACTCCTTGTCGTCCCATGACATTCTGCGACGAAATCCCGCCTCTAGTCAACCACTTCGTAGTCGGCGTCTACAGCCTCATCACCGCTCTCGCCGGGTTTCTCATGAGCAGATCCGCCCCCTGCCGGACCGGATGCCCCGGCACCGCCGGCGCCGCTGCCGGCCCCGGCCGAAGCTTTCTCATACATGGTCTTGGCTGCGTCGCCCCAGACGCTTATCAAAGCCTCAGTAGCGGACTTGATCTCATTCACATCCGAGCCCTTCAACGCTTCCTTAACGCGCCCGATCCCGGCCTCGACCTTACTCCGGTCGTCGGCGGACAGCTTGTCGCCCATCTCTTTGAGATTCTTCTCGGTCTCGTAGGCAAGCTGGTCCGCCTTGTTCCTCACTTCCGCCTCCTCCCGTCTCAGCTTGTCCTCGGCTGTGTGAGTCTGAGCGTCCTTGACCATCTTCTTGATCTCTTCCTCACCGAGCCCGCTTGAAGCTTCAATGCGAATGGACTGAGCCTTGCCGGTCGCCATATCCTTGGCGGACACATTGAGGATGCCGTTAGCGTCGATGTCAAAGGCAACTTCGATCTGCGGCACGCCTCTGGGCGCCGGCGGAATCCCCGTGAGCTGGAACCTGCCGATGGTCTTGTTATCGCGAGCCATCTCCCTCTCGCCTTGAAGCACATGGACATCGACCTGCGTCTGGGTGTCGTCGGCCGTCGTAAAGATCTCGGACTTCTTCGTCGGTATGGTGGTATTGCGTTCTATCAGCCTGGTGAACACACCGCCCTTGGTCTCGATTCCCAGGGAAAGCGGTGTCACATCCAACAGCAAAACGTCTCTGACCTCACCACCCAGAACACCACCCTGGATCGCCGCACCCACAGCCACCACCTCATCGGGATTCACACCCTTGTGGGGGTCCCTTCCAAAGGTCGTCTTCACCACTTCCTGGACCTTGGGCATCCTGGTCTGCCCTCCGACCAGAATCACCTCATCGATTTCGGAAGCACTGAGCCCGGCATCCTTCAAAGCCTGTTCACAGGGCCCGACCGTTCGCTGAACCAGCTGATCAACCAGCTGCTCGAGCTTCGACCGGGTCAGAGTGATATTGAGATGCTTGGGCCCGGCGGCGTCGGCGGTTATGAACGGCAGATTGATCGCGGTCTCCTGGGCCGATGACAGCTCACACTTGGCTCTCTCAGCCGCCTCCTTCAGGCGCTGGAGGGCCATGGCATCCTTCCTGAGATCAATGCCCTGATCCTTCTTGAACTCATCCGCCAACCAGTCGATAACCCGCTGATCGAAGTCATCTCCGCCGAGATGGGTATCCCCATTGGTCGCCTTGACTTCGAAGACACCGTCACCGATCTCCAGAATGGAGATGTCGAATGTACCACCGCCCAGATCGAAGACCGCGATCTTCTCGTCTTTCTTCTTGTCAAGACCGTACGCCAGAGAAGCGGCCGTGGGCTCGTTTATGATCCGCTTCACATTGAGTCCCGCGATCCTGCCGGCATCCTTGGTCGCCTGTCTCTGGCTGTCATTGAAATAGGCAGGCACCGTCACGACTGCATCGGTGACCTTCTCACCCAAGTAGTCCTCAGCTGTCTGCTTCATCTTCTGAAGCACCATCGCCGAGATCTCCGGCGGGGAGTACTCCTTGCCGGCCGCTTTGACCCTCGCATCCCCGTTCGGACCTCTGACTACCTCGAAAGGCACTTCACCCATCTCCGACTGGACTTCATCATACTTACGCCCCATGAAGCGCTTGATCGAATAGACCGTGTTGGTGGGGTTCGTTATGGCCTGCCGCTTGGCCGTCAGCCCCACCAGCCGCTCGCCGCCCTTCGTGAAAGCCACCACCGAGGGTGTTACCCGCGCACCCTCCTGATTCGTGATGACTACCGGTTCTCCGCCTTCCATCACGGCCACGCAGGAATTTGTAGTCCCCAAGTCGATTCCTATGATCTTACCCATCTATATCTCCCCTTTCAGCAAGGGCATCCACATGCCCTGAACAGCCCAAACCGCTTGCTCGTATACTATTCGCCTAGAGGCACCTGCAAGTGATATGCCACAGGGCAAGACTGGTTCAAGTTATCCTTTAACCTCTGCTGTTTCAATGGATTAGGCCGTGCCACACCATCGCGGCCCGGCCACAGCGCATGATCCACATATGCCAATATGGCAGCCGTGGCAGGCAGGAGAGACCCGGCGACGCCACAAGGGCATACGCCAATGGGGTCGGATCTTCAAGTCTGAATCCTCACGGGAATTCAGGCTTCAAGATCCGACCCCAAGCCGACTTCTTTCGACTGAGAGACGAGGCACGCCGGACGGCTGTTCTCTACCGGTCGGGAACCTGGCTACTTGGGCATCCCCACATATCTCACAAAAGGATAGCAAGGTAGAATCGTGAATTCGATATCCAGATCGTCGCGAAGCGCGCGGGCTCTCTCTATACAGTCAAACGGGATAGCCAAATAGGCGGTACCACGACCCGCCGACAGAATGCCGAGCTGCTCCTGGGTCTCAGGAAGGTCTATGGTGGACTCGGTTTCCACCTCTATAAGACGCAGGTCCTCGCCACGCCGAGCTTCGATATCGGGCGTAAAACCGCCCACCGGGGCGGGTTTCTTGCGCAACCCCCCTACATGGTCCGCGTTGACTGCAAAACCTTCCTTTTCGAGGGAATCCACAAGCACATTGATCATCAGATAATGCAGGGATTCCTCCTGGTGACCCCGTTCTGCCATATGCTGAGCTTGCCGACTCCTCCCGCTTCAGACGACGGTTTCAGAGAGGACGCCTTCCAGAAGGTCACTATCCAGGAGCTGACCTTCATCGGCGAGAACCACCGCACGGTTCATGACATTCTTCAGTTCGTGGATGTTGCCCTCCCACGCATGACGCGTGAGAAAAGACTGGGCATCATCACTCAGCCCCCCGGTATCTTTGCTCTCACGGTGGGAGTATAAATCCACGAAGTACTTGGCCAGAGTGACAATGTCATTCCCCCGCTGGCGGAGCGGGGGAACGTCTACGGTTATCACAGAGGCACGCAAGTAAAGCTGACTCAAGAACCTGCCCTTGAGAGCCTCCCGCCGAAGATCCCGATGGCTTGAGAAGATCAGTCGGTTCGAAACCCATCCGGAACCGTTCGCGTTTCTCGTGCGGCTTTCTCTCCCGTCGAGATAAGCCAGAAGCCTCCGCTGGCCTACGGGGCCGAGCAGGTCGATTCCTTTCATGTAGGCAGTCCCGCACTCTGACTCCAGACCTTCCAGTTTCCTGATCAGATCACCAACACCTTGGTCGTCAGGCGTGCAGAAGAGACTATGAAAGGCACCGGCGGAGAAAGGCGAACTCTCGTGCATTCTCTCGGCGAGAAAAGCCTTTCCAACACCGCTTTCACCGACCAGGAGCACATTGGCCCTGCAAGCCGCTGCCTGAAGTATCAATCGGACTACCGGCTTCATCGCCGGGTCTTCACTTATCGACACCACAATCTCTGTCCCCCCTCTCACCAACGCCGGCATCTCAGCCCCTGGGCTCAGATCAAATCTTACTGTCAGAGCGCCAACTGGAATGCCATGGCCATCAGGATCATCCAGAAATCGCCGAGCATGCCGGCCGTTGGTTCAAGGGATCTGCAGCCGGGCGGAAGGTCTACCGGATCGCCCGGAAGGCTTGGTGGATCATCGCCGTCAGCACAGCACGGCGCCATCATACCGGCCCACGTTATCAAGAAGAGCGCAAGAGCTGCCCACACCAGAATCTGCTTGTTCAACTTGGCCATCTTTCTCTCCCTTCGCACCTGCCCATCACCGATCGCTGTCCGTTGCTATTTGCAAGCCGTGTTCCAACTTCACGTATTTGACATGGGCTTAACTCATTGTCATAGAATAAGTTAATATGATACCCGTGACGAAGGCAGCCGTATGATAGACTCCATATCGTACATTCGTACGATACAGCCCATGTTTGGTGGGGCTCAAACTGTCCGATACTGCATAGATGTGTCTGGGTGAGTGGGTCCGTAGCCGTAACTACTTGACTACAGAATAGTTGATATGTGTTCTACAGGATCCACTGGGCGAGTGCGGTATCTCAAAGCATATTCGTACAATGGTACGAATCGTACAAAGATACGATGTCTCGGAAAGGTCATCGGCCCCGGTCGATCTTGATGTTGTACTGCTTGGCTTTCTTGCGCAGCGTGCTCTCGTGTATGTGCAGCGCGCGGGCCGCCTGCGTCTTTACGCCATTCGACTCACGGAGGGCTTTGATGATCAGACGCCTCTCAAGTGCTTGAAGTTGCTCTTGCAGCGACCCAAGCCCGAATTCCGTGGAGGTGCGCATATCCTGGTCCCTCAGGTCATCAAGCATCTCTGCCGGAAGGTGCTCGGGCAGGATTTCAGCACCGTCGGCGATGGTAACCGCGTGTTCGATACATTTTTCAAGCTCGCGTACATTGCCGCGCCACCAGTTTCGTCTGAGAAGACCGTAGACTTCTTTCGAGATGGTCATCTCCGGCTTGGAGTTCTTCTCGGTATACATCCTGAGGAAATACTCGGTTAGAGGCCGCAGATCCTCGATCCGCTCCCTCAGGGGCGGAACATGGATGTGCATACCATAGAGCCTGTAGTAAAGTTCTGCCCTGAACTTGCCTTCGTCAATCAGGTGTTTGAGATCCTGGTTGGTGGCGCTTATGACTCTCACATCGACCTTGATAGCCCGGGACCCGCCCACCCGCTCAAACACGCCGTCTTCCAGGACCCTGAACACCTTCGTTTGCGTCGCCAGAGGCATGTCGCCGACCTCATCCAGGAAGATGGTTCCCTCGTGAGCCCGCTCGAAATAACCGGACCTCGCCGAGACCCCTGTGGCGACACTCTTGGCAATGCCGAAAAGCATGGACTCGAGAAGATCCCCCTGCTGTATGGCCGCGCAGTTCACGACGATGAAGGGCTTGTTCCTGCGGGGGCTGAGCTCGTGTACCAGTCCCGCCACCAGCTCCTTTCCCGTCCCGCTCTCTCCGGTGATCAAGACTTCGATCGTGCTCTTCGAGGCCTTTTCGACCTGCCAGAAGACCTCCTGCATCTTCTTCCCCGGGCCTATGATATTGCTATAGTCATGCTTCTCGTCGGCCCTTCTTCGCAGGTCAGTTATGTCGTCATAGAGCTTCCCGAACATCCTGGCATTCACTATGGCAAGCGAGACCTGGTTGGTGAAGGCCTGCACAAAGGACTTCTCCAGATCGGATAAGCCGGCCGGGGCACTCCTGCTATCTAGGTAGATTATCCCGAGTAATTTGTCTCCCATGAGAAGCGGCAGGCACATGACAGACATTATGTTGTGGGTCTTCACGCTCCTGCTGTTCTTGAAGCGAGCATCCCGGGTGGCATCACTTGCAATCACCGGCGCGCCGCTCGAGCGAACCAGATCCACAATCGACTGGCTGAAGTCGATAACCTCCTCGACCGAGTCCTGGTCGATGGCCCTCCGAGCGTAGGTCGAAAGCTCCCCGGTCGCCTCGTCTTCAAGCATGATCATGCCTCGCTCCGCCCCCACGTACTCGATGGCGAGATCCATCGCCTGATTGAGTACCGTGCTAAGATCGTGGCTGGAATTCAGGGTTTGGGCGATTCTGCTAAGCGAAGCGACAGCCTTGGTCTCCAGTTCGTTGGACGGGATCTTCTCCATCTCACGCACCGCCTCCTTGTGCAAGTCGTCTATCTTCAAAGCACGGAAGAGCCTCGCAGCCTCAGACAGGTAACGTCTGGTCTGGAGGAACCCCTCGCGGGCAAGGGCTTCTCGTCCCCCTAACAGGAGGGTTAGAGCATATTCGTAGCGCGCACCTGCGGCTCGGAACACTTCCATGGCCTTCCCAAAGTGTTTCACGAAAGAAGCACGGTCGCCGTCCAGGTGGTAAGCCAGGGCCAGCGCCCGGATCACGCGTCCCATATGCACGGATTTCGGGACCAACCTGAACCCATCCGCCGCCTCCAGGAGCCGGGGCATCCCTTCATCGCGGCGGCCCGCCTCGCAGAGAGCTTCCCCGAGAACCCGCCGGGCTTCGTTGGCAAGCAACAGCGACCCGGCAGCAATCAGGCCGTCCAGTGCCTCAGCGGCCAAGGCGGCCGCCTTTTCCCAATGTCCGCCCCTCAACATCAGGGTCGCCTTGGCAAGTAAGGCCTGGCCCCGGCCCTCGGAATCCTCGGCTTCCCGGGCGAGCGCCAGACTCTCCGCCGTCGATTCCTCCGCTTTGTCGAGCAGGCCCGCCACAGATGCGGCTAGCGCCAGGTAGCGAGTTATCATGGATCTCTGGAAGACGTCCGGAGGAGGGGCAGTGTCGAGCAGGCCCGAGAGCCTGGTCCGGGCTTCCTCCCAATCCCCCGTCTCCAGGCGCAGGGCCGCCAGCAGGATGGTGGCGGTCACAACTGCGGAACGCCTGCCGAGAAGATTGCCTACCGCGAGGGCCCGCTCGGCCAGTGCCGTCGCGCCACTGAGATCACCCTGGTCGAGAAGGAGAACAGCGTAATTCTGTTGGCATGACGCCTTCTCGCCTATGGCGTTGATATCGTCGAAGACGGCCAGCGCGTCCTTGAAACACGCTTCGGCCCCCTCGAAATCCATCTGCTTCCTCGCGCAGAGTCCCAGGCTCATCTGACACATCGCCGCCCGTTTCCTGTCGCCGGCGCGGGCGAAATATGCTCTTGCCTCAGTCCAGGCCGCCGCGGCTCCCTTGAAGTCGCCGACCTTGTATTCGGCGGAGCCAATCCGATTCGAGGCAATACCAGCCTCGAGCAACATGTCCCGGGCTTCGAACACGTCCCGGGCTTGCTCCAGAACCTCGAGACTCATGTCCGTTCTGGACTCCATCGCATAGATATAGCCCAGGTCGGATCGGACCCTGGCTGCTTCGACCTCGTCGTTGCTGTCAAGAGCATCCTTCTCGCACTGCCTCAGAATCCCTACGGATTCGTCGAACCCACCTCTCAGACCTACCGCCCAGGCGGACTTCCTGAGGGCGGAGGGCCTGAGAGATGCCGCCTTGCCGAAATACCGCCCGGCCTTTTCCAGGTTTCCGCACTCGAGCTCCAGATCACCGATCTTCTCTGAAACCGAGGCCGAAAGGCCAGGGTCGACAGGGCATTCAAGGGCCTTCCCGTATGCAAGCAGAGCGTCTCTGATTGAGAACCTGGCGAAATGCCCGCCTGCGTTGTTCAGATAGCGGAAAGCCTCGTCATACCGGCCACCCTGGAGATAGAGCATGCCCAATCTGTAGTAGTCGTATGCCCCCCCCACCCTTTCCTTGAGAACGCCCGCGACTCTAAGGCTGATGTCCGCCAGCTCGCCATCCTTCATGAAAGCCATCAGGGGTTCCGCCAGGGAGTCACGTCCGGTCTTGAGACCGATCCGACCCCCCTCCTGAACGATCAGGCCGCTGCCCGCCAGGTCTTCAAGCGCCGAATAGAGCTCGCCGCGGCCTATCCGGTCGGAGAGGACGTCCGTCTCCATCCATCCCCCGCCGGCAAACACAATCTTGAGCACTTGGATGGCGGAGACCGTAAGGTCACCGAGTTTCTCGCTGACGACAAGCTTGACGGATGCCGGGACTTCGATTTTCCCGTCCCAGTCCAGATGGACCGATCCATTGTCCCTGCAAAACGACAGACTCCCACAATCCCACAGGTGATCCAGGGTCAGATCAAGAAGCCCGGGATTCCCGCCGGTCGCGTGGTACATCTCTTCCGCGAAGCCGGTGGGCAGGGCCGGCGTTCCGAAGTGCCAGGCGAGCACACGCTCGACGGCGTTTGCACCAAGCGGAGCAACCTCGATCGTCTCGAAACTGTGAGAACCCAGCGGGGACGCAGCGTTCGCCCCCTGTGACCTATAGCCCACTACAACACCCAACCGGCCTCCCACCTCCGCGGGCAGCTCGCCCAGAAACCTCAACTCATGCGGCTCCATGGCCTCTCCGCCGTCGATGATGAGAATGCTCTCGTGGTCCTCAGGAAGATTGGCCCGGAAGGAGTCGAGGATCTCCGTGAAGCATGCAGCCTCACCCGAGGAGTCACCCGAGACAGGAGATCCGCCGGTCCCCGAGATCTTCACTTCAGACTTAAGAACCGCCTCGACCACCTGGGCTATTGCCGGCATTTCTTCGTTCAGGGTGACCGCAAAGACCCTCTGGCCCCGGATCTTTGCCAGACTGCCGACCCGGCGCAGAACCCGGCTCACTCCACACCCGCGTTCACCGAGCAGGAGCACGCCCTTTGCACACGGCGGCGTCAGCAGCCCGACGACTCTCTCCGTCTGTTCATGCCTTGCCACCAAAGGATCGGATCTGGGCAGCATGAGGTTGCTCAGGTAGAGATTCGGGTTGCAGAAGACTCGCTCCAGATCCAGACCGGCCTGGTCGGCATCCCTGTACCTGCGAAGCGGTTCCTTCTCCATCAGTTTGGCTGTGAACCCGTCCCACGCCGAACCAACCCTCGGGTTCACTCGGCTCGGAGGAGGAGGTTGATACTCAAGATGCTTGCTTAGAGCCTCGGCTTCGTTCTTGCCGGCGAAGGGGATCTCACCCGTTAAGACTTCGTATAGCGTTACGCCAAGGGAATAGAGGTCGCTTCGCCCATCAGCCTTCAGATTCCTTATTATCTCCGGGGCCATGTATGCCGGGGTGCCTGCAAGTGTTGGGAGGTTGCTGCCTTCTCCGATATCAAGACCGGCATCGATCAGTTTGACTTCGGGTCGGCCGTCTTCTTCATAGACCAGGACGCTATCCGGCTTGAAGTCCCCGTGCACACGACCCAGCCCATGCAGATATCGCAGCCCGTCTATCACCTTTGCGGTTATCAGGGGGAGATGCTCGATACCACTGGCTTCCACATAAGCCTTGAGATCAACTCCATCCACCATCTCCGCTACCATGATGGGACCAGCCGGGCCATTAAGATCGAAATCCATGACTTTGAGGATTCGCTTGTGGTCCAGGGATGAAAGGAATTCGAACTCCTTCCTGAGGAGTGCGGTACACATGGCGTCACCGCGCGCGACCGCCTTAATGGCGTACCTGTTACCCGCGGGGTCGTGGGCCTCGAAGACTTCTCCGAAACTGCCCCGGCCGATCAGCCTGTCGATAGTGTATTTCATGGCCTGGGTCCCTTTGGACAATGATACCCGAATCCCTGCCGAACCTCAACGGTGTATCGCAGGGACCAGCCCGGTCGAAGTGCCCGGATGCGGAGTATTGCGGAGCGTCGTGGTTCCACCCGCGACGATGGCGGTCGGACGCCGGAATCCTATGCTACAGGGACACACAACATACGAGCGGTTTTTGCCGGGTGGGGGGAATGGTGAGCGTGCTGGGGCTCGAACCCAGGACTTCCTGCTTAAAAGGCAGGTGCTCTACCAACTGAGCTACACGCTCGACCACGCAAATCTAAAGCAAACCGCAGGGCAAGTCAACGTCCAACCCTGATCGACTGCTCTCGACCCGGGCCGACGGATATGAGCTCCAGTCGGCAGGCGGCAGCTTCGAGCATCCGCTCAACATAGCGGGAAGCGGCGGCTGGAAGGTCGTTGGGATCGGTCAGGCTGCCGATTTCACCCCAGGTGGGATTCGTTACATAGCGGGGGACGCAGTCCTTAAGGACGTGGAGATCGGCGGGAAATACGTTCACGAAGGCGCCTCTGTAGTCATAGCCCTCGCACAGCTTCACTTCCTTGAGACCGGAGAGCGTATCAAGTTTGGTTACCGCGAGCGAAGTCACCCCGTTCAGCGCAGCCGAATACCGTAAGGCGGAAAGATCAAGCCATCCGCACCTTCGAGGCCGGCCCGTGGTCGCACCATACTCCTTGCCTCTCTCCCGCACTTCAGTCTGCACCGGTTCCTCCATCAGCGTCGGTAGAGGCCCCTCACCTACTCTGGTAGCATATGCCTTGGCGACACCTACCACGCGCCCTATCTCCGTCGGTGCCAGACCGGCTCCGGTGGCGAGCCCGTGTACTCCCGTGGCGGAGGATGTCACATAAGGGTATGTTCCGTGATCCACATCAAGCAGGAAGCCCTGGGAACCCTCCAGGACGATTTCCTTGCCTTCGGATACGCTCCGGCGGAGGAGGCTTCCCGTATCACCGGCTATGCCCTTCACCATATCGCTATGGCTCAGGCAGTATTCCAGGTTCTCATCGATACTCGAGGCTCGACGATCATCATGGAGGTCGCGATAGGTTCCGCAGAGAAGACCGATCTTCCGGGCGAGTGTCGACGGATCGAGGAGGTCACCCACGCGGATACCCACCCGCGCATACTTGTCGCTATAGCACGGGCCTATTCCGCGTTTAGTGGTCCCGATCTTCCGATCGCGCCTCTTCTGCTCCTGGACGGCCTCGACGCGCTTGTGGATCGGAAGTACCACGTGGGCTTTGGTCGAAAGCGTGACCCGGCCCGAGGTCTTGAGCCCGGCCTTTCCGATTTCCTCTATTTCAGCCCGGAGAATCCCCAGATCGACCACCACGCCGTTGCCGATGAGGCAGATGACATGCTCGGTCAAAATACCGGAAGGCAGAAGGTGAAGAACGAATCGCTTCCCATCGAAGACCACCGTGTGGCCTGCGTTGGCACCGCCCTGGCATCGCACCGCCACATCCGCGTCCTGGCAGTAGGCATCGACCACCTTGCCTTTGCCCTCGTCACCCCACTGCAGACCTATTACCGCAGTGACTCCCATATACGGCTGTCCTCCAGCGTGCTCTCCAGTTCGGCCTGCACGGCTCTAAGCGGAAAGGATATTCCCACATCGCCAAGGACCTCGGCAAGACCTCTTGCGAACTCCAGAACCTCCGCGGGCCCTTTCCCAATCGGTGACACCCTCAAGATCCTGCCTCGAAGATGCTGCTGACCCTGAGCAACCAGGATGCCGTGGCGCTCTCTCAAGGCTCCGGCCAGAGCCTCGGCATCCAGGCCTTCAACCCAGAACGCCACCACCGCCCCGGCCTGATGGCGGGCGACCGGCCGAAAACCTGCGGCTTCTATTATCAATCTGATCGCCGCCGCAGATGCCCGGCAAGCACGCCAGACGGCCGGCAATCCCAGGCCGACGATGCCCTCGATCGACTCCTTGACTGCACAAACCAGCGAGACCGCGGGGGTAAACGGCGTCCCGGCCGCGCAATCGAAGTACTTATTGAGATCGAAGTAGTACCCGGCCCCGGCGGCGGACAGCCGGCCGCGCATCTCAGCCGCGACCGACACGAATGCAAGACCAGGCGGGCTGAGAAAACCTTTCTGGGAAGCCCCGATCGCGCAGTCCACGCACCACTCGTCCATCCGGAATTCATCTATGCAGAGACTGGTTATACAGTCCACGCAGGTGGTCAAGCGCCTTCCCCGGCGCCGGCCGAGGTCGGCGACAGCCTGCGAGATGGCACCGACATCGGTGAGCCCTCCCGTCGAGGTTTCGCAGTGGGTGAGAAGAACACCTGTCACGCCGCCGTCGGCTTCCAGGCGGCCGATAATCCCGTCGGCCTCAGGAGACTCCCCAGGCGCGAGATCCATTCGGCAGACACCGATCCCGAAAGCCTCACAGATCTCAGCCCATCTTCCGCTGAACTTGCCGGTAACGGGCACCAGAACGCGATCGCCGCGAGAGAAGAGATTGACAACCGCGGCCTCCATGGCCCCGGTACCTGAAGACGTCAGGGTCGCCACCTGGTTGCCGGTGAGCAAAACCATCTTCAGAAGCGCGTCGAGTTCTCCAAGGACCTGCTTGAAGGGCTCGGATCTATGGTGCATCACATCACGTGCAAGGGCAACTCTGGCTCTACTGGAGAGATCAACCGGCCCCGGTGTGAAGAGCTTCAGCCGGTCACCGTCTTGTCTATCCAACTCCTGACTTCCCTCCGTCCCAAGCCGGTCTTTGCGGAAAACACCTGGTATTGTACGCGCATGCTCGACAGCATTCCAGAGATATCGGAGATCCGGCCCTCGACCGCTCCCCTGCCCAGCTTGTCCGCCTTGGTGAGGACCACAAGCAGAGGCATAGAGAGGCCATCGAGCCACTCGAGGGCTCCCATGTCGCTCTGCGTGGGGAAATGGCGTATGTCACCAATGAGGATCACCCCACGGAGGCCTTCCCTACCCGACAGGTAGGCGTCCACGTCCCGGGCCCAGCGCTGCTGCTCGCCCCTCGGCGCCTTCGAATAACCATAACCCGGAAGATCGACCAGCATGAACGAATCGTCACACTGGAAGAAATTGAGGGTTCGGGTCCTTCCCGGCGTTGAACTCACCCGGGCCATCCCCCGTTTTCCGACCAGAGAGTTTATGAAGGACGACTTGCCGACATTGGACCGCCCCCCTACTGCAATCTCCGGAAACCGCGGGGGGGGAAGCGAACGGGACATGTAACTCCCGATGAAACGAACGTCCATGTCAATCCTTCACGGGCGGGATGGCTTTCAGACGACTAACCGGTCTGACGTTTCTTCGTCCTTTTGCGCGAGGAGTGTTTGAGTTCCGGCTCAGCCTCCGAAAGGATGAAATCTCTGGTTATTGTACACCCCTTGACCGCTTTGTTGGAAGGGAGCTCGAACATGAGGTCGAGCATCTTCTCCTCCATGACGGCCCTCAAGCCTCGGGCACCTGTATTACGCTTGATAGCCTCCTGTGCAATAGCATCGATGGCGTCACCTTCGAAGTCGAGTTTGATGTCTTCCAGTTCGAAGATCCGGCGGTACTGCTTGCAGAGGGAGTTCTTGGGCTCGGTCAATATCCTGACCAGATCCTCCTCGCCCAGCTCTTTGAGGCTGCAGATGACGGGGAGCCGGCCGACCAGCTCAGGGATGAAACCGAACTTAAGAAGATCGTCGGGCTCGACCATCCTCAGTATCTGGCTTAACTTGCGCTCCTTCTTCCGTTTGACATCCGCTCCGAAGCCGATGGTGCTGCTTCGCAGCCTGCTTTCCACGATCCTGTCCAGACCGTCGAACGAGCCGCCACAGATGAACAGGATGTCCTTGGTGTTGACCTCGATGAAGCGCTGCTGTGGGTGCTTTCGCCCTCCTTGAGGAGGAACATTGGCTACTGTGCCCTCCAGAATCTTCAAGAGCGCCTGTTGCACCCCCTCACCGGATACGTCCCGGGTTATGGAGGGACTGTCCTGCTTACGCGCCGTCTTGTCTATCTCGTCCACATAGACAATACCTTTCTCGGCCGCCGCGAGATTGAAATCCGCGTTCTGAAGGAGCCGGGCCAGTATGTTCTCAACATCCTCTCCCACGTAACCCGCCTCGGTGAAAGCCGTCGCGTCAACGATGGCAAAAGGGACCTTGAGAAGTCTGGCAAGCGTCTCCGCCAGAAGGGTCTTGCCGGTACCGGTAGGACCGATGAGAAGGATATTGCTCTTCTCGACCTCCACCCCGTCCTTAGAAGGCGGGGACATTATCCTCTTGTAGTGATTGTAGACCGCGACCGCGAGGATGCGCTTGGCCCTTTCCTGTCCTATGACGTACTGGTCAAGGAAGTCTCTTATTTCCGGGGGTTTCGGCAGGCTCCGTCGAGGCTTGGCGGCCTGCGCCTTGAGATCGTCTTCCAGGATAGTGCTGCACAATCTTATGCAGTCGCTGCATATGTAGACGTTCTGCCCGGACACCAACCGTGACACTTCCTCTTTGCTCCTGCCGCAGAAGGAGCAAATCACTTCTTTTCTCGCACCTGCTTTGCGCTTCACCACGTGCTCCTTCTACTTCTTCTTGAAGATCACCTCGTCGATCAGACCGTATTGCTTGGCTTCCTCGGCGGACATGAAGAAGTTCCTGTCGCAGTCCCTCGCAATGGTCTCCAGATCTTGACCGGTGTGGTTCGACAGGATCTCGTTCAGACGCTCCCGCAACGTCAGTATCTCCTTCGTGTATATCTCTATGTCGGAGGCTTGGCCCTGGCTCCCGCCCAGAGGCTGGTGGATCATTACCCTGGCATGCGGCAGAGCTGAGCGTTTGCCCTTGGTGCCGGCGGCCAATATCACGGCAGCGAGGCTGGCGGCTTGTCCCATACAGATGGTAGCCACATCCGGCTTTATATACTGAATCGTATCGTAGATCGCAAGCCCCGCAGGGAGGATTCCACCGGGAGAGTTGATATACAGATAGATGTCCTTGTCCGGATCCTCAGCCTCAAGAAACAGCATCTGAGCTATGATCAGGTTCACCACGGTTTCATCGATTGCACTTCCGATGAAGATGATCCGGTCCTTCAGAAGGCGCGAAAAGATGTCATAAGCCCTTTCGCCACGCCCTGACTGCTCAACGACAATTGGAACCAGACCCATCGCGTTCCTCCTCTGTGCTTGTGTCATTCCTGAATCTCGGCTCGTTCCTTCAAGAAATCAAGTACCTTGTTCTTGAGGATGTCACGCCGCCAACGGCCTGTCTCTTCCGACTCCGCCGCTTTCCGCCTGGTCTCCTCCACCGAGAGGCCGCCGCGGGCAGCGACTGCCCGGATTATCTCTTCGATTTCTTCGTCCTCGACCTTCACGCCCTCCCTCTCCGCTATGTCGTCAATAATGAACTGCTCCTTGACCAGATTGACCGCCAGGGGGCGCAATCTCTCGCGGGCCTGATTGAGCTTCTCCAGAGCTTCCGGATCTTCTTCGCCCCTTCCGGCTTCACCGTAAGACTTCATTATGGAATCCAGAGCCATCGCGACAAGGCCTTCCGGCACCTCGAAGTCGCTCTGCTCAATCACGGTGTTGAGAATATCCCGCTTCAACTTGGAGTCTGTTTCCTGTTGCCTTGCCTCCCCCAATCCCTCCCTGACCTTGCTG
>CAZRAU010000044.1:0-25172 GCA_964598025.1 uncultured bacterium
CGAGATGCTTGATGTGGGTGGCGTTATCATAAACGATTTCCCAACGTACAGGGTGGACCAGATGCCTTACGGGGGTGTCAAGGACAGCGGCATCGGCAGAGAGGGTCTCAAGTATGCCGTCCACGAGATGACCGAGGAGAAACTGGTCTGTTTCAACTTCTGGAAGCCGGAATAGGGAGGATACAATGGATCGCATTGGCGCGCTAAGAGATGCAGTCATCGCGGGTGAAATGGCGCAGGCCAAAGGGCTCACCGAGCAAGCGCTTGAGGCGGGGCTCGGCCCCCAGGACATACTGAATCAAGCCCTCATCGCGGGCATGGACAAAATCGGCGAGCTTTTCAAGTGCAACGAGATCTACGTTCCCGAGGTGCTGCTTGCAGCCAAGAGCATGCAGAATGCGATGCAGGTCCTGAAGCCCCATCTGGTGAAGGGCGGGATCCGGCCCAGGGGCAAGGTGGTTGTAGGCACGGTTCGCGGCGACCTTCATGATATCGGCAAGAACCTTGTCGCCATGATGCTCGAGGGGGCCGGTTTCGAGATAGTAGATCTTGGCAACGACGTGCCGGCGGAGAAGTTCGTCGAGGCCGCCATCGAGCACGGGGCCACTGTAATAGGCATGTCGGCGCTCCTGACCACGACCATGCACATAATGAAGGACACGGTGGACCTTCTGAAGGAGAAGGACCCGGATGGCAAGGTCCGGACCATGATAGGCGGAGCTCCTGTGACCAAGAAGTTCGCAGACCAGATAGGGGCCGACGGTTACGGTGACGATGCTGCGACAGCCGTCGACATAGCCAAGGGTTTTATCGGGAGCTAGCATGGACATCATAGAACTGCTCGAACTGAGAATCGTACTCGGTGATGGCGCGATGGGTACAATGCTCCAGCTTAGCGGCCTGGACATGGGGGAGTGTCCGGAAGTGTGGAATCTCGATCATCCCGAAATCGTCGAGGGCATTCACAGGCAGTACCGCGATGCCGGGTGCGACTTCGTGACTGCCAATACCTTCGGCGCCAACCCGATCAAGCTGGCCAGGTCCGGCCTGGAAACCAAGCTTGAGGATGTGGTTAAGCGGGGGGTGGACCTCGCCCGGCGGGCCGGGGGGGAGACCTGCATGGTGGCCGGGTCGATTGGACCAACCGGGGTGCTGCTTGAACCCTATGGCGATACCCCGGCGGAGAAGGTAGAAGCAGCTTTCCGCGCGGCGGCCCAGGCTCTTGATGAAGCCGGCGTGGACTTCCTGCTTGTTGAGACCATGACCGACATCAATGAGGCGCGCCTGGCGATCGCGGCGGCCGGAGAGGTTTCGTCAAGGCCCCTGGCCGCGTCCATGGCCTTTGCCAGGGGTGCAAAGGGGTACAGGACGGTAATGGGGACATCCCCGGAAGAGGCCGCCCGGGGTCTGGTTGAAGCCGGGGCGGACATCGTCGGCACGAACTGCGTGGGCGGCATTGCCGAAGCCACCGGAATAATGAAAGTCATGGCGCCGGCCTCCACAGTCCCGTTGCTTGCCCAGCCCAACGCAGGTCTTCCTGAAGTCGGCCGGGATGGCGTGGTCTATCCGGAGACGCCCGACAGCATGGCCGACGGTCTGGAAGCCCTCCTCGGCACCGGCGTGAGAGTGGTCGGAGGCTGCTGTGGGACCACCCCTGCGCACATAGCCAAGATGGCCGCCTTGATGGGTAAGGTCTGACCAGGCTCTTGAAGAGCACCCCTTCCGCTGCCCTGAGTATGCTTGAGAGGGTACGATGAGTGACTCCATGAAGGGTTTTCTCGGGCTTGATGTCGGCGCGGTCAGCACCAACCTGGTTGTGCTCGATGCTGATCTCAACGTTGCCTTTCACCGCTATGTACGGACCGGCGGCGAGCCCATAGCTTCGATAAGGTGGATTGTGCAGACCGCCGGCGAGATTTGCAGGAGGCCGGAGGTCGTGGCCTGCGGGACCACAGGGAGCGGCCGGCGGCTTGCCGCGGCCCTCGTGGGGGCGGATGTCGTAAAGAACGAGATCACGGCCCACGCCACTGGGGCTCTTCACTTCTTCCCGGAGGCCAGGACCATCATAGAGATCGGAGGCCAGGATTCGAAGGTGATCGTAATAAGAGACGGTGCGGTAAGCGACTTCGCCATGAATACCGTATGCGCGGCGGGAACCGGCACGTTCCTGGACTACCAGGCCGGCAGGATGGGTGTCACGATCGACGAGTTTGCGGACCTGGCCGCGCAGGCCGACGAGAGTGTGACGATATCCGGCCGGTGCGCGGTTTTCGCCGAGACCGATATCATAGAGAAGCAGCAGCGGGGTGCCGACCGGGGGGCCGTTGCGCGCGGTCTTTGCGAGGCACTGGCCAGGAACTTTCTCACGGGCGTTGCGGCCGGACGGCCGATCGATCCGCCCGTCGTTTTCCAGGGTGGAGTAGCCTCCAACAAGGCGGTCCGGCAGGCTTTCGCACGCCAGCTCGGGTGCGATATCTTGATCCCCAAGTACCATGACGTGATGGGCGCAATCGGGGTCGCCATGATAGCCGGGCGGCAACGGGAACCGGACGCCCCGAGCAGGTTCCGCGGCTTTGACGTGCTTCCGGGCAAGCTCGCTACAAGGGATTTTGAATGTGACGGCTGTTCCAATTGCTGCGAGATCGTCGAGATATTCAAGCGGGATACGCTCCTATCACGGTGGGGCAGCCGCTGCGGGAAGTGGGACCTCGGCTGATGCAATCAATTACCTTCATAACCGTCGGCTGCAAGCTCAATCAGTTCGAGACCGAACAGATGCGTGAGCTCGCCGAGCATGGGGGCTTCCTGAGCCGGGATGGAAACGGAGGCTCCGACATCTTCGTGATAAATACCTGCACGGTTACTTCGAAGAGCGATTGCAGATCCCGCCAAGCCGTAAGAAGGGCCGTCAGGACGAATCCCGGGGCCCTGATCGTAGTCACAGGCTGCTACGCGCAGCGCTCCCCCGAAGACCTCACCGCGATCCAAGGCGTCGATTTCGTGCTCGGTAACGACGAGAAACAAGACATAGTGCGCTATCTCAAGGCGGGCAAGCCGTCCCATCCCACCGTCCAGGTCGCCGATATAGACCGGATCGAGACCCTGCCGGCCCACACGCGGCTTCATGGCTTCGGCGGTTACACGAGGGCCTTCGTCAAGATACAGGACGGATGCGACAACAGGTGCACCTACTGCGCCGTGCCGCTTGCCCGTGGAGGGAGCAGGAGCAAGCGGCCGGAGCATGTCAGGGCAGAAATCGAGGTGCTCGTGGCCGAAGGTTTCACTGAGGTGGTACTCACAGGCGTACACCTCGGGGCGTATGGCAGGGATCTGACGCCCGCCCATTCGCCGGCCCGCCTTCTGAGGGAAATAGCCGCCGTCCCGGGGCTCGAGAGGATCCGTCTGAGTTCCGTGGAGCCCACGGATTTCACGGATAGTCTGATAGAGACGATGGCGGACCCTGCGGTGAAGGTATGCCCCCACGTGCATGTGCCGCTCCAGAGCGGCGATGACGGCGTACTCCGGCGCATGGGAAGGCCTTACGGCCGTGCCCGGTATCGGGCCCTGGTAAGCAGGATAGCCGATACCATACCGGATTGCGGCATCGGTGCGGACGTGATGGTGGGATTCCCGGGCGAGGATCAGGCCGCCTTCGAGAACACGCGCGGGCTCCTCGAGGATCTGCCCGTGACGTACCTTCACGTGTTCGCTTTCTCGAAGCGCAGGGGCACCCCGGCGGCGGGCTTCACGGAGCAAGTCGATCCCCTGGTCAAGAAGGAGAGGAGCCGAATCCTCAGAGATCTGGGCAAGGCCAAGTCGAGTGCCTTCAGAAAGTCGCTTGTCGGCGGAAGTCTCGAAGTCCTGGTGCTGGATCCCAAAGCAGGAAGGCCCGCGACAGGCCTGAGCGGCAACTATGTGAGAACCTACTTCCCGCGGCCGCTCTCCAGGGGTAGGCTCGTACACGCCCGGGTCACGGGTGTCGAGGCCGACGGGGTCCTGGCCACCTATGAGAAAAACCGCGATGGCCGATAAGACCTTCTTCATCGAAACCCATGGCTGCCAGATGAACATCTACGACTCGGCGTTTGTCTCCGAAGTGCTTAAACATGCCGGCTACGAGCAGGTGACGGATCCGACGGGCGCCGACATCATTCTCATAAACACCTGTAGCGTGAGGGAACGTGCCGAACGCAAGGCCCTCGCCAGAGCTTATGAACTTGCATCTCAGCGCAGCGACGATCCGGATGCCATCATTGGCATAATAGGATGCATGGCCCAGCGCCTGGGCAAAAGCCTGCTTGAGCACGGCGGCCGGATCAAGCTTGTGGCCGGGCCGGATACCTATACCCGCCTCCCGGCACTGCTCGATGCCCTGGGGTCCGGGCGGGAGGCGGTGATCGATATCACCAGGGACCCCGCCGGCACGTATGCCCTGAAACCAACCGGTGTTGACCGCGTCACCGCCTTTGTAACGATAATGCGCGGCTGCAACAACTTCTGTTCCTACTGTGTCGTCCCCTATGTGAGGGGTCCGGAGAGGAGCAAGCCGCATCGGGAGATCCTGGATGAGGTTGCGCACCTGGCGGACCTTGGAGTCAAAGAGGTAACCCTGATAGGCCAGAACGTCAACTCCTACGATGACGGCGAACTGGATTTCAGCGGTCTCCTGGAAAGCGTGAACGATGTGCCGGGCCTTGCGCGAATCCGCTTCACTACATCGCATCCCAAAGACCTCACGCACAGGGCGATAGAGCGGATAAGCTCCTTGCCCAAGGTATGCGAGCACATACACCTTCCCCTTCAGAGCGGTTCGGACAGGATGCTCGGTCTTATGAACCGGGGTTACACATCGGGGGCCTATCGGGACCTTGCTGCCTTCGCCCGGACGGCAATACCCGGCGTTGCTTTGAGCACCGACATTCTGGTGGGCTTCCCCTCGGAGGAGACCCGGGATCACGAGGCTACGCTCGAGGTGATGGAGGAGGTCGGTTTCGAGTCCGCATTCATGTTCCGCTACTCGGCCCGAAGCGGGACCGCGGCCGCGGACCTCCAGGACAACGTCCCGGAGGAGGAGAAAGTCAGACGGCTCAAGGAGGTCATAGCCCTCCAGAACAGTCTCACAGACCGGAAGAAGCGGCATATGCAGGGCACCACGGTGGAAATCCTTGTGGAACGCGAAAGCACGAGAGAACCCGGTTGCCTGATCGGCCGGACTCGAAAAAACTGGCTTGCAAAGCTACCCCGAAAAGGTGTAGAAAGAGGGAAGGTCGTGGCCGCCAGAATCACCGGTGTCTCCAGATGGATGATCGCCTGTGAACCGGCGGAGAATCAGATAGGAGCATAATATGAATATCTCGAGGGTAATAGCTGCGATCGCACTGCTTATCATCACTATCGCCATAATCGCGTTTGCGGTCATGAATCCCAGCGAGCATGTCCGCGTGAGCCTGGGCTGGGTTGCGTATGAGGGTGTGCCCCTGATACTCGCGCTCTTCATCGCGTTCGTGATCGGAATAGTGCTTACCACCCTTTACAGCCTGTACTACTTCATAGACATGGGTCTCAACATCAGACGCCTCAAGAGGCGAAACAGAGATCTCGAGGATGAGTTGGTGGCCTTGAGGAACCTGCCGCTCGAGGAGCCGGTCGAGGAGAGCGGGCCCCAGGAAGGAAAGGAAGTGCAGCCGTGACCATCTGGATTATCCTCATACTCTGTGTAGTCGCCGTCATCTTTCATCGGGTATGGGTAAGCATTCAGGGGAAACGGAGAAGGGTTTCGGGTGGTAATCCATATGTCCAGGGGATCTCCGCCTTCCTGGACGGGGACTATAACCAGGCCCTCAACTTCTTCAGGCAGGCGATTCGGGACGAACCACAGGAAATCGATCCATATCTGAGGCTGGGCGATGCTTTCAGGGAAACGGGCGATGTCCGCAAGGCGACCCAGATACACCGGGAGCTTACGGTCCGGCCCAATCTTCCAAAGGGAACCCTGGCAAGAGTGCTCTTGAGCCTTGCCCGCGACTATCTCCAGGCCAAGCGGCTCGATCGGGCTGCGGCGAGCTACGAGCAGGTGATCCAGCTTGAACCGCGTAACGAGAAGGCCCTGAACGAGCTTCTGGATGTCTATGAGGAGATGAAGGAATGGGACAAGGCCTACCTTGTAAGAAGGGAGCTTTCCAGGACCAAGAAGGTGGACGACACCAGATTCCTTGCTCTCTACAAGGCCTATGTCGGCAAGTCCTATCTTGACCAAGGGGACCTGAAGAAAGCTGAGAGCAGTCTTAAAGACGCTCTCAAAGTGGATTCGGAGTGTGCCGCGGGATACCTCTATCTCGGCGACCTTTACTACGCGACGGGCCACATCGACAATGCCATATCCTCCTGGCGTCGGATCATAACGCTTTTCCCGAAGATCGCCTTCGTGACTTTCAGACGTCTGGAAAAGGCGTTCTATGAAAAGGGGAAGTTCGAGAAGATAGTCGATCTCTATAACGGCGTTCTTGAGAGGAATCCCGGGGACGTGCGCACTCTTATGACACTTGCAAACATCCAGCGGAAGAAGGGTGATCTGGATGACGCGCTCAGGTATGTGCAGACGGCCCTGGAGTTCGATCCCGAATGCACGCGCGCCAAACAGGCACTGGCAAGGCTATACTATGAGAAGGGCGATACCGAGCGCTCGCTGAGGGCGATGGTGGAAGCCTTCAACGGTTTCTCATCCGACGAGGAACACTACGCCTGCAGCAATTGCGGACAGGAATCGAACGAAGTCCTGTGGCGGTGTCCCAACTGCAAGGAGTGGGAGACGTTCATTTGACTTTGAGCCCCGGAAAAGGGCTCGCGGCTTCTAATCCCGTTTGGCGCCATGGCTAATGATTCCCAACAGACCCCGATGATGTCACAGTATTTGGGTATCAAGAAGGAATACCCCGATACGCTGCTGCTTTTCAGAATGGGGGACTTCTACGAGACCTTCTACGATGACGCAGTAACGGCGTCAAAGGTTCTCGGCATCGCGCTCACCTCGCGGGCCCGCGAGGGTGATAAGAAGATTCCGCTCGCCGGCGTGCCCTATCATGCCGTTGACACCTATGTCGCACGGCTTGTCCGGGCCGGGCTCAAGGTGGCGATATGCGAACAAGTCGAAGACCCCAAGCAAGCCAAGGGCCTTGTCAAGCGGAGAGTGGTGGAGGTGATAACCCCCGGAACCATCACATCATCGCTGCTGCTCGAAGATAAGGAGAACAACTACCTGGTCGCGCTTTCATGCGCCGGCGATCGCTGGGGCATCGCCAGCGCCGATCTGTCGACCGGAGAGTTCACGGTAAGCGAGGTCGCGACCCAGGAGCTCTTTGAGGAGGTGGCCAAAACCGCCCCGAGTGAGATCCTCGTACCCCAGGATGATACCAACGAGGCCGTGCTTCAAAGGGTGGGGCAGATACTTCCCCGTGCCACCGTCACGCGCCTGGATGCCTGGCTCTTCCTTTCGGACTCGGCGGTATCGATCCTCCGCGACCACTTCAGAGTGACTTCGCTTGACGGTTTCGGCTGCCGGGACATGCACCTTGCCGTGGGGGCCGCCGGGGCGCTCGTATCCTACTTGAGACAGACCCAGAAACGCCTGCTGCCGCATATCTCGCGGATGTCGGTGCACCGCAGATCCCTCTATATGGAAATCGATGAAGACTCGCTGGCCAACCTGGAGATCCTCAAACCCCTCCACCCGGAAGACGCCGATGCGTCACTCATAAACGTGCTCGACAGGACAATGACGTCGATGGGCGGGCGCAAACTGAGGGCCTGGGTGAGAAACCCGCTCACGACCCGGGCCGCCATACTCGGACGGCTCGAAGCGGTGGACGATCTCGTGACCGATGAGATCAGGCGTAAGGACTTGCGAAGCGTGCTCAGGCAGGTAAACGATCTCGAGCGCCTCGTGGGGCGCGTCTGCTGCGAGCGCGCGGGCCCGAGCGATCTTGTAGCCATAAGGGAATCCCTGGATCTCTTCCCAAAGATAAAGAAGGTGCTTTCCGGCTCGACCTCGAAGAAGCTTGCGGCGATTGCCGACGACCTCCCCTTGCTGGAGGATGTGAGGAAGCTCGTCGCGGAAGCCATTAAACCCGAAGCCCCGGTGCTCTTCAAGGAAGGGAGCGTCGTGCGGGAGGGCTATGATGCAGATCTCGACAATCTGCGGCATGCCTCGCAGAACGCCAAGAAGTGGATAATCGATCTTCAGACAGAGGAACGGGCGCGGTCCGGTATTGCCACGCTCAAGGTGGGATTCAACAAGGTCTTCGGTTATTACCTCGAAGTGAGCAAGGCCAACATCGCCCGTGTGCCTTCCGACTATATCCGCAAGCAGACGCTTGTCGGAGCTGAAAGGTATGTGACCGAAGCCCTCAAGGAGAAGGAGTCTGAGATTCTGCGAGCGGAAGAGCGCGCATCGGCTCTGGAGGATGAGATCTTCAAGAAGATCAGGTTGGAAGTCGCAGGTTATACCGAGCCTATCCAGGATGGGGCCCGCATGGTGGCCGAGCTCGATGTCCTTGCCTCCTTCGCGGAGACCGCCAGGAGCGGCGACTACGTGAAGCCCGAGATCTCCGAAGCCGGCGGTATAGAGATCCGTGATGGCAGGCATCCTGTGGTCGAGCGTTTCCTGGGCGACGAGCAGTTCGTACCCAACGATGTTCTGCTGGATGACGATAACCAGATTCTGGTCATCACAGGCCCGAACATGGCAGGCAAGTCCACATATCTGAGACAGGTTGCCTTGATAGTCATGATGGCCCAGATGGGAAGTTTCGTACCGGCATCCACAGCAAGTCTCGGCGTGGTGGACAAGGTGTTCACCCGGATAGGGGCGACCGACAGGGTCGCCCGGGGCCAGAGCACCTTTCTGGTGGAGATGATCGAAACCGCCAACATCCTCAACAATGCCACGCGGCGGAGTCTGGTGCTTCTGGATGAAGTGGGGAGGGGCACAAGTACCTTCGACGGCCTGAGCATCGCGTGGGCCGTGGTCGAGTACCTTCATGATAACGAGAAGGTGCGCCCCATGACCCTCTTCGCAACGCACTACCATGAACTGACCGATCTGTCCGGCATCCTGCCGCGGGTCAGGAATTTCAACGTGCATGTGAAGGAGTATGGTGATAGAATAGTCTTCTTAAGAAAGATTGTCGAAGGCGGCTCCGACAGGAGCTACGGCATCCAGGTCGCGAGACTCGCCGGGCTGCCTGAGGCCGTGATCGAGCGGGCCAAGGAGATCCTTGCCAACCTGGAAGAAGACGAATACAGTATCGGCGATATCCCCAGAATCGCCCGCGGCGAACACTCGCCGGTCTCTGGGGACATTCAGCTCACGCTCTGGGAAAGCGAAAAGGAGCTCACCCGAAGACTCGCCGAGCTCGATCTCGACAACGTCACACCGCTTGAGGCGCTCGAGATAATGGCGAAACTCAAGCGCATCGCTACCGGGGAACGCAGGGAAGACGATGGGCAAGATTAAGATACTGCCCGACAAGATCATAAACCTCATCGCCGCAGGCGAGGTGGTGGACAGGCCTTCGTCGGTCGTCAAGGAGCTCGTAGAGAATTGCGTCGATGCCTGTGCAACGCAGATCACGGTGGAGACCAAGGGTGACGGAAGGCAGCTGATTAGGATCATAGATGACGGCGTCGGGATGACCGAGGAGGACGCCCTCCTGTCCTTTGAGCGGCATGCCACAAGCAAGATATCCAGCGTCGAGGATCTCGACAGGATCACTACGATGGGGTTTCGGGGTGAGGCGCTCTCCAGCATCGCCAGTGTCGCCGAAGTGGAGATAGTGACCAGGACCATCGATGAAGAGGTGGCCACCAAGATCGTGATCCGGGGAGGCAAGGTCGAGGAGTGCTCCAAGACTTCGAGATCTCCGGGGACCACCGTGAGCGTTGCCAACCTCTTCTACAATGCGCCGGCCCGCGCCAAGTTCCTCAAGACCAGGGCCACCGAAGTGCGGCACGTAACCCGGACTTTTGCCAGCCATGCCATGACCCAGTATGGAATCTCGATGAAGCTCATACGGGACCGCAAAGTGGTCTTGAGCCTGCCCGCCGTCAACAGCATTGAGGAACGGATTGGAGGTATCCTCGGGCGCAACTTCGGTGAGAACTCCATCCCGATCGATGTCTCCGACGAGTATATCCAGCTCTGCGGTTTCCTGTCGCGCCCGGAGGAGGCGCGGAGTTCGGCCGGCTACACATCGATTTTCGTGAACAGCCGGCCCGTGGAAAGCCGGTTGATCCTGAGGGCAGTCTGTGATGCTTACGGCAACACGCTTAAGAGCCGCAAGTATCCGACCGGGGTGATCCTCGTCAATATCGACCCCAGCGAGGTGGATTTCAACGTCCACCCGACCAAGAAACAGGTCCGTTTCCGGCGCGAGCGGGACGTAAGGCAATTCGTCTTTCGCTCGGTCCAGAGTGGGCTCAGCACCCGCAGGATGGTGCCGCCGCTCATAAGCCGGCCTGTCAGACATGAGAGCGCCGACAGAGACATCCGGGCCGACCGTATACCGCTTATGAGCCGTAAGGAGATCTTCGTATCCGAGGCCCAGAGAGAATACCGGGCACCGAGGCTCAAGACCGAATCCGAGGTCACGGCGATCGCCCAGATAAAGAACGCCTATATACTCGCCGAATCCGATGCCGAGTTCTACCTCATCGATCAGCATGCTGCACATGAAAGGGTGCTCTATGAAGAGGCCAAATCGAGCCTTGAAGGCCGGGAACCGGTCGTCCAGAAGCTCCTCTTCCCGGAGTCCCTGGAAGTCACCCCCGAAGAAGAAGACCTCATCGATGACCGCATGGAAGACATAAAGAAGATGGGTTTCGATGTCCGCAAGTTCGGACGGAGGACCTATGTTGTCGAAGCCGTCCCGGCGAATTTTGACAGAGCCCTTCAGAAGACGATCCTCACCGATATGGTCGACGAGGTGATCGAGACCCGGGCGGAATCCGACGACATGAACCACCTTCTGGCGGCGGGCTTCGCATGCCGCGCCGCCATCAAGGCGGGGGCCAGGCTCTCTCCGGAGGAGACCCAGGCGCTCCTGGATCAGCTTTTCAGATCCAAAATGCCCTTCGCATGTCCCCACGGTCGCCCCACGATGATAAGGCTCTCCTGGGAAGAAATCGAAAGAAGGTTCCTCAGAAGGTGAAGCCGGCCCAGGAGCAAAGCGTGCTCATCCTCTTAGGCCCTACCGGTGTCGGCAAGACCGAAGTCGGGTTTCATCTGGCCGTGCTCGCAGGGGGTGAGATCATATCAGCGGATTCGCGGCTGGTTTATCGCGGCATGGACATAGGGACTGCCAAACCATCGAGGCGCATGCGCGATGAGGTGCCGCACCACTTGATAGATGTCGTCGATCCTGACCAGGAATACACCTGCAAGATGTTCGAGACGGACGCCAGGCGTGCAGTGGATGACATCCTGGGAAGGGGAAAGCTCCCGGTGGTTGTGGGAGGGACGGGCCTTTATGTCAGGGCCCTCACCGACGGCATCTTCGAAGGGCCGGGCAGGGACGAGGCCTTGAGGGCGAGGCTTGAGGCCGAAGCCGAGACCAAGGGCAGACGGCATCTTTGGGGGAAGCTGGACGCGGTTGATCCTGAGAAGGCGCGCACAATCGACCCGGGGAACTTGGTCCGAGTGATAAGGGCGCTCGAGGTCTATGAGCTGGCCGGCCGGCCCATGAGTGAGCTCGAGAAGACCGCCCAACCCCTGAGAGTGCCATACCGCAGGGTGGGCCTCATCCGGGCCAGGGAAGAACTCTACCGGGCCATCGACCTCAGGGTCGATGCTATGCTCGAGGCCGGACTTGTGGAGGAAGTGAAGGGGCTGGTGGAGCAAGGCTATAGGAATGCGCCGGCCCTGCGTGAGAGCCTTGGCTATCAGGAAGTGCTCCGGCATCTCGATGGCTCCATCACCTGCGTCGAGGCCGCAAGGCTCATAAAGCGCAATACGCGGCGCTTCGCCAAGCGCCAGATGACCTGGTTCCGGAAAGAGCGGCACACCGCCTGGATGGATGTCACCGGTCGCTCCGACTTCGCCCAAATCGCCCAAAGACTACTTGAGGTCAGATCTTGAGAATTGAATTCAATTTCCCGGGGTCTGATCCCGGGTGTTCTTTTCGGACGTCGGGGCTTCGCAATCCCAAGGTTGACAGAAAGGCCGGCGGGATATAGAATCTCTCAGGATACAGGGACTCGCAATCCCGCGCAGGCAAAGGAGTCTTACATGAATACTGTGGGGCACAAGCAAAACGCCGCACCGACCGTTCGCGATATTGTCATTGTACTGATTGTGCTAGGTTCGGTCTGGGGTTTCCTCGAGGTGGGTCTCGGAGGAGCCATGAAGGCGGGCAACATACCTTACAAGGGTGATATCCTGACGGGTCTGGGGATCGGTCTCATGGCCATCGGTTTCGCCTTCTTCAGAAAGCCCATGGTACTCATAGGCATAGCGGCCGTCGCCGTCATGGTGAGACAGATGGCTGTACCCATGCTTCATCTTTCGTTTTTCTGCAAAGCAAACTCCTCGCTAGCCGTCATGCTGGGAGGAGGGGCCCTGGCGGGCAGTGTCGCCGTGGCGGGCCGAAGGATCGGAACAAGCAAGGCCTCCCGTGTGGCAGCAGGCCTCTCGGCAGGCCTCATGGCAGGCATAGGCTTCTACTTCATAGGCATGCGCGTGGCTCCGTGCAGATATCTCATGTCCTTTAACCGTCCCGGCGGCTTCGTGGCCTGGATGGTTGCCGAGGGCCTTATCTGGGCAGGCCTGGGCGCTGTATTCTTCCCCGTGGGCTACCTGGTGGGGGAGCGCACGAGGGACCGCGTGCTGGGCTGGCGCCTCACGAGCCCCGGCTTTTACTATGCCGCCTCAGGAGCGGTCATAGCCTTCTGCTGGGTGGCAAGCGCCCTTGCCATTGCCGGCGGCTACTAGCCGTCTCCGTAGTGTTGCCACCCCTGTCGCGACGAATGTCCGTGTAGCGTCAGATCTCCGTGGCCGACGTTGGTCGGGTTTTCACCCCCGACGTTGATCGCGTCTCCGCGCGACGAAACCCGCGGCTTCGTTTCTATGCTTCGTTTTCGGGAAAATCACCCCGGGGTTAAAAATAGCTTGACTACCGAACATTTGTTTGGTATCTTGGCAGAGGAGGAAGCAATGAGATCGCTTACCAAGAGACAGAGGGAGATACTCGACTACATACTCTCGTCCATAAGGCGCTGGGACAGATTCCCCTCCTACAGAGAGATCGGGCGCAAGTTCAGGCTCGCCTCCTCTGCCACCGTAAGCCAGCATCTCGACGCCCTTATAAAGAAGGGTTTTCTCACCAAGGCGGACGGGAAGCTCATGCTCTCGCCCGAGGCCCGGGGCTTCCGAGGCGTGCCCATCTTAGGGAGGGTAGCCGCAGGACTTCCCATAACGGCGATTGAGAACATGGAGGGGCACCTGGATATGGAATCCCTCTTTCCCGAGGATGCCGTTCACTTCGCCGTAAGGGTAAACGGGGACAGCATGGCCGATGCCGGCATCTTAGACGGCGACTATGTGATCGTAAGGCAACAGGAAGATGCCGAAGACGGGGAGACCATAGTGGCCTATGTGGGTGAAGACGGGGAGGCGACGGTCAAGGTCATACGCAAGCGGCAAAGATACATAGACCTTGAGCCCAGAAACAGTGCCTACCGGACCATAAGGATAAGGCCGGACCGTGAGGGCCTGCGCATAGCCGGTAAGGTGGTCGGATTGGTGAGAAGATTATAGCCCGGGCCAAGACGGGTGGTGAGACAGCGATGCTGGTCGAGCGACTGGATGAGAGTATAAGGGTGAGGGCGGACTTTAAGGGCGGCATCATAAAGCCGCTGGTTTTCGTGCGCCGCGGTCAGATACACCGGCTGACCAGTGTCAACTGCCGCTGGATGGATCGTGAGGGAACCGCGAAGATCTACTACTTCTCGGTGACCTCCGATTCCGGGGATGTCTACCAGATACACCTTAATGCCGGAGATATGACCTGGCATCTCGACCAGGTGATGATCGAATCATGAAACGAGCCTCCGACCGAAAGCCGCAACGTCTCATAATGTATCTCGACATCGACGCCTTCTTCCCCTCGGTGGAGCAGGTCAAGTTCCCCCACCTTAAAGGCAAACCCGTGGTTGTGGGTTCGGGTGTGGTGGCAAGTTCATCTTATGAGGCCAGGCACTATGGGATCTCGGCGGGGACCCCCATAAGCCGGGCCGTGGAGCTTTGCCCCGAAGTCGTGGTCATCAAAGGCCACCAGCATACCTACGCAGCCTTCGCCGAGCGTATATTCGATCACTGCCGGCAGCTCTCGCCCCATGTCGAGGTCTATCTGGACGAGACCTTCTGCGACCTTACAGGTAGCCCGGCGGCCCAGCGCGATCCCATGGAGGTTGGACAAAACCTCAAGACCCTGATAAGAGAAGACCCCGGCATCGGGGTCACCATAGGCTTTGCCTCAAACCGCATGCTGGCCAAACTCGCCGCCAAGGACGTTAAACCCGACGGCATAGCCGTGGTGGCCCCGGGCGAGGAGGAGGCCTTCATGGAAGAGCGCCCCGTGAGCGATGTCCTCGGCATAGGCCGGAAGACCACCGGTCGCCTCAAGCAGATAAATGTGACCCGGGTCCGGGACCTTAAGGAGTTCCCCTTGACCTACCTCACCAAGATCTTCGGCAAGCACGCCTTTCTCATCCACGAGCGCCTGCGCGGGCGCGACCCCTACGTGCCCTCACTCACGCCTAAGTCGGTATCGCGAGAGACCAGCTTTCCCCGGGATACCATCGACATGGACGAGATAATGGGCGTCCTGTACTACCTTACCGAGCGGGCTTGCCGCTCGACGCGGACCTTGGGACTCCTGCCGCGGCTGGTCACCGTCAAGGTGCGCTACGGCGATGGGGAAGGCGAGACCGCCTCGGGCCGCATGTGGGATGCGCGCGTACTTGATGCCGCCATCTTCGGCATCACCAGAGATGTCTTCATGCGGATCCACAGGCGCTGCCGCATACACCTCATCGGGGTGGTACTTTCCGAGTTCGTACCCGCGCGGGATGCCCAACAGACCCTCTATCCCGATAGCACGGGCGAGCGCCTGGGGGAGCTCTACGGCACCCTCGACCGCATAAGATCGCGTTTCGGGCATTCCTCGGTGATTGCGGGCAAATCCATAGGCCTCATGAAGAGGCTGGAGCGAGACAGCTATGGCTACATCCTTCGTACCCCTTCGCTTACGAAGTAGGGGAAGCCGCCTGGCAGGGACCATCCCGCCGGGGGACATCCCTGGACACCTTAAGCGCTTAGGCTTCGCAGCCGGTGCCCTGATGGACGTAGGCAACCTCTATGGAGCCATAGAGTTCTACGAGGCCTGTCTGGCGGAGGACATAAAACCCATAATCGGTGCCGAGGTGGCCTGCCCCGTCTTCGGCAAGCGGGCGGGTCTCATCGCCCTCTCACGCGAAGGCTTCGGCAACCTCTGCCGCGTTGTGACCGACGTGGGGCTTAAAGACGACATGCTCCTTACCGAATCCATTGCCGCGGGGGCCGAGGGTCTGGCCGCCCTCACGCAGGACCCCGAGTACGCCGCGCGCCTCGCCCGCAGCCTCGGGCGCGACCGCGTCTGGGTCGAGATCGTACCCAACCGGGAGAGTGCCTCGACCATAAGAGAGCACCTGGCAGCGGCCCGCATGCATGGGCTTAAGGCCCTCGCCGCCTGGGAAGTGCTCTACCTGAAACCTTCCGAGCGGACCGTCGCCCGCATCTTGAAGGCCATCGCCGAAGGCTGCCTCGTCTCCCAGGCGGAGCTCCAGGCCTGTGAAGCCTCACTCGAAGAATCCTCAGGCCTCAAGCACATGGAGGAACTCCATCCTGACCTCCTTACCGAGACCTTGAGGCTTGCAGACATGGTGGACTTGAAGCTCGATCTGGGGAAACCCCATTTCCCCAGGGCAACCCCATCACGCGAGCAGTCCTTCGCGAGGCTCACCGACCTTTGTGGCGAGGCCCTTCCCCGGAAGTACCGGACCGGGAGGGAAAGGGCGGAGCGACGACTAAGGAGCGAGCTCGGTGTCATCGAGAAGCTGCGCCTCGCCGACTATTTTCTCATCGTAAACGAGATCACCGGCTTTGCCCAAGCCAAGGGCATCGCCACCACCGGACGGGGCTCAGGCGCCGGTTCGCTCGTCGCCCACCTGCTTAACATAACCCAGGTAGATCCAATCCGTCACGGCCTTATCTTCGAGCGCTTCCTCAACGAGCACCGGCCCGACTACCCGGATCTCGATATCGATATCTCCTGGCGGCGCCGGGATGAGGTCATAGCCTACGCCTACAAGCGCTACGGCACCGACAAGGTGGCCATGATCTCCACTCATAACGCCTTCGAGCTCCGCTCGGCGGCCCGGGAGGCGGCCAAGGCCCTGGGCCTGAGCCCCTATGAGGCCCAGACGCTTTCGAGCCGCCTGCCTTATCGGAAACCTAAGGAGGGAAGTACCGGAATCGGCCGGGTGCTTGCCGCCATAAGACCCGAACTTCCACCCGGCGAGCGGAGGGAGCTCGGTCGCCTGACCGAGGCCATAATCGGCTTCCCTCATCATACGAGTATTCACTGCGGCGGCATTGTGATCTCCGACCGCCCGATCACCTACTACACGCCGCTTGAGATGGCGGCCAAAGGCATCCAGGTAACCCAGTTTGATATGCACTCCATCGAAAAGGTAGGCCTCATAAAGATCGACCTCCTGGGAAACAGGGCCCTCAGCGTCATAGAAGAAGCCAGCCGCGACATAGGCGTCCGACACGGACTTGCAGTCACGATCCCGTCCGAAGACCCTCCGACGGCCCGGATATTGAAAACCGGGGAGACCATGAGCTGCTTTCAGCTCGAGTCCCCTGCCATGCGTAATCTCTTGAAGATGCTCAAAGCCCAAGATGAGGAAGACGCCACGCTTGCCCTCGCGCTGGTAAGGCCTGGTCCTTCAGCAGGAGGGATGAAAGAGAAGTTCATACAACGCCGCATGAGCTCCGGCCGCACCGGCAAGGGGGCCAAGCGTGCCGCGTCCCTCGACCTGCCCGTCTATGAAGAGGACGTCATGCGCATCATAGCCCGCTCGACCGGTATGAGCCTCGCCGAAGCCGATATCCTGAGGCGGGAACTCAAAGATGGCGTCGTGGATGCGAAGGAGCTCGAGCGCAAGTTCATGTTCCTTGCCGAGACCACAGGTGTCGATGCCCGACGCGGTGAAGAAGCCTGGCGGCACGTGAGGCGCTTCGCCGCCTATACCTTCTGCAAGGCCCATGCGGCCACCTATGGGGTCCTGGCCTGGGCCTCGGCATACCTTAAGGCCAATTTCCCGCTTGAGTACTACGCCGCGACTTTGAGAAACCATGCCGGAATGTATCCCACCTGGGCCCATGTCAATGAGGCCCGAAGGTGGGGGATAGAGGTGCTGCTTCCTTCTGTAAACCGGTCTGAATTGGATTTTACCCTGGAAGGCAACTCCATCCGCACGGGCCTTCGAAGCGTGAAACATCTCTCGGAGAATACCATGAGGATCATCGTGCGCGAGAGGATGGAGGCACCTTTTCAATCGCTCTCGGACTTCCTGGGGCGCGTCCCGGCGAACAAGGACGAGGTGGCCTCGCTCGTATCATGCGGGGCCCTGGATGAAACAGTGGAAGACAGATGCGGTACGCTTGCAGGCTATATGGCCCTCAGGGGTGAGCACAGAGCCGCGGAGCAGCAACCCTCACTCGGGCTCACAGGCGGCGAGATAAGCCTCCCGACCCACGCCTTCACCCATCTTCAGGAGCGCCGCATGGAGTACAGCGTCTTGGGCTTCTCACCCCTCATACACCCGATTGAGTTTTTTGACGGCAATGGCGACGGCGGCCGGAAACCAGGAAGAATAGGTGGGGCCTGCTTCAGAGGAATTCTGGCCGCCCTCCGCCACTTTAAGGCCGAAAGGGTCGACCTCTTCTTTGTGACCCTCGATAGCGCAGACGGCCTCCACGAGTGCACCCTCCCCAGGCGCGCCCTCAACCATCGCCTGGAGATAGGGCACGCCTACTCGGTCACGGGCCACCTCGGCCACCGCCTCGGCGCCGAATCTCTGAGAATAGCCTCCCTCACCGAACTTCCTGAGAAACAGATCTAAGGTTTCAAGCCAAATACGGGACGCAGGGGCGTCCAGAGCCCCGCGGATGTTACCTAAGGGTTGCGTCAAGGATGTTTGTCCAGAAAACTCGTTATGCGATTATCCGACGGCTGAAGACATGGACAAGTCTCCTGGAGTGTGGTATTCATGAGTAGATACGCGGAGTGCAGTTATGTTGCCCTTTCGTTTCATATAGGGTTATTGGCGAGAAAACTGATAAGCCCTGGTTGGCACGGCCGCTTCGCGCAACGGAGGACCAGAGTGCCTACATCAGTCGATAGGCAGCCGCACTGGATTCATGTGAATGCACTGCCGCAACCCGACTCCAAGGAAATAGACGGGAAGTGGGTCGCCTTCCTGCCTGGACCAGCTCCCGGCGCAAAGAGACCCAACGAGCAGCAGATCATCGAGATCACGAGGGAATTGGTCGACAAGGACGTCATCCTAGGGGCGATGCTCTCGCAGCCTTCGCTCGATGTTGCCATTTTCTTCACGACGGCTGACCGCCTATCCATCTGGAAGGCGCGACAACTCATCCAACAGGGGCTGCAGGTGCGCGACAAGGATCTTGTATGGAAGGCGGAATTCGAGACGGACGACGATTGGAATCCTGGAATCGGGAATCTGTGGTTTCTGTCGGAGCTGCTTGATGCCCTTGACCGCAAGGAGCAGTCTCTGCGTCAGGGCAGGAGGCAGAAGGTAGGGAGCATCCAGAAGAATGCCATAGACCCGCTCATTGCTCGCTGGCGCCGTCGCCTACTGGAGGACAAGATGCGTAGTCGCTCGAAGATGGTGATCAGACCCAACTTCCCCGTCCAGGACTATCGGACGGACCCGAGACTGGCCTTCATCATCATGCCCTATGCCGCCGACTGGTCCCCTGATGTCTATCATGTCATCAGCGGTGTGGGCACCGAGTTGGGGATTGAGATCAGGCGAGCAGACGAAACCGCAAGACCGGACGTAATAATCAACGACGTCTGGCGTCTCCTCAATACAGCCGGCATCGTGATCGCTGATGTGACCGAACACAACGCAAACGTCTTCTATGAGCTGGGTATCGCCCACACCCTGGGGCAACGGGTTGTCCTCCTGCGACAGCGCGACAGTCACGCTCTTCCTTTCGATATTGGATACTGGAGATCGTTCGAATACGGGCTGAGACCCCTGGAGACCGAGGAGTTTCGCAAGACCCTGCGGCGGATTCTCAGGGTACACCTCGACGAATTCGCTGCATGAGCGGTGCCTAACACTGGGTCGAGCGGACGGGGACTGGCGTCCCCGGTGCCGGCCGGACCGAAGGTGGGGCGGTCAATCACTGCTTGCCGCCGGGCGGGACGCCGGTGTCACGCAGCCAGAGCAGGGGAGCGATGGGGTGTGCGAATCCGACATGCATAAGCGGCGTTTCCGCGGCGAAGCAGGAAGGTTGAGATCTCCGGAGAGGCTGGCCCTTCTGGAAGTGGACCGCGTTGTAAGATGCAGTCTGGATGGCGTTCCAGTCAAAACAGTGCTGGACGTGGGCACGGGAACCGGGTTATTTGCCGAGGCCTTTGCGAAGGCGGGGCTTGCCGTCACAGGCGTCGACGCGAATACAGACTACCTGGAGATTGCCCGACGGCAAACTCCTGGAGCGGAGTTCAAGCAAGGGGCTGCCGAAGACCTTCCATTCGAGGATAAGAGGTTCGATCTTGTCTTTCTCGGGCATGTCCTTCATGAGACCGATGACCCAATCAGAGCGCTGGCTGAGGCCCGGCGGGTTGCCTTGATGAGGGTTTCGGTCCTGGAATGGCCGTACCGGGAGGAAGAACATGGGCCTCCTCTGGATCATCGGCTGCGCTCTGCCGAGGTCAAACGGCTCGCGAGGGAAGCAGGATACGCCCGCGTTAAGCGGATCGAGTTGGTCCACATGCATCTATATCGGCTTGAACCCGGTCCGCCCGATCGACAAGCATAAGCGGGTGGCGCGTTGATGTCACAACTCCGGAGAACAAAGGCAGTCGGGGGACATACACCATGAGAAACAGAGTCGAGTATGCTCTGCCGGCGACCCATACAGTCTATTTGGGCAACAGCTGTTTCTTCTCGAGCAGGTGCTCGGGAGATACGTAGTTTCGATCGAATCCGCAGAGGTCCAGATCCAGACCAAAAGCCAGGGCCATCAGCTGAGTGAAATAGAGCACGGGGATCTCTTCGAACTCAGGATGCATCTCCTTAACTTGCTTTTGCCTGTTATCAAGATTATAGGCACACAGGGGGCATGAGGTCGCAATCACCTGCGCTCCATCTGCCTGGGCGTGGCTGAGGATGTCATACGCCAGGCCGGCCACGGCATCTTTGCTGTGCATGGTCTGGTAGCTGCCGCAACACAGCTTCATATAGTGATTGTAGACGACTTCCGCACCCAAGGCGGTGAGAACATGGTTTTGAATCGTGGGCTCTTCAGGGTCGTCGATGCCTACCTCCTTGGGTTTTAACAACATGCATCCGTAATAGGGTGCGACCCTCAAACCTGTGAGCGGGTTTTCGACCTTCTCCGCTATTGCGTCGGGCCCGAGATCTCTCAGGAGCTCGAGCAAGTGCACTACCTCCACCTTTCCCTCGTAATCATCCTCCAGATTCATGAAATCATTGAGAGTCTTCAGATTGTCCGGGTTTTCCCGCATACGGAGATTGGCTCGCCTAAGCGTGTTGAAACACATTGAGCAGAGGGTGACCAGTCTGTACTCATCCGTCACGCTGCCGTCCCGGTTCATCTCCTGCACTCGAATGAGATTCCTTACGGGAGCAACATGATGAATCAGATCGTCGTCGGTCAGCGAGAACACGGTACCGCAGCAATTCCACCTGGGAATCTCAACCAGCTCCATCCCCAGCGCCCGCACAGATGCGAGGGCGGATACCTCGAAGTTGCCGGCGGTGGTTTTCAAAGTACATCCGGGATAATACGGAAGTCTTCTGTTATCGGGGTTCATTTCATATTCCTCCTACCCGGTGAATTTCCTCATGCCGGCAACCAGGGCGATCTGTGGAAGTCCGACCAGCTCACACCTGGGAATCTCACTGATCTTGATGTGATCCACTGCGCGCCGGAGGGTCATCTGCCTCAATGACTCCGCCACCCTTGAGAGATCAAGCCCGCGGGGACATCGCACGGTGCAGGTAAAGCAAGAAGCGCAAAACCACACGGCCTTCGTTTCCAGGACCTCGCTCTGCCCCAATTGTACCATCCTCATCATCTCGGATGGCGTTACGTCCATCTCAGCAATCATGGGGCAACTTCCCGAGCAAGTTCCGCACTGATCGCACCGCGTTATAGGCTGGCCGCTCATTTCGCTTACCCTGGCTAAGAACTCCTCATTCTCATAGGTAATCACGATCTTCTTAGTCATACTGCCTCCTGCTAATTACGGGTACTGAGCTGTTCCACCAGTGTTTTCCTGTCTGCATTGGCTATGGGGCCCGATCTTCTGGCAAGATCGGACAGGCTGTTCATCTGATTCACGAAGGCCCCCAACATCACAGTCACAAACTCCGCATAGCGTACCCTGTCGGGCTCTATGTTCCGTTCCTTCAATGCACTTCTCACCGTGGAGATATTCTCTTTAATCGCCGCAACGCTATGGGGAAACGGAGATGACTTCTGCTCGCTCTCACCGATAAAGATGCCGTCCGCGCCCAATTCAAAGGCTTGCAACATGAGTTTCGGTGTGATCCTGCTGCCGCTCGGCACGCGGAATATACGCGTGTCGGGAGCGTAAGACATCTTGCCCGTACCGACATTGTCCGCAAGCCTGTAAGTAGTCTGATCGTCTGCAAAGACCAGTATTCTGGTTTCATCTTCCTTCTTGCCCTGAAGAGAGGCACGGATCTCGCCCACAATCTGGTCGTTGGTATAGCAGTGAAGGTCCAGAGCATCCTTGGGGCACGACGCAATGCAGCTGCCGCATCCACGACAGACCGCCTCATTCACGGAGACGATCTGCCCGGCAATCAAGGCCCCCATGGGGCAGTGTTGGATACATATGCCGCAGCCGTCGCAGAGATCCTCATGCACGAATGCTATGACCGGAGCTATGTCGTATTCGCCTCGATTCATGAGCCTGATGGCCCTGGATGAAGCCGCACTTGCCTGGGCGACCGTGTCGGGTATGTCTTTCGGGCCTTGCGCGCATCCGCATATGAACACCCCGTCGGTGAGTGTGTCCACGGGCCTGAACTTGGGATGCGCCTCTTGAAGGAAGCCATCAGGGCTCTCTCCGAGTTTCAGAATCCCCGCGATTTCCCTGCTTCCCTCGCTCGGCGTCAAGCCGACCGAGAGGACCACCAGATCGAACTCGGTCTCGATGATCTGACGGGTGAGCGTATCCTCAACTTTCAGAGTCACCTTATCATTACGGGAGTTCCCGTTGACCTCTGCCACCCGTCCCCGTATGAATTTCACCCCTGCGTTCTGCGCTCGCTTGTAGTATTCCTCGAAGCCCTTACCGTAGGCTCTGAGGTCTGTGTAGAATACGTACACATCACGCTTGGGATCGGAGCGCTTCAGGAGCTGGGATAGCTTGGTTGCATACATGCAGCATATTCTGGAGCAATGCTCGTTTCCGACCTGCTCGTCCCTGGAACCCACGCACTGAATGAAGGCGATTCTTCTTCCCATAGGCCTTATGGGTTTGCCCTCGGCTGCGTGAACAATCATGCGCTCCATGTCCAGCGCGGTTATCACATTCCTGGAATGCTCGATGCCGTACACTTTCTTTTCCCTTGCATCGAATACGTCATAGCCGGTGGCGACTACAATGGTGTCAACCGTGAACGTTTGCCTCTCGGGTTTCTGATCATAGTCTATTGCGCCGGGCTCACAGGCGTTGAAGCACCTCTCGCAGGCAAGGGGAAAAAGCCCCAGGCAGGCCTGATCGTCAAGGACATAGGCGTGCGGCACCGCTATGGGGGAGGGAAGATATATCGCCTTCCTTGAGGTAAGCCCCTCTTCATACTCATTGGGTACGACGACAGGGCAGACCTCCGTACATTTGTCACATGCCGTGCACTTGTTCATATCAACATATCTGGGCTTCTTGACGACGGTGACCTCATAGTTGCCGAGATACCCCGTTACATCCTCTATCTCAGTGAAGGTGAGGAGGTCTATGTTGGGATTCGATGGGACGTCGGCCATCTTGGGCGAGAGAATGCATGCCGCACAGTCCTCAGTGGGAAAAGTCCTCGACAGTTTGGCCATCATACCGCCTATGGTGGGTTCCTTCTCGACCAGGCGGACCCTGAACCCGGCATCGCCGAGATCGAGCGACGCCTGAATGCCCGCTATGCCGCCTCCAACCACAAGGACCCTTTTGCCGATAGGCATGGTCCTTTTGGCCAAAGCCTCATCCAGCCTCGCTTTGACTATAGCCATACCCATAAGACCCTTGGCCTTCTCGGTGGCGGCTTCGGGGGCGCCGAAATGCGGCCAAGCACATTGTTCGCGAATGTTGGCTATCTCCAGAACGAAAGGAGACAGGCCCGCTCTCTCGACGGTGCTCATAAATGTCTTCTCATGAAACTGTGGCGAACAGGCTGCTATGACGACTCGGCCCAGGCCGTTGCCGGCAATATCGTCGAAGACCATCTTCTGACCGACCTCGGAGCACATATGAGAGTAGTCACGTACGAGGACGACGTCCGGCTGCTGTTCTGCGAACGATACGAGTGCGCCAATATCCACGGCCTCAGATATGTTCCCACCGCAGTGACAAACATATACCCCGATCCTCATCTCGGACTCCTTCCGGCTTCGGTCACTTTGTCATTGGGCAAGTACCGGTTTCAACTTCTTCAAGTCGCGTGTTGACTCGGCCTCATTCTCTTGGAGGGCCAAATCGTTTGAGGTTATCACTCGAAATGCCCTAATGTCAATGAAAACAAGCGGTTAAAGGACTCCGGAGTACTTACCTTTTCGGCGTTGGGGCCGCGCGACGGAGTCGGCAGAGCACCGCCGAAACGTTGCCGCCGAGTATAGCTCGGAAACGGCCTCGGCCCGGCGAGCATCTTGCCTGGATCAGCTTCAACGGTGAAGATCCAGTTGCACGACATAAGAACCGACTGCTCAAGCCCTGGGTCTATTTCCTTGACCTCAGGCACGGCAAGAATCACACTTCCAGGAAACGGGGGCTGAGCGTGATAACGTTGAACGGAGATAAAGATGCTGACAGATGACCTGTTGATGGCGTTCCTTGACAGCCTCAAAGATGCTTTTGTGTTTGTCGATACGGGACACATCATACGTTACATGAACAAGCCCGCGTGTGACCGCTATAAGGGCAGACCCGCCGAGGTCGGGCGCTCCATATTCGATTGTCACAACGCCAATTCAAAGCAGGTCATGCTGGCGGTGTTTGATCGCCTCAAGCAAGGTGAGGACGAGGAGATTATCACGGACAACGAAGAGTATCGGGTCTTCATGCGTGCAGTCCGTGACCGAGATGGTAATCTCATCGGATACTACGAGCGGTTCGAGCCGCCTGGCAGGTCGGGCTGACCATCAGAGGCACCGGACGCGAGCAGCGACTGTCATGGAGCCTCGATGGGAGGGGCGGCATCAGGCCGCAAGGAGAGCAACATGAGGCCCGCAGTCAGCCATTACGACCACACTACCGACTACGAAAGGGTCGGGCACTTCCTGGTAAGGACGCACAGTACCTTGGGCCCGCATGTTAACTGGTTACAGCCGCGCTGGGAATACATGCACTATCACCCGTATGTGAGGCGAGTGGATCTAGCCTCGATCGGCATCTGGGAGGCGGAGGGGGAGATCGTTGGGGTTGCCCATCCGGAGCACGCCATGAGCCCGGCCTACTTCGAGGTCGATCCGGCATACGCGGCGCTCAAAGGGCCTATGCTGGAATATGCCGAGGAGCATCTGGGCACGATAAGTCCCGGAGGGTGGCGGCTCT
>CAZRAU010000045.1:0-24414 GCA_964598025.1 uncultured bacterium
CCCAGTCCCGCATGTAGCAGAAGTGGAGATCGTCGTCCCAACCCGCGTAATCGTCAAAGTAGTAGTCGGGCAGGTTGACATCGCCGCAGTCACAGTCGCTCATCCATCCCCAGTAGAAGTCCTCGATATCCTTCTGGAAGAGCACCGTGACATGGCAGATGACGAAGTCGTCATAGCCCCTGACACCCCACTGGTGCCACTCGTAGGTGACGTCGAGCCCCATGTCGCCGTCGGTGAGATCGACTTCGACGGGTTTGGTATTCGTATTGACGTGAATGGTGATCTTCCTGTAAGGATAGGGCAGATCGTAATCGTCCTCGGTCTCGATGATCGGCGCCTCCCCCAGCGTGTCGTACTTATAGGGATCCGAGGCATGACCGTCCGAGCCCAGGTACTGGAAGGCGTCGTCATAGAAGCCTCCGCCGTCCTTGGCCACGTAGCCCGCGGCATACATACCGGCCTGCCACACCAGCGACTGGTCGCCGCCGCCGGGATAGTAGCCCGAGATGTCGTAGTAGCCGACATAGCCCTTCTTGGCGATATTCGGAAACCAGAGCGAGCCTATGCTCAAGTCGTTAATATACTCATACTCCTGCATGGCCTCGGATAGAGTAGGACTCGCGCCCCCCTCCAGATACCGAGGGTTGACCCTCGCGTCCGCGACGCCCCAGAACGAGGCGAGAAGACATACTGCTAACGCAAAGCCGAGCCATCTTCTCATGGTACAATGCCTCCCTTGTCTTAGAAGTTCACCCTGATGCCGCCGAGAACGTTTCTCGGAGGTCCGTAAACCGTATAATCGTGAAATGGTCCAAGGTAATCGCCCGGATGGAGAATCAGCCAGTTCCTGAGGTCCTGATCCATATCGTCCCAGTTCACCAGGTTCCGCTGGTCGAAGAGGTTGGTCACGCGCAGGAACGTGTCGAGGTTGACACCCATGAGATTGAAGAATTTGTGGAATTCCATATCGACATTGCTGATCGACGGGAACCGGGCGTTGTTGCGCGACGGCTTGGGCGACAGGGTCACGGGATCGGTGTATGGGGCGCCGGTGGAATAGCTCGCCGTGGCGTCCAGGGTCCAGCTCTCGCCCTTGACGTAGCCGGCGGTGACCAGGAACGAATGCCGCCTGTCCCAATCCAGGTAGAACTGCTGGGTCGGGAACTCCTCGTCGTCGAACCTTCTCAGGTAGCCCTCGTTGGTATCCGAGCTGAAGCCCTTGGCCACCATGAAGGTATAGGCGGCGTGGTAGCGCCAGTTATTAAAGAGGGGACGCTTGAGATTGATCTCGAAGCCGCGCACGTTGCCGTAACCCGTGTTCTCGTAGGTTACATAGTTCTCACCGCTCTGAGGATTGCTCTCGGCCGAAGGGCCCCGCGTCACCGACTCGGTCATGTCGGTGATGTCCTTGTAGAAGAAGGTGAGGTCCACGGCCGTGTTTTGGCTCAGAAGCTGGTTGACGCCCACCTCGTAGGCCACGGTCTTCTCGGCCTCGAGATCGGGGTTACCCACCAGCAGCCAGCGGCCTCTGGTATGGAACTTCTCGTTCTCGTATAGATAATCGAAGGACGGCATCTGGAAGAAATGGCCGTAGAGGAAGTGGAGGTAGCTGTTCTCGGTGATGGGGTGGGAAACACCGAGCCGGGGGCTCACCTTCCACTTGACGTCGGCATCCACGAGGCCACCACCTTGGTAAACGCCGGCGCTGTCGTAGTACTCTATTTCGATGGGCGCCTGGTCGCCGTTGGGGCCGTGCCAGTACTCCGACGGCGCGCCATATGGCCGATCATAGTCTAAGAACGTCTTGTGGTTGGGGTCGAAGAAGTCAAGTCTCAACCCAAGGTTCATGATCATGCCCTCGAATTCCAGCTTGTCCTGGGCATAGACGGCGCCGGCCATGGGCTGAACGTCGTACTCGTAGATGTAGTAGTTGGCGGTTGAGGCGAAGATGTCGTCTTCCTGGATGTCATACTTGTTGAAATCCAGGCCGGTCTTGAACTCATTCCGGCCGCTCTGAAGCGTATAGCTGCCTCGGAGCGAGTAGATCTTCTTGTCCTGCTTGTCGTAGTAAGGACAGTCGCCGCTTATGATGAAGTTGTTCTCATCCCGCCTGATGTCCAGGTCCCAGTCGTACTTGTTCTGGTTTTCCACGTAGGTGAGACCTGTGTCCCAGCCCTTGCCGGGCATCGTCTTTTCGTAGGAGGCATCGAGGAAACTTAAAGACACATCGAAGAACGACTGGGGATTGAGCATGTGGCTGCCGGTAAAGGCGACACGGTAATTGTCATTCGTGGTCACGCGCCAGGTCTCCGGCACCTTGATTCGCTCGTAGAGGAAGTAGGAATCATAGCTCTCGGTCACTTCTTCGTTTTCGATATTGAAGACGGCCTTTAGTTTGGTCCGGCCCTGGCGGAAGGTAAGCGTCCCGTCGTAGAGCCGGAGCTTGCCGGGCCTGTCCAGCGCCTCCACCCGGGGTTCATAATCGTCCCAGTTGGTCCCCTCGACGGCCAGGGCGTACTTGACCTTGGTGTCGGCCTGCTTGTATAGAGGCCCCGTGAACGTCAGACGCTCGCGGATCTCACCGGTACTCAGGGGATCGCCGGTATCGCTCTGGCGCCAAAACATCTCAAGGGGCAGGTACATTCTGTGCTCGTAGGAGCCCCTGAAGTCGTCGCTGCCCTCGGTCGTGATGATGTTGATGATGCCGGAGCTTGCATTGCCGTACTCGGCGTTGAAGCCGCCGGTGAAGACCACCATCTCGTTGATCGATTGGGTTGAGAGGCTGAGGAGCGCATCGTTCACGATCGGGTCCTGGATCGGGGCGTTGTCGATATAGTAGCCGACCTCGTCCTCGCGACCGCCTCTTATGTGGATACCCCTGGCGTCGATCGAGGCTCCTGAAACAAAGTTGAGCACGGCGGCGGGGGTGTCGACGGGAAGCGTCTGGATCTCCTCGGCCGAGAAAATGCTCCGGCTCGAAGTTACATCGACCTCGACTATGGGGCGTTCCGCCTGGATGATGATGGGTTCGAGCTCGGCTGCCACCGTGGGTACCAGCATGAACTCGGCGGTAGCGGTAAGATCGGGTTTCACCATGACGCCGGTGAGCCTCATGGGTTTGTATCCCATGTAGGATGCCTGGACGTCGTATTCGCCGGGCGTTACGTTGAGGATGGTGAATCTCCCGTCCTCAAGCGACATAGCTCCCATTGGGGTGCCGATGACCACCACGTTGGCATACTGCAGCGGCTCACCGGTTTCCGCGTTCACGACTGTGCCGGCGATCTTCCCAACGTTGGCCGCAAAGCATAACGCTGGGAGCACCCCAATTACCAAGAACACGATCGCGGTTCTCATAACCGGGCTTCGCATCATCTACCTCCTTCTAGGCATACGGCGAGACTTCAAGCCCCGCAGGTGGATGGGTTGACTCAGGTAAGAAAGACGGAGGTCTGTGGATTCCAATCTGACAACGAGGCGCTCTCTGGTCCCCGGATGGAAATCCAAACATCCCTCCAGGTAAGAACCTTTCTTCTCACACTTGAGGGCTTGGCAGGGGACTGCTGGCAATCACCCCCCGTGAGACCCTCGGTTCCGAACGCGAACATTCTTGCGCGAATTGTGAATTCCTGTCAAGAAAATTCTCAACAACTCAGGCTAAGGAAATGCAAACAATGCTATTCTCAGCAAGATCCGGAAGCGTCTTGGCTTGGCTGTCGCAGACCGGAAAACATTGAAAGGCCCGACGGAATGCGCTATAATCGGAGTTGCGCATCCGACGTGCAGCGCTTAAGGTCCTGCCGGAATGGCGTGAGCCGCCTTCCGCGTTTTTGTACGTGGACGGTCCACCGCGACAGCGACACATTGTGTAGTCCTGGGGATGTGGTGATATGAGACGATCCGTGGGAAGCACCGCCATCGGCATGCTGCTGATTCCTACCCTGCTCGGCCTCGCGGGCCTTGAGGCAGGGTCGGCGGTTGGGGACTCGACCGAAAGCGGGATCCGCCCCTTGCCGATGGAGGCGGTGCAAGCCTACGACCTCCCGATTTACATGACGGAAGAGGAAATGTCCCGGCTCGATGAGATCGGGATAGAACACGTCTCCACCTCGCCCCCTTCCGGGATCATACGCAGGTGTGCCCAGTGGGAGCCGGTCACCGGGGCCCTGATAAGATACAATTACGGCTTCGGGCTGCCTTACGATCTCATCCGGGAGTATGCCGAAGACATTACGCTCCATATCCTATGCGTATCGGGGCAACAGTCCGGCTGTTATTCGGCCCTCCAGAGCCATGGTGTCAACATGGCCAACGTTGAGATGATCGACATCTCAACCAACTCGATGTGGACCCGTGACTATGGGCCGCAGACGGTTTTTGCCGACGGCGAGTGGAGCTTCGTGGATCATATCTACAACAGGCCGCGGCCTCTTGACGACCAGGTGAGCTGGGGCCTTGGATCTCTGTGGAGTTGCTTGGTCTATGAGACGGATCTTGTGCATACCGGCGGGAACTTCATCTATGACGGACATGGGACGGGGTTCTCCACCGATCTTGTATGGGATGAGAACCCGGGGCTTTCCCATGAGGAGATCGCCGAGGCCATGGAGGCCTACCTGGGAATCACCGATTACGTTGTGCTTCCCGACATCTCGTCCACGGGGATCCACCATATCGACTGTTGGATGAAACTCCTCAACGAGGAGACGATTCTCGTTAAAGAGGTTGCGCCCGGGCATTCGCAGTATGATGAACTCGAGGCCAATGTGGCGGCGCTGGAGGCCATGACCGATTGCTATGGCCGTCCTTACAGTGTAGTGCGTGTGATGTGCGGCAGTCTCGGGGGAAACGATGTCGCGGCCTACACCAATTCGATGATCCTCAATAACAAGGTGTTCGTTCCGCTCTTCGGTATCAGCACCGACTCCGCCGCGATAGCCGCCTACCGCGAGGCGATGCCGGGGTATGAGGTCATGGGATGTGCCGGGAGCTGGCTCTCAGATGATGCCATACATTGCAGGACAATGGAGATACCGGACCGCCATATGCTCGTTGTCGACACCAATCCACTCCGGGATAGGCAGGTCAATACAGGAGCGTATGGGGTCAGCGCATATATCGACGATCGCAGCGAGGCCGGGCTTGTGGGTGACTCGCTTCTGGTCTGTTGGCGCTTGGAAGGCGGGGCGACCTTCAATCTTGTGACGCTTCAGACCACAGCCTATCCGGACTCCTACTACGCCGAAATCCCGATGCAGGCGGATTCCATGATGGTGGAATACTATGTCTTTGCCCGGGACGTAAGCGGCCGAAGATCCGCCCGCCCGCCGATCGCCCCGAATGCGTGGTATACGTTCAATACGGGCGGTCCGGACATGTCCTCTGTGACCGATGAACCCGGCCCGGCCGCGTCCGGGGGATTGATGCTGGCCCGGAATCTGCCCAATCCCTTCCGAAAAGGCACGTCTATAAGGTATGCCCTCCCGGCCGGCGGCCGGGTCGAGCTCGACATCTTCGATGTCTCCGGCAAGCATGTGGCGACGCTTGTCGACGGACGCCGGGCAGCCGGCGAGGGAGTAGTCCGCTGGGATGGCCGGACGGCTGAGGGCAAGCGCCTTCCCGGTGGTGTGTACTACTGCCGGCTGCGCTCCGGGAACCAGGTTGCGGCGCAAGCAATGGTCCTGTTGGATTAATTGCCGGACATTGCCGCTTTTTATGATTCTTAGTTTATGCTTGACGGCAGATTGCTATTTGGTGTACAATGTAGCCAGTGGGTTCCCTGCGTGGGACGTGACCTCCTACGTAATTGGACCGACCCACACATGAGCATATGGACGCACTGAGCGCCGCCGGGTTCAAAACCTGAGGAGCACGTTTCGGTTGCGGGGAACCCCTTGTAGCCAGGGTTACTCACGAGCCCTCTACTGCGGTGCCGTGCTTGTGCTGTCTGCGTCATGCCTGTTCGCCGATCCTCGCCGTATGCTCCGGATGCGCCCCCGGTCGACTCACTCGGCTTGCTTGCCCTCACCGGCATCTCCGTCACCTCGCAACGCGGTCTGTGAACAGTCCGGGCTGGCTACCTTGTTTTCGCTTCAACCGGAAGTCGAAACCTCTGCCGGGCACGAAGATGTCGATACCGACGCACTCCGTGTCCAGGGGATTCCTGACAACGTGGGATTCGTCCCCCGGTATGTAGACAGCGTCGCCCTCGGCAGCACAATGTATGTCCCTGCAAGGACGGTCAGGCCGCCGGCTACATGGTTGTGAGTAAAGGTTTCGCCCAGAATGGGTATGGCAAGCCTCCCGTACCGCCGTCTTTCCTGTCTACTCAGGCGGGAACAGCCGGAAGAAACTGGCCAGGTAGATGACATACAGTGCGAAGAGGATGATGCCTTTCTTCCTCGTAAGGCGATGTCCGATACGCAGCATTATGAGCATGGCACCCACGATCACGAACATCGAAGGAAACATGAAGAAGATCTGTTTCTTGCCGATCACGAGATCGTTTGCGATGGATGAAGCACCGGCAACCCAGCAGATGTTCATGATATCGGCCCCCAGAATGTTACCAACTGCAATTGCCCCCTCCTTCTTCCTGGCGGCAACAATGCAGGTCGCAACCTCGGGGATGGAAGTGCCGAAAGCCACCAGCGTGAGCGCAATCACGGCCTCCGGTATGCCGAAGGATCTGGCTATCGCGGTGGCCGAGGTGATCACGAACTCGCTCGCCGCGATTATCCCGACGATCGCCGCGACGAAGGTGAGCACAAGTCTGAACACCGGTTTCCGCCGGCCGACGATCCGGGCGGAGGCCGGATCATCCTTGAACTTGCCCTGCTTGTGCTGGCGATAGAGAAAGAACAGATAGGCCGCAAAGAGGCCGACCAGCACAGCTCCCTCTGCCCGCCCGAGGGTTCCGTCGAATACGATAAAGACGAAGGCCAGAAGCTGGACCAATATCAGGAAGAAACCTGAGGATCTGAGTATGGCGGGTACGACCATTATGGGCGCCACGGAGATTATCCCGGCCACGGCCAGCGCCACCCCGTCGTCGCAAATGACCGAACCTACCGCATTCCCCAGGGCCATCTCGGGCTGGCCCCTGAGGGCAGAAATGAGTGAGACGGAGAGTTCCGGTGCCGTGGTTGCCAGCGACACCAGCACTATACCGATTACGAGCTTCGGTATCTGGAGTCTATTGGCCATGCGGACCGATGAATCCACGAAGAGGTCCGCACACCGGGCGAGAATCACAAAGGCGACCAGGATGGTTATCCACGCGAGTATCAGATTGTGCTGTATCGCCTGTTGTATTGTTTCCATAGACGCTACTATCTACCGCCAAAACACATTTACAGTCAAGTGCGGATACGGAATCGAGCAAGCGCCGGAGTGGCATGCGGTCGCTCCGCGCTGTGCGCTCGCGGTTCGGCGGCTGCTCGGAACGACGTGCGGCGCGACCGGAGTCACTACACCATGAACCGCGGGTTCGACCCGGTCTCGTCCCCGTGGCGTCACAACTCCCGTGACGACGAATCTTACGATTCGTCTGTGTTCCTGGCGGAAACCATGTAGTCGGTCGGCTCCGAAAAAGCGTCACCCGCAACCTTGATGTCGCAGACGGCATCGGCCACAACACAGATGCGCTCGTTGTTGCTCTCAGGATCGACCGGGGTTATGAAGAATGCCTTCTTGCCGATGGCATAGTCGAGACTGGACCCCCGGATCACCTCGCCGTCCTTGAAATGAAGCCTCATGCCGATGCCGCGCAGGTGGGACATGTTGACCTCTCTGAACTTCTTCTTCTCCCGGTAAAACATGTTGCCCTGAAGGGCCCGCACGAAGAACACAGCCTTGAGATCGGCTATTCTGACCTGGTAGGTTTGTCCCCTGTCCCTCTTCTGCTCCGACACCAGGGTGAAAGTCTCTTTCTCCGGAGCGAAGTCCCGCGTGTAGCCTTTGAGCAGCTTCCCGCCCTTGTAGTGTGCAACAACGTGAGCCCCATTCCCTGCGGTCGAGTCCGACATCTCTACCCCCCTGCGGCAACGGCGACACGTTGCCGGCCACAAACCGGATTCAGAACCTGATTCACAAGGGAGCATACGGCGTCGGGTGGTTCCCGGCGGGATCTTACCAGCAAGTGGTGAACAGAGCCGCCAGCGGGTCCGTTCTTCGCTCACTAACCAGTATCGGTCGGACAGGCTCCGGACTTTAGCCGTGGAAGACCGCATCATCCTGTGTTATGATGCGGCCGGTTCGTTGTGCGCACGATACCAAGCGCGTCTTGGATTCCACCCGGGAGACATGGTATTCGGAAGGGCAATGTGATGGCCGCGAAGAAGCCTGACGCGATCTCATGGGAATTCCTTCCGCTTACGCCCGATAGATGGTCCGACTTCGAAAATCTCTTTGGGAAACGCGGTGCGACGGGCGGTTGCTGGTGCATGTGGTGGCGACTGACCGCCCGGGAATACGAAGCGCGGAAGGGTGACAGTAACCGCCTGGCGATGAAGGCGATTGTCAAAGCCGGCCGCACGCCGGGCATCCTCGCATATCACAAGGGTGAGACGGTGGGTTGGTGCTCGGTGGCACCGAGGGATGAATTCCCAAGGCTCGAGCGATCAAGCATCCTCAAGCCTGTAGATGACAAACCTGTGTGGTCGGTGGTCTGCTTTTTCGTGAGGAAATCCCATAGGCGGACCGGGGTGGGCGTGAGACTGCTGAGGGCGGCTATAGAGCATGTCAAGCATTCTGGCGGCAGGATTCTCGAGGGCTACCCGGTCGACCCCAGAAAGGGAAGCACCCCGGATGTCTTCGCTTATCACGGTGTTGCGGAAATGTTCCGGCGGGCCGGATTCGCGGAGGTGGCGCGCCGCTCGGAGACGCGGCCGATCATGCGGTATGTGATAAGCGATTAGCCGGCGGTGGTCCGCAACAAATGTCTTAGACCCCCCTCAAAAGCTGACGATATGACTTCATGGGCGCGAGCAGTGTCGCCCTCGCTTGGGGAGGGGCAGATTGATGAGACATTCCAGCCTGGAAGTGCCGGCACGGTTTTGCCTACTGGTTCTGGCCGTCACGATTCTGTCGTCCGGATGCAGGCCGATAAGGCCTTTGAGATCCGCTCCCGATACCGATCCGCCTCAGGCGCTGGAGGCCAAAGTGAAAACCGGCACGGCCCTGATTGAGGTGGCGGCGTCGGAGAGGCGGTGGACCGGCATAGCGGTATCCAAGGAAGGCCGCATCTTTGTCTGTTTTCCCCGGTGGTCTGATGATGTCCCGGTTTCGGTTGGGGAGGTCATGGAATCCGGCCGCGTTCGCCCGTTCCCCGACACCGCCTGGAACCACTGGGACGCCTCCACCTCTCCCGGCGATCACTTCGTGTGCGTACAGAGCATCTACATAGACAGGCAAGACAACCTGTGGGTCCTCGATTCCGCGAGTCCGAACTCAAGCGGCGTTGTGCCCGGTGGGGCCAAGTTGCTCAAGGTGAATATCGACAACGGCAAGACTCTACAGAAGATCCTTTTCGATGACACCGTTGCACCACCCGCCGCCTATCTCAACGATGTCAGGGTCGATGCGTCGCGCGATGCGGCCTATATCACGGACTCGGGACTTGGTGCACTCGTCGTGGTCGATCTTAAGACGGGGAAGGCCAGGCGGTGCCTGGCCGAACATGCTTCCACGAAATCGGAGGACGTTGTGGTCACAATCGGCGGCAGGGAATGGCGACCGGGCGGGCAGGTGCCGAGGGTCAATGCCGACGGGTTGGCGCTGAGCAAGAACGGCGATCTTCTGTACTATCACGCCCTTGCGGGCCTGACACTGTACAGGATCGAAACGCGCTGGCTCCGGGATGCCGCCGTCACTGAGCGTATGCTTGAGGCAGAAGTGGAGTCGCTTTATGAGACCTGTGCCGCCGACGGTATCGGCATAGGGCCGAACGGCTATCTTTACCTCACAGCGGTTGACGATGATGCTATCAAGCTCTTTGTGTCATTGGGCAAACTCAGAACAGTTGTCAAAGATCCTAGACTCAAGTGGCCCGACAGCCTCGCATGGGGCCCTGATGGGTGTATCTACGTAACCACCTCCCAGATCCATCTGGGAGACGATGTGCGAGAGCCTTACAGGATATTCAAGATTGCAGTCCCCGACTAGCCTCCGCGTCGGCCTTTCAGTTCGTGTATAGGTAGCGCTTCACCTTCTTGGTCGGTGTCAGTTCGAAGGGTTCACGTTGCACCTCGATTTGCCGTATCGCCGAGAAGTGGGGAAGGTGTTTGTTTGTCTCGGCGCGGATGTTCTCCAGGAGTCTCAGGAGCAACTCCGCCGAATCAGGCTCGCTCAGCTGGAGTGCGGCGAATTCCTGGTCGAGCATGTCCTGATCGACGTTGACCCTTGCGGTAAGCCCGTTGTTCCGTTCGTACACGATTGCCTGGAGGATATAGGGGCTCTTGAGCAGATGCTGCTCCACGATCTCGGGGTATATGTTCTCGCCCGAGGGGCCTACGATGACGTTTTTCGAGCGGCCCTTGATATAGAGGTACCCCTCGCTGTCCAGGCAGCCGAGGTCGCCGGTTCTGAGCCACCGCCCCTCTACAAACGCCGACTCGGTCGCTTCGTCGTTCTTGAAGTATCCCTTCATGATGTTCGGGCCGCGCACCAGTATCTCACCTACACCGGTTGCCGGATCCGGATCATGAATACGAAGTTCCACGCCAGGTATCGGCTTGCCGCAGGAGCCGACCCGCACCTCTTGGGAGGGGTTGATGGTCAATATTGGTGATGCCTCGGTCATGCCGTAGCCGGTCGAGTAGCCGATCCCCGCATCACCGAGGAATATCTCCAGGTCCTCATTGATGGAGGCCCCGCCCAGCATGAAAAAGCGGAGATGTCCGCCGAGAGCCGCGATCAGCTTCTTGCCGGCGGCCCGGTTGATGATCTTTCGTGCGATCCAAAACCGGTACAGCCAGTCCAGCTTTCCGGCCTTGACCGTCGCCAGCACGCGACTACGGTAGATTGCATCCATGATCAGGGGAACCATCAACACGGCTGTCGGCTTCACCGTCTGCATTGCCGAGAGCAATCTGGTAGGCGCAGGCAGGCCCTTCATGTAGCATACGCTTGCTCCGACGGCCAGCGGAGAGAGCATGGCCCCGGTCGCCTCGTAGGCGTGGGAAAGCGGGAGGACAGATAGAAAACGATCGCTGCTGTCGATAGGGAACCTCTCTATGCTGCCGACGACATCCGACACGATGTTTCCGTGGGTAAGCATGACCCCCTTGGAGTGTCCGGTGGTCCCGGAAGTATAGATTATGGCGGCCGTATCTTCCGAGGAAGGCGGTGGAGTGTCGGATACTTCCGGGGGGTATCGCCTCCGGTCGGTCGTCTCACCCGCGCGGCCCGGTGCGTGCGCCCGAATGCCCGATGACTGCGCTTTCTGTTCCCAGGTGCTTAGATCCTCGAGGGAGAAGACGGTCTGGACTCCGGGCAGCTCGGCATCCTCCAGTTTGGGCGTCTGTCGTTCGGACACAAAGACCGAGACGCATTCGGAATGACGTATGATGTGGCGAACGTCCTGATCGGGAAACCCCGGGAGTATGGGTACGGCCACTGCGCCGATCGATGCTACGGCGAGGTAGGCGACAACCCAGTTCGGGCAGTTCTCTCCCAGAAGCGCTACCCTGTCTCCCCGGCCGATGCCGAGTTGCTGCAGGCGACCGGAGAGCGCTTTGGTTTGTTCCTGCAGGCCGGCGTAGGTGATCGGGTTCTCCCCGACCGATGCCACGGCCGGGAGGCTGCCGTAGAGCGAAAAGCTCCGCCGTACCAAACCGGGAATTGTGCGGTCCTTGAGATCCTCTATCATACGGAACCCCGATGAAGCGACACCTTGATTCTATAACATGCCCGGATGATCGGGCCACAAGAAAACCCATGATCTCAGGTGCTTGCATGCTTCTCTGCCGGCGACTTCCCCCCAAGACGCCTGGCGAGCTTGAGCGCGGGGCGTTGTTGACGCCGTCTCCGGTCGCGGCAACGATCTCCTTCCGGTCTTCCAGGGTCTTCACTATTCGCAGCTTGTTCTCGAGATCGACCCGCGAGAAGATGATGTCCCGGTTGGTCTTCAGCATCACCTTGATCTTGCCGTCGTCCAATTACCTTGGTTCTTTGCCTGTCACAATCGGCGCGGCCGGCCCCGGGCTCCGGCGTTCACGAATGAGCGTGAGTATGATGATACCGCCTATGGCAACGGCGATGAAACTGGTGAAGACCCTCCACATGACGGTGTATACGCCGAGAACGTCGGATCTGATGTGGAGTGACGAGAGTATCCAGAACGTACTGAACTCCGCGATACCGCTGGCTCCCGGAGTCGGCCCGAAATAGGCGATGAAGAACAATATGAACTGTGCGAGGTAGACGTTCAGTATGTTGAACTCGACGTTGAGCCCGGCCAGCAATACGAGGGAAATCGCACCATTTGCCGACAAGGATGCCATGGTGAGAAGCAAGGCGAGAAGGATTCGCTGTTTTCTGATCCTGAAGAAGACGGACATGCAATCCCGGTATTGATCCAACCCGCCGAGGACCCGCTTGGTGAAGGCCAGCCTTTTTTCCGTTCCGACAACGCGGAGAAGCGTGAGAAGCGTGCGGCCCACCAGGTTCTTGACCAGTTTTGTCCGGAAGAGCGAAAGCAAGAACAGCAGAGCCAGGAGGCCGAACATGACTACAACCGAAACCAGGATGCCGGTCAGGCGTCCGCCGAACTGACCCCTGAGATCGGGCTTGGCAATCAGAATGGCGACGGTCGATGTGAGGAGGCAGAAGACGACCAGGACGGCGCCCATAAGGCATCCCGTGAAACCCTTGGCAATGGGTACCCCGGCTCTGTTGAGGACATAGATCTGGACGGGGCCGCCGCCCGTTTGTGAGGGTGTTACGGCGGCCACGAAGATATTGGCGATGAAAGCCTTGAGCGACACCCGAAAACTCACATGGTTACCAAGGCTGTTGACCAGGATCTTGAATCTCAAGGCGTTGAAACACCAGTGAGCAACCATCAGGGCGCCTGCCAGGAGCGCGTACTCCGGCCGTATGTGCCTGATGCTGTTCCAGGTACCAGGCTTGGTGCCGATGAAGAAAATCACCAGCGCGCTCAGTACGCTTAATGACAGGAATATCGTAAGGCCCGGTTTTATCTTATAATCCCGATTACCTATCCGCATGGCAGTCTCTTGGTATCACGGGATGGAGGCCTGGTCAAGCGGGAAGCACCTCCACAAGATGCTACATTCCCATGCGATAGGGGGCTTTTCTTGCTGGGAACCGGCGGCGTTTTGTGATAAACTAGTCGGAGAGATTACATTCAGAGGAGGCGAAACACGATGGGATGCTCACCTAAACGCGCCGCACGGGTCGGCGGGTTCTTCACGGCCTTCTTGCTGCTTGCCTTGTTGGCGGCGGGAGCCGAGAGTCTCATGAGTAAGTATGAGACAGATGACCGCGAATTCAAAGAATATGAAGTCGGCGATCTCCTGGTCTATTACCATCTGAGGCTGCTTGATAACGCTGTCGTCGAAAAGGACTACGTGACCTATCAGTTCGACAAGGTCTCGGAAGAGCTGGTGGCGGTGAAGTCACACTGGCGGGACGATCTCCCCGACCACCTGCCCGCCGGCCTGATATCGCAAGAGAAGGCGGAAGATCTGGCCGGGGGTGACGCCCTGCGGAGCAGACTCTACATAATATCGCCGGAATCCGATATCTTCCCGCTCGTCCCTGCGCCCGAGAATCCATGCTGGGTCGTGCGGCACGTTGTTGATGGCGGCCTTCTTGTCACAATTGTCGATGCAGTGGATGGAGTTGTGTTGGGCAATGGAGTCCCGCCCCCCTATTCGGGCTTCTCGCTAAGCGGGCCATGGGAGTTCGATCCATGCAGCGGAACGTGGGCCGGCTGGAGGACAAACGCCAAGACCTGGTTTGAGACCATGGGGTATCCTACCGAATCGATCGCATGGCCGACCGAGAGCGAGGTCCGGAGTCATGTCCAATCGTGTGAGACCGCGATGTTCTATGAGCTTGCTCACGGCAGCCACACTATGTTCGAGAACGGCTGTATCGGCGGGACATCCGCTGAGATCACGTACTCCAGCGAGATAGAAACCTGGATAGCCGACTATCCCAAGATGCCCTTTGCCTTCATCGGGAGCTGCGGGGGCATGTGCTGGAAAATCGACGGCTCGTTCGCATATGAATTCAGAAAAGGCGAGCCTGATAGCGCGACCGTGGTAGGTTACTGTGACATGGCTGAGCCCAGGTGTGACATGTGCTGGAGTCAGTCCATCTCCTGGCAGACCGCCCTCTTCGATTACATGAGTCAGGGATGGACGGTGGCGGATGCCTTCAATCAGGCCAATGCCGATTATCCCGCCTGCGGGGACAGCAACTGCGTCAGATTTGCCGGCGACCGGGATTTTGCCGTTGTGCCGGTCGTGAAACGCGATCCCTGGCCGCCCATGGTCGATGTGACCCAGCCTGACGGAGGCGAGACCCTGGAGTATGGGACCGTCTATGACATCACATGGGAAGCGACCGACAATGGGGTGATAGACTCGGTCGCCATCATGCTGTCGCTCGACGGGGGTGCGTCCTTCCCGGACACCATAGCCGCCGGCGAACCCAATGATTCCTCTTATCTTTGGGATGTGCCGGATATTGACTGCAACACTGCCCGGATCAAGGTAGTGGCGGCCGATTGCGCCCTGAACGAGGGGGCGGGCATCAGCTCTTCCGACTTTACGCTGTGGGGAAGCACCTCGGGCGCCCGGCTCCCGGATATAGCGGGCACGCCGGCCGGTGTGGTTCTCGAGATTGCCGGAGGCAATCCGATAAGCGGTGAGTCCAAAATCGTGCTCGGTCTTCCGGTTCCTGCCGAGGTGCGATTGGCTGTCTATGATGTTACTGGAAGGTGCTTGAGCAGCCTCGTCGATGGGCAGTTAACCGAAGGTTACCATGCCGTTCGCTGGAGCGGTCTTGCGCCGGATGGCGGCCGTCTTGGGCCCGGGATCTACTTCCTGAGACTCGCGTCCGGGATAGATGTCCGAACCGTCAAAGCTGTGGTTGCCAGGTAGCCGGCACGGCGGGCCGCCGCTTGCACGGCTTCGGGCCGAGCAGGATTCGGCTACCGGCCGGACAGATCTCGAAGGCGGTTTTCGGTTCGTGAGATCAGCTTGGTCGCTGCATCCGAGTATCGGTCGTCGACCGTGGCCTTCCGGAGGTGTTCTACGGCCAGCGTGAACAGCCTGACCGCCTCCTGTCGCCTGCCGGTCTCGATTGCCCGCTCGCCATAGTACACCAGAACCTGGCCGTACTGAATATTGCCGTAAGCATAATAGGGGTTGTGGGCGAGGGATGTCTCAAGCAAACCCCTGGCTCTGTCGTAGTCGCTGTCTTCCATATAGTGCTGGATTAGCGTGCTCCAGTAGGTAGTGTTTTCCGGTTCTATCCGCGTCAGTCGTTCATAGACCTCGAGCATATCCTTGGTGCGGCCCTGGAGCCGATAGATCCAGCCGAGGATCTCGAGGCTCTGCCCATCCTCAGGGTGATATTCGAGGAACTGTCTGCACTTGGTCTCGGCCTGCTCATAAAGGCCCTCTTCATAGTAGGCCCTCTGCAAGACATATGTGGCCATGTCCAGGTTGGGGTTTGCATCAAGCGCCCTCTCCAGAAGCTCAATGGCAAGAGCGTTCCTGCCCACGCTCTCATATCTCTTGCCCAAGGCAAGGTTGGCCGCCTGGTTCATCGGATTGATCTCCAGCGCCTTGAGCAGTTCCCGTTCGCCCGCTTCCTCGCTCCCGACCTCGATCAAAGACAGGCCAAGCATCTCGTGAGCCGATTCATCGGCCGGGTCCAGGCTTGCCGCCATGGAGAGACGGTCTATGGCAGCCCGATGGTTCTTCCTCTGGAATTCGATGGTGCCCAGGTAGAGGTATGGTGTCGCATCGTCGCCTTTTATCTCCAGCGCCTTGCGGAAGCAGGCCTCGGCCCGGGAATAGTCGCGCTCGTTTTCAAATGCCGCGCTTTGCATGGTCCAGACGGCGATCCCCAGATTGAGATTCGCCTCGAAATCGTCAGGGTAATGCTCGAGTATTTCCTCGTAGCGATCGGCCGCCTCCCCTACGCGCCCCTGATCCATATAGGTCCCGGCGAGTTCCAGTCTTTCCGCGAGTGTAATGGTTGCCTCCTCCGGCGGAGGCGGCTCCGGTGGCCGTTGGGGCTTCGGGCCGCACCCCGCGGCGGCAAATATGATGACTGCGAAGCCAATCCTCCTGATATCGACCATCACTCAGACCGGGCCCTCCAAGCAGGCAATTGCGGACACTGTCAACACCTCACAAGCGCAGCGGCCGAACTCTCGGCGCCATCTTTAAAGTAACCAGCCTTGCCGCCGAAGACAATCGGCGGCCTCGCATTGTTTGCCGCCCCGGGCGCCCACCATCTCTGAAAACCATTCTACCTGTTGGACGTCCACCCGACCGTGAATGTCGCACCGAATCACCCAGGTAGGCATCTTGACGCCGGCCTGGGCAGGTGGTAGCATGACCAACGCGGCAGATGGGTGTCTCTCGACGGCCCGACATTGCCGGCTACGTTTACGAGAGGAGGTCCGGACAGATGAAGGTACTGCTTGTCATGGCTCTGTGTCTGGTAGTGGCGTTCGGGTTATCCTGCCAGAAGAAGGTGGTGACCAGGATCGAAAGTGATGAGGTCACCGATCTATCGGGAAGGTGGAACGATACCGATTCGAGAATGGTGTCGGAGACGATGGTAACCGATTGCTTGAATCATCCCTGGTTGAGCGAACACATGCGGGACGCCTCCAAGAACCCCGCGGTCATCGTTGGAATAGTAAGGAACAAGAGCAGCGAGCATATTACGGTCGATACCTTCATCTCGGATATCGAACGGGCATTCGTCAACTCTGGGCTCGTGGACGTCGTCGCCTCGGCGACGGAACGCGTGGAGCTCAGGGATGAGAGAGCGGACCAGTCCCGATATGCAAATGAGGAGACTGTCAAGGCGTTCGGCAGAGAACTGGGTGCGGACTACATGCTCAACGGCGATATCTCGACGATAATAGACCAGGAGAAAGATACCAAAGTCGTCTACTACCAGGTCGATCTCACGCTTACGAGCATAGAAACAAACCGCAAGGTCTGGATTGGACAGGAGAAGATCAAGAAGCTTGTAGAGAAGAAGCGCTTTTCGGGCTAGACAATCAGAGGTTGCTCAGTATCGGTATCCCGGATCGGACCTTGCCATGCTAGCAAAGTCACGTACTTCAGTAGTAGCCGTGCTTCTGCTTGCCCTATGGCCGGCTTGTGCCCATCATCCGGAAAAGATGGAAGCAATCCGCAGCCTGATGGCCTCCGATGGATACCAAGCCGCCCTCGATAAGTTCTACGACATCGACCGTGATGAAGGCGACGTGCTTTACCTATTGGAGTGGGGCCTTCTGCTTCACTACGCAGGCGAATACGCCAAGAGCAATGATGTCTTCGAGCGGGCGGAGATACTGAGCGAGGATCTCTACACCAAGAGCATAAGCCGGGAAGCCGCCGCCTTGGTTACGAGCGACCTGGTGCTTGAGTATGCCCCAAGGCCGTATGAGCAGGTGCTCGTCAACTACTTCCGTGCACTCAATTACATATTCCTGGGCGAAAAGGAAGGCGCGCTGGTGGAGTGCAGGAAAGCTGTCGACAAATTGATGGTTTACTCCGATGAAGACAAGCGTCCCTATCGGCGGGACGCATTCATGGAGTACCTTACCGGAATCCTGTATGAATGGGACGGCGACGTGAACGACGCCTTCATTTCCTACCGAAACGCGATCTCAGGTTACCGGATATACGCTGAGCAATTCGGGATCGCAGATCCGCCGTCTCTTGCATGCGACGCTCTGCGGACGGCAAGATCGCTGGGATTCACCGAAGAAGCGGAGGGCATTGCCCCGGGAGATCCTGCGGCATGCATGGAGCAGTCCGGCAGCCCCGGACTGGCTAAGGTTGTCATATTTCTGGAGCAGGGTTTTGTGCCCGCTAGGAAGGTGTGGTCGGTGAATGTCCCCATACTCAAGTCGGAAGCCAAGCGGGCGTGGGAAGACCCTAGCGGGTTCTCCATAGGCGTCCACTCCAGGATCTACGGTTATACATACGATGCCGGTGACATCGCCTACTTCCTGCGGCTTGCATTGCCGGTCTATCCGGGACTCACTCCTCCCCCCGCCGCGCCGGCGCTTTTTCTTGACGGTCGGCGGGTCGAACCCCACCTGTGTGAGGATGTGTTCGCGATTGCCGAGGAGGAGTTGGATCACGATATGCCGTGGATAGTAGCCAAGACCATAGCAAGGGCGCTCATCAAGTATAAGGCGACTGACGCGGTTGGCGACAAGTACGGCAGGCTGTGGGGCACTGTCGCCAACATCGCGGCGGCCGCTACCGAACAGGCCGACCTGAGAGCGTGGCTTTCGCTGCCCCGGGCCATCCACATTGCGGTCGCATATGCCGAGCCCGGGGCCTACACCCTGACCACCGAGCGGGCGGCCCCCATCAGGGAGAGCGGGCACGATCCCTGGGCTATAGACCTTGATCTGGAGGCCGGCACCACCAACTTCGTCCGGATCAGGGTGTACTGACGCCGTGAATGTCCTCATCGTTGAACCGTATCTTGCCGGGTCACATGCGGCCTGGGCAAGGGGATATGCCGGGAGGAGCCGGCACGATGTCAGTGTCCTGGGCCTGCCGGGCCGGCACTGGAAATGGCGGATGCATGGCGGAGCGGTCACGCTCGCGCGGATGTTCCTCGAGGGCACGTATGATCCCGATCTCATCATTGCGACCGACATGCTCGATCTGACAACGTTTCTTGCTCTTACACGAAAGCGGGCTGCGAAAACCAGGACGGCGCTCTATTTCCACGAGAACCAGATCTCCTATCCGTGGTCGGAAGGTGACTGCGATCCGCGCAAGGAGCGCGATGTCCATTATGGCTTCATAAACCTGACATCGGCCCTGGCCGCCGACGTCGTGGCTTTCAACTCCGAGTATCACCGCGGGGTCTTCCTGAATGACCTGGAGATGTATCTCAAGGCTTTTCCCGATTACAATGAGGTCGGCGCCATAAGGGCGATAGAGGCCAAGAGTCATGTTCTGCACTTGGGCCTCGATCTTGCTCGGTTCGACACGTATCGCGTAGCGCACCAGGCCCGGCGTCCGGCTCTTATCCTCTGGAATCATCGCTGGGAGTATGATAAGAATCCGGACGAATTCTTCCAGGCCCTCTTCACGCTCAGAGACGAGGGGCTGGACTTCGAAGTAGCTGTCCTGGGAGAAGCCTTCACCGAGAGCCCACCCATCTTCAGTGAAGCCCGGTCAAGATTGGGAAAACAGATGGTACGATTCGGCTACGCGGAGGACTTTGAGACCTATGCCTCATGGCTCTGGCGGGCCGACATCCTTCCGGTCACTTCGCTACAGGACTTCTTCGGCGCAAGCGTGGTGGAGGCCATGTATTGCAACTGCTGTCCCATCCTGCCTATGCGCCTTGCCTATCCCGAGCATTTCCGGGCTGAGGGTGAAGATCTGGAAGCAGCCGGCTCGCGCGGCTTCTTCTATACAGGCCACGCGGAGATGCTGGCCCAGCTGAGATACCGAATCGAGAGGCTTGATGAAACAAGGAAAGTGCAAACCCAGCCACTCGCCGGCCGCTACGACTGGGCTGCAATGGCCCCCGAGTACGATGCTCTTTTCAGCGTGGTCGGACCTTGAAACTCGAAAGTGGCTGTCTTATCCGGGGATGGAGCCGGTTGTTGCAGCTGCAACATGTGTCGGCTATAATCTGCGCGATGCTTCCGTCCTGAATACGGATTGGAGCGGTGGGGCGGAACCTGACAAGTGTATGCCCCTAAAACGGAAAGGACTGGAATGAAATATCTCGAGCTGGTCACGGTGTTTTGTGTTTTCGCCCTGGCTCTCGGTTGGCTCTCGACACTTGGGGCCGGAGCTCCAACGGATTCTCTCTGGCTCAAGGCTGCAGCGCTTTCGGATAAGAACCATGATCTGGTCCCGGGTCTGATGAAGATGTATATGCAAGAGGTGGATAAACAGGGGGAACCCAAAGATGACGAGAAGTACCATGAGGTTTGGTCCACCTTGAGGCTTGGTGAGGACGGTGAAGTCAAGTACGAGATGGTGAAGACAATAGAAAACGGCAAGGATGTGACCGAAGAAGAGAAAGCCAAAGAGGAAAAAGAGAAAGCCGACGAGAAGAAGGAAGGGGATCGGGAAGATGAGGATTCAGAATCCCAGGAAATGGAAGGCTATAACCCCTTCGATCGGGAGAGCCAGGCCGGCATCTCGATCGAGGCCCTGGGAGACGGTGGGGTCGTAGGTGGGAGGCAAACCTTCGTCTATGAGTTCACTGATCGCACCGAAGATGATGTTGTGATCAGCGGCAAGGCCTGGTTGGAAGAAGATACGGGCGTTCCGGTCAGGATCGAATACACGCCGGATCCTCTGCCGAAACGGGTGAAACGCATGGTGACCACCATGGAATATGAACACATGTACCCGGATTCACTCATTGTAAAGCATATGATTGTGGACGTTACCGGAGGCATCCTCTTCATCAAGAAGCACTTCCACATGAACATAACATTTGACGACTACTGGAGACTGCCCGACAAGGAGAATGAGAAGGCAGGCGGTGAATAGAAACGTGCGTACCGGACCCTGCAAGATACTCCGGGCTCTTCCGGCGGGGCCCCGGTGCCGGGCTTGCGCGTGGAATGATCTTCGATGGCGGCTTTCAGGAAGGTGACCGATGCCGAGGAGAAAGCCTGTAGCACTCGAGGCCTATGAAGCTCTCGCCCGGCGCTATGCCGCGATGGTGGACCGCAAGGCTGAGAATGCCTACTATGAGCGGCCCGCCATGCTTTCCCTGCTGCCGCCCGTCGCCGGGAAACGAGTACTCGACGCGGGGTGCGGTCCCGGTTCCTATGCCGAGTGGCTTATCGAGTATGGGGCTGAGGTCGTAGGGATAGACGTGAGCCCCAAGATGATAAGGTTTGCGCGAAGACGGCTTGGAAGGGGTGTGCCTCTTCATCTCGCCGACCTCGACAAGCCGTTGGACTTTCTTGAGACCGGGACCTTCGACATCGTTCTGTGCTCGCTGGTTCTCGACTATGTGAAGGACTGGGGAAGCCTTTTCGCCGAGTTCAGCAGGGTGCTCAAGGCTTTCGGGGTGCTCGTTTTTTCAACAGGCCATCCTTTCATGGATTACCTCGGGCATACCGAGACGGACTATTACGACACCACGCTTGTCGAGGACACCTGGACAGGCTTCGGAATCAAGGTTGCGGTCCCCTATTACCGGCGTCCTCTGGGTTCCATGCTGGGCCCGCTCCTACAGGCCGGTTTCACCCTGGAGAAGATTCTGGAGCCGCGGCCGGGCGAGGACCTGAAGGCGGTTGATAAGAAGGTATATGAGAGGTTGAAGGAGTTGCCGGGGTTTCTCCTTGTGCGGGCACGCAAGGCCACGGCATCCAGGCCGTCACCTTAATCGTGCCGGCTACCAAAGACCTGCGGCCACCGGGACTCCGGTGCGCTCCTCGAGCCTGATCGCATCCTGCGAACATACGGAGCGGCATATCCCGCAGCCATAACACTGTCTCTGGTCTATGACTGCCTTTTCGTGTGAGGCACTGTAGGTGATGGCTCCGAACTGGCAGACGCGCATGCATTGACGGCAGCCGACGCACCTATCGGGGTCGATCTCGGCGACGTACTCGGCCCGAAACATGATAGGGATGTCATGTGTGACGGTGGCTCGCATGGCCAGACAATCAGCCCGATCGCAGTTGCATATTCCACCGATGAAAGGCGCCCGGAAGGTCCAGACCGTATGACAGAGGCCCTCTCGTTCGTGATCCCGGAAGGCGGATATCGCCTCATCCTTACTGACCGCCTCAAGTCCCTCCGCATCGGGCCCGCCGATGAAGCTGCCGTCCAGGCCGCGCAGGATCTCGCTCATCTTGCCGCCATCGGGCCCCATGCTTATCCCGTAGCAGTAGCGTTTCTCCTCTCCCAGCGTGACATGCCGGCAGACGCAGGCTACGCGCACGATCGAATTGACGAAACCGAAGATTTGCTCGATCTCCTCTACAGGGACCACCTGGCCGAAATGGTCTTTCTTCATCTTCCGTGTAATGATCCGTCGAATGATCGCCTTGATGAATCCCGGGGCCTTATCAAGCTTCTCCAGGCCCTCGAAATCTCTCGCAAGACGCTCCGGATTTGCAAAGAACTCTGCTATGAAGTTCCGGCGTCGCAGATCGCTAAGAAGGTCTTCGGAGTAATTCTCTGCCTGCATGTACCACTTCTTGCCTTCGGCGTGTTTAAGACAGAACTCACACATGTTTTCAACCCCCGAATGGGTATTGGAGCGCACGGTACGCTTTTCCTCGTGCCTATGGTCCTCTTTATCACACATCCGCCGCAGGCACAAGTATCAAGTGTGAACGCGCCCATTCCATCGAGGAATGCATCGTCGGCACATAGGGCCCTGTGAGCCGCGAGCACCCCTGATTCTGCCAAGCCGGTCTTGCATCCAACCACGCCAGCTATGAGCCGAGGGCGGCCCACTCGCTTTCGAAGGTCGATCTCAGCGCAGCCTTGCCTTGGGCCGGTAGAAAAGACGCCTCGACCGCATTCAGTGCAACGCGCTTCACCTCATCCAGCGTGAAACCCAGGTCCCGAACGAGGGCCAGATATTCGTCCGTAAGCGTTGAACTGAACATCGAGGGATCATCGGAGTTGACGGTGACCATGAGGCCCCGCCTGAAGTAGTCTTTGATCGGGTGGTCCTTGACGGAAGGGCAAACACCGGTTCTTGAATTGCTGATGACGCACATCTCGAGCGGGATCCGGCGCTCCTTGAGCATGGCCAGGACTCCGGGGTCCTCGTAGGCTCTCAGGCCGTGACCGATGCGCTCGGCTCCGAGGTCTTCTATTGCCGACCGAACGGAATCCGCACCTGCGACCTCGCCGGCATGAGCGGTAAGCCGGAAGCCTCGCCGCTTAGCCTCCCTGTAGACATCCGCGTAAGGGCCCGCCGGGAAGGTCTGCTCGCTTCCGCCTATGCCGATACCGATAACGCCCTTGCCTAGATAGGGGGTGACCTCATCCAGCCTCGTCATCCCGATCTCAGGTCCGTGGTCCCTTATGAGATCCAGGATCAGCTCACAACGGATGCCGAACTCCCGTCCCGCCCGCTCCTTCCCTGCGATCACGCACTCGGTAATCCCATCTACCGAGAGGCCGTGCCGGCTGTAGTCCCCCGGTGCGTAGAACGCCTCCACGTACTTGACGTTCTGTCGGCTCAAGCCCTCAAGCACGGCGTACGCGATCTCCTCGAAATCATGCTCATTCTCTATGAAAGTATTTTTCCAGACCCAGAGGTCGATGAAGCTCGGGAAATCCGTATACGTGAGTTTCGCCTCGAGGTCCTCAACCGTCTTGATCGAAGGCTCGGTACCCTTCCGCCGGATCTGGCTGAGCAGGGTCTCATGGGGAATTGCGCCTTCCAGATGGAGGTGAAGCTCCACCTTCGGCATCTCCCTTATGTACTGCTCCGTCTTCTCAGTGCTTTTGCTTCTCACCGATATTGATCCCCCCTATTGCGTATTACCATTTGGGGCGGCCGGCCCGCAAGCCCGATCTGAGCACGGAAGAGGGCATCGCGCGGATCATGCTGAGGCATAAACCTGTTGATTCTGGCTCGGCCAGTCGGTGTAATGTAGTCTGACTGTGTATATCGCACTCATGCGACCCCTGCGTAACTACCCTGACGACAAGGAGATGCTCTGCACCCTTGGATATATCTATGATTTCGATCTCCACCGGTTTGACCGAGCCATGGAACAATGCGCGGGCCATCGAGATAGATCCCATGTTTAAGATGGCCTATAACAATCTGGGTTATGCCTATCACTGTGTCGGCGATTTCGACAGGTCTATCTGGGCGATCAATAAGTACATAGCCCTCGCGCCCGATGAAGCCAATCCATACGACACGCGGGGCGATCTCTATGCCTTCCAGGCCCACCTCGATGATGCCATCATGTCCTATAAGGAAGCAGTGGAGATCAAACCTGATTTCTGCATGTCCCTGGAGAAGCTGGGTTACATGTACGTCTTCAAGCGGGAATATGAGGAAGCCGAGCCCTGGTTCAGGCGGTATGCCGGGAGAAGATCTTCCCAACAGTGTCGTTTACTATCGTGATCTACACGCTCTCGGGCTGGCGGGACAAGGCCGTCGAGCAATACGAGGTGGCTACGGTCACCGCGGTCGGCA
>CAZRAU010000046.1:0-23794 GCA_964598025.1 uncultured bacterium
ACCTCACCCAGATGAAGAAGAATCTTTACAGCCAGGCCAACGGCGATTTCTCCTCCTATTGCCATATCGATCACGATTGCGTGATCATTCACGATCCCCAGCCCCTGCCGTTGATCAAGTACTATCGCAAGCGTCAACCCTGGCTCTGGAGGGTCCATGTGGATCTTTCAGACCCTAACATCAAACTGTGGGAGTTTCTCAAGGGCTACATCCTCAGATACGACATAGTGGTGATCTCCAGTCCCAAGTACCGCAGGGAGGACCTGCCGGTATTTCAGCGTGTGATATACCCGGCCATCGATCCGCTTTCTCCGAAGAACATGGACATCAGCGATATGACCATTGCCAAAACGATGAAGAAATTCGGTATTCCCACCGACAAGCCGCTCCTAAGCCAGGTATCCAGGTTCGACAAGTGGAAGGGCCCGGGTGAGGTACTGGATGTCTTCGAAGCAGTCAAAAAGAAGGTCGATTGCCGTCTGGTGATCTGTGGGAGCATGGCAACGGATGATCCTGAAGGGCAGGAGGTCTTCGAGCAAGTAAGAAGGCGTGCGGACGACCGTATCAAGAAGGGTGATGTGCTTTTCATCACGAGTGAGAACAACATCCTGGTGAACGCCCTTCAGCGGTCTTCGGCGGTGATAGTGCAGAAGTCCGCCAAAGAAGGCTTTGGTCTGAGCGTCACCGAGGCTTTGTGGAAAGCAAAGCCTGTGGTGGCCTCCAATGTCGGCGGGATAGCCCACCAGATCACCGACGGAGAAAACGGCTTCTTGAGAGAAGCCGATGACGACCAGGGATTTGCGGATGCTGTTCTTGAGATAATGAAGAACCCCAAGTTGGGAACCGAGCTGGGGAAAACGGCGAGGGAATCGGTTCGCAGGAAGTTCCTGATGACTAGGCTGCTTTCGGACTATCTCGACCTTCTGAATGACATATTGAAATAAGTCCGACGTCCCGGCTGCGCCCGATGGCGGCGACGACATCCTAGTCGTAGAAGCTGCGAAGTGGGTGTCGCAGCTCCTCTAGCAACTAAGGCAGCAGGCGGGTGTTCTTCGACAGCCTGATCGCCCTCAAGCGCTTTCTTCTTTCTCGATCTGCTTGATGGTCCTGCCGGTTATGGCGGACCTGGGCTGGGAGCTCACGGGGTTCAGGCGGGCGTCGGCCTTGTCATCCTTCATCTTAATTAGGAGCCATCTTGCTTTCTCGCCCTTGCCGGTGCGGACAAGGCCGTAGCCGCCTTCAAGTTTCCTACCATCGAGCCGGATGGCGACATGCCCCTCCCTGAGACACTGCTCCATCGGTATTCCCTTGCCGTCCTTCTTCCTTATATTGACGTAGGTCCCCGTATCCCAGACCATCACGGTCCCAGCGCCATACTCGCCCTGAGGGATGACGCCCTCGAAATCCGCGTACTCCATCGGATGGTCTTCGGTCGGCATAGCCAGCCGCTTGTCACGGGGGTCGGTGGATGGGCCCTTGGGCACGGCCCATGATTTGAGCACTCCGCCCACCTCGATGCGGAAGTCGTAATGGAGCCGCCGGGCAGCATGTTTCTGAATCACGAATATGGGCTTCTTGCCCTTGTGGGTCGCTTCGCCTGAGGGCTCCGGCGTGTGCCTGAAGTCCCGCTTGCCGCGGTAGGCCTCAAGCGTGTCTTTGCTCTCCATATTGCCCAGCATAAGGCAGAATCCGCCCGGAGTCCACCTCGGAGTGCGGTCGGGATGGGGATTGCAGGAGCGACGAAAACGCTTGCCGGTGCATCACATAAGGAAGGAACCCTGTCACGGGAGGTGATAGGGTCCGGGGAGCGTTGACAGCGTGGGGGCCACTGTGTTCTAATCAAGCCTACGAGGTTAGCTGAGTATTGCACGGGGTCTCACAAAACGGGAAAGGGAGTCTTGTATGGGAACGGTTTACAACGAATCGGGGTTGTCACCTGAAGCCCAGGAGGTCCACAGGGCGTTAGCCAGCTTGATTGAGGAGCTGGAGGCTGTGGATTGGTATAACCAGAGGGCCGATGTCACTCGGGATGAGAGCCTGAAGGCCATTCTCCTTCACAATCGGAATGAGGAGATAGAGCACGCCTCGATGGCCCTGGAGTGGCTTCGGAGGGAGATGCCCAATTTCGATCGGGAACTCCGGACCTATCTCTTCACAACAGCCCCGGTCACGGAGGTTGAGGAAGCCGGTGGAGAGGCAGGCGACTAGAGCGCGGCGTCCCCGGGGGGATCACACGTCCTCGGGCAGTCTTGGGACGGGGTTGCTTCATCGGTTGTTGCGGCCACGGCGGAGCCGGCGTGAATCATAGCATTATCTGGAGTTTCACCTTCAGGGTGATCGAGCGGCATGCCGCTACCCGGCTCAACGTGGAGGAATAGGTGGGACAGGATGTTTGGAAAGCAGATTAAGCTATTCAGTCTTTTCGGCTTCAGGGTCAGTATCGACCTGAGCTGGATCATAGTGGCCGTGCTCGTGACATGGTCGCTGGCAGAGGGAGTGTTCCCGCGTTATCTTGTGGGGCTTCCCTTGAAGACCTACTGGTGGATGGGTGCTCTGGGTGCCGCAGGGCTTTTCGCTTCCATAATCGTGCATGAGCTCTTCCACTCCCTGGTTGCAAGAAGATTCGGGCTCCCTATCCGCGGGATAACCTTGTTTCTCTTCGGGGGCGTTGCGGAGATGGAGAGCGAGCCTCCGAGCGCCAAGTCCGAGTTCTTCATGTCGATAGCCGGTCCCATCACCAGCGTTGTGCTGGGCCTGATCTTCTTAGGCATCTACCTGGTAGGCCGCGCGGGCGGGTGGGCGAAGCCTGCGATTGGTATCCTCTTCTACGTGGGCGCCATCAATATCATCCTGGCCGGGTTCAATCTTGTACCGGCCTTCCCTCTGGATGGGGGACGGGTACTGCGTTCGGCGCTCTGGTACTGGAAGGGAAGCCTTCGGTGGGCGACCAGGGTTGCCTCCCAGATAGGTTCGGCCTTTGGGATTGTACTGATCGTGCTGGGCGTCATCTACTTCATAAGGGGAGCATTCCTGGGTGGCATATGGTGGGCGCTCATAGGCCTTTTCATACGCAGGGCGTCACAGATGTCCTATCAGAGGGTCTTGATCCGGCGCGCTCTCGAAGGTGAGACCGTGGGGCGTTTCATGAAGCGGGAGCCGGTCACTGTGCCGCCGGACATCAGCATAAAGGACCTCGTGGAAGACTACGTTTACAAACACCACTTCAAGATGTATCCGGTGACCAAGGATGGCGGGTTGGTGGCCTGTATAACGACCAAAGAGATCAAGGCGGTCCCGCGCGACAAGTGGGCGGAGCGCAAGGTCGCGGATGTCGCCCAACCGTGCTCTCCCGAGAACTCGATCGGACCGGAGACCGACGCGACTACGGCGCTTTCACTCATGGGCAAGACGGGGCAGAGCAGGCTCATGGTCACCGAGGGCGGTCGCCTGGTCGGTCTGATCGCTCTTAAGGATCTCCTCAGATTTCTGACCGTCAAGATGGATCTGTCCGGGGAAGATGCGGACCGCCGCCCCGATCCGAGCCCGTAGAGCTCTTCTGTGCTTCGTCGTGGTTGGAACCACGACGCTGCAGAGGGCCGTCCCCCCGGAGCGGGGACGCCATACCACGTTGATTTGTTGACAAGGAACGCCTATGCCTGTAGGCTTGGCTCATAGCCTACAAGGAGGTGCAGAATGACCAAGGACAAGATGATCGAGGGGATCATGCGTGCCAGCGGCATCTCGAAGGCCAATGTCGAGCGCTTCTATGATGGGCTGGTTGTCCTCGCCAGGAAAGAGCTCCAGAGCAAGGGTGAGTTCATCCTGCCGGGATTGGGTGCCTTTAAGGTGAAGGTGCGAAAGGCGAGAATCGCCCGAAACCCGAGAACCGGCGAACCGGTCAAGGTGCCGTCCAAGAAGGTTGTCCGTTTCGTGTCCTATTCCGGGCTGAAGGACCTTTTCTCCAAGAAGGAAGAGCAAGTCGAAGAAAAGGACTCCGACCTGATTTAGCGGCACCTATCCGGGGTATAGATGCAGATTGGTCTGATGAACAATCCGCGAACCGATCCGGTTGCGGAGATTGAATTCATTGCCTCCAGTGGATTTGATTTTGTGGACCTGACGCTCGAGTATCCCAGCACTCACATCGATGTCATCCGCAGGCAGGAGGTGCTAAAAGCGCTCACGGCGGGCGGGCTATCAGTCGTTGGACACACCGCCTATTACCTGCCCTTCGCCTCGCCGATCAACGCTCTTCGCGATGCGGCAGTCGGTGATGTCATCAGGACCCTGGACTTCTTCAGGGAGGCTGGAGCCAAGATGGTAACGGTCCATCCCGATCCCGGCAAAGGAGCTATGGATAGCCAGGCCACCATAAGTCTCAATGCCCTCAGTTTCAAGATCATTTCGGATGAAGCCGTCAAGAGGGGTATCGCGATCGTGGTTGAGAACATTCCCGGCATCTTCTCCTCGGTGGAACCCTTGAAATCAGTCCTCAATTCGGTCCCCGGTGTGGGATTCCATTTCGATGTCGGTCATGCTTTTGTGGGCCGCAACAGGTTCAACCAGATCCTCAGCGCTTTCAAGGACAAGCTGGCCCACGTGCATCTGTCCGACAACCGAATGCGCGATGACGATCATCTGCCGCTCGGTGCGGGGAGAATAGACTGGGACGAGGTGGTCAAGGCGATCAAGAAGACCGGCTATGACGGCACTTTCACGATGGAGGTCTTCTCGAACGATCGGCGCTATGTACTGGCCAGCGTGGAGAAGTTCAAAGAGCTCTGGCAATCCAACTGAGACCTGTGCAGCTCTTGGCCCGGGGTATTCACGAAGATCGGCAGAGGTTTGAGCTCATGGAAGACAGAGATTTCGATGGCCATCGGGCCGCTGAACTTATCTGCCTCATTGACGGTGTAATGGTCCTTGATACCGGCGAGAGGATTGTGGCCTTCAGCGAAGGCGCCGAGAGGATAACCGGTTATCTCGCAAGCGACGTTGTGGGCAGAACCTGCCAGGAAGTTTTCCGCTCCGACCGCTGTGAAATAGCATGCCCCGCCAGGCGGACCTTTGACAGCGGGGTGGTGCTCTCCAACTGCCGCTGCCATGTACTCACATCTGATGACGGTGAGATAGAAATCGCCGTCAACACCTCTCCTCTGAGACGCAGCGATGGTGAGATCGTAGGGGCTGTGGTGGTATTCAGGAACCTCAATGAGATGTTGGAGATGACCTTCAGGATGACCGAGCTCAGCCGCGAGATCATCCGTGAGAAGGAGCGGTCCGATGCGATCATGAACAGCATCGCCGACGGCGTGGTGACGCTCTCGAGGGATCTTGCGGTCACATCATTCAACCGCTCGGCTGAGCGGATAACGGGCTACAGTGCCGAGGAGGTACTGGGAAGGCCGTGTCACACTGTATTCAAGAGCAGGGGATGTGAGAATGCCTGCCCTGTGCGGGAGCTCACGCACAGCGACAAGCCCATAGTCGAAGTCGAGATGGACATAGCTTCCAAGGACGGCAGTCTGATACCCGTGAGCGTGTCCGCCGCTCTTCTCAAGGATGAGAATGGCGACGTGGTCGGGGCGGTTGAGAGTTTCCGGGACCTCTCCAGGGTGAAGACGCTGACGGAGGAGCTAAAGGCCAAATACTCCTTTCGCAACCTGATCGGAAAGAGCCATGAGATGCAGGAGGTCTACAATCTCATAAGATCGGTCGCCCGCACCAATGTGACCGTGATGATCCAAGGTGATACCGGGACCGGTAAGGAACTTGCCGCGCGGGCAGTCCACTACGAGAGCCCACGGGCCGGCGAACCATTCGTGGCCGTACACTGTGCGGCGCTTCCTGAGACGCTCCTGGAAAGCGAGCTCTTCGGCCATGTGAAGGGGGCCTTCACCGGGGCCACGTCCGATAGAAAGGGCCGATTCCAGCTGGCGGACCGGGGCACCCTGTTCCTTGATGAGATCTCTGAAGTAAGTCCGGCCACGCAGGTGAAGCTCTTACGCGTGCTGGAGAACAAACAATTCGAGCGCGTGGGAGACAGTCGCACGACCCAGGTTGATGTCCGCCTGATCTGCGCTACCAACCGGAACCTCAAGCAGATGATAAGCGAGGGCAAGTTCAGAGAGGATCTCTACTACAGGATAAACGTTGTGGCCTTGAGACTTCCCCCCCTGAGAGAGCGAGACGAAGACATTCCCCTTCTGGTCCGGCACTTCATCAAGAAGTACAACAAAGACACCGGAAAGCAGGTCGGCAAAGTCCATCCGGATGCCATGGACATTCTTATTGACTATGCTTGGCCGGGCAATGTCCGGGAGCTCGAGAACGCTATCGGGCATGCATTCGTGCATTGCCGGGGGGATATCATCCTCCCCGAGCATCTGCCCCAGGACATCTATGAGGCCGGCCCCGCAGGGACGGAGAGCGCTCTCAAGACGCTGGAATCACTTGACGATGTGGAGAAGACTGCGATCGTGGAAATGCTCAGGCGCTGCAAGGGCAACCGGTCACGGGCGGCGAAACGGCTCGGCATCGGCCGCAGTTCCCTCTGGCGAAAGATAAAGAAGTATGGGTTGGGGGAGGCGGCCTGGGCGAGTGGGGAGTGAAAACCGCCCGTCTGCCGCGTTACACTCGTGGCTCGTCATTGCGGCGTACCTCTGTAACGTCCGGTCTCCGCGCCCGACGGCCTTCGAGGCGACCGGACCAACCTCAGCCACGGAGAGCCGACACTGCCAAAACCTTGGTTGGCACGGAAGTGGCCCCGCGACGGCCCCCGACCGCCATGCCCAAACGCTTGACTTTGGGAGGCAGGACATGGTAGAATAAGTGTGACCATAGGAAAAGGGACGCCGGGAGCTTTGCCGACTCGCCGGCGTTTTCATATGAAAGGACGAATTGTGAGATTTACGCGAGTGTTGCCCATATTGTGTATGCTTGCAGTCACCTTTACCGCGCCTGCCTGTTGGGCCATGTGGCACTGTGGAGATATCGATCTCGAGGCCTCACCGGAGGGCTTGCTCATAGACCCAGTGACCGCCGACATCTTTGTGGCGGCGGACGCAGCCTTCCTGATCCGGATCGACGAGGCAACATACGCGACAAGCCGGATCGATCTCTCAGCCGAGGCCACCGCGATGGCCCTCAACCCCGCGACGGGCGTGTTGTATGCGGTCCATGAGGCTGCAGATAGAATCACCGCGCTTACCATCGAAACCGGTGACACCGTTATGCTAGATGTGGGAGATGCCCCGACCGCCATGGCGGTCGATGCTATGAGGGACAGGGTGTTCGTTCTCAATTCCGGAGACAGCACCGTTTCAGTAGTCGAGCAGATGGTGCCGGCTGATACCATCGCCTGTGCGGGCAGACCTTCCGCTGTGGCCGTTGATCCTGCGACGGGTATGGGTTTTGTCTTGCTGAGTGACGCAAATCTCCTGGTCCGCTTCGACCCTTCAAGCGGTGACACGGCCTGCTTCGCAACAGGCAACGGACCCGCCGCGCTCGAGATAGACCCGGAAAGAGGGGCTCTTTATATCGCAAATTCGGGTGACAGCGAACTCTCCGTGTTTCTCCTCCAATCCGACTCGCTCTTCAGCGTTGCGCTGGGATTTTCGCCGACAGGACTCGCCCTTAACCCGGAGACCGGCAAGATCTACGTGATAGGTGCTCCCCACAATATGTCGATAGTCGATACCGACACCTACGCGGTCACGAACCTTGCGTTGCCCTACGAGCCCCTTGCGGTGTGTATCGATCCTCTTTCCGACCGTGGTTTTGCCACGCTCCCCGGAGGGGGGCTTGTGGTGGAGGTTGATTCGGATGGCGACACATCCATGGTGTCGCTGCCTGGCAGTCCCGCCCACCTTTCGGTACACCCGATAACCAACAGGTGTTTCGTGGCCGATGCAGGCGGAGCCTGCATAAGCGTCCTCGATGCCTCGCACTACGTGGGCGCCCGAGTCGCGGCCGGCGGCGGTCCCGGCCCAATCGCCATCAATTTCGAGACCCACCGAGTCTATACGCCCAACTACTATACCAAGAACGTGACCATCATCGACGGCTATACCAATGCTGTTTCCACTCTCAAAGTAGCGGATAGCCCCAACGCGGCCATGATAGACCCCATAACCGATGATTTGTATGTGCTGTGTGCCAAATCCGCGGCCCTGGTGATCAAGCGGAGCGACGATCCCGACACGATCATGGCCTCCGTAGGCGAATACGCTCATGGGATGGCCCTCAACCTCAATACCGGCACGATGTATGTGAGTAACAGGTACTCGCGCGATCTAAGTGTGATTGACACGCAAACATTGGATACCACCCTGGTGAGGTGCGGGGGGTACCCCTGCTCGGTCACCGCCAACATGGAAACCAACATGATTTATGTTGCCAACCGGACAAGCTGGACCCTGACGGTGGTCTCAGGGGCCGATCTCACCTCGGTTTTCGCTCCGGTGGGTCATAACCCCCTGTTAGTCAGGCACAACCCTGTGACCAACACGGTGTACACGGTGGACTCCGGCGGCAGGAGCATAAGCGCGGTGGACGGGACCACGCTTGAGAGGACCAAGATCCCGGTCGGCCTCAATCCTTCCTTTCTCGGTATCAACACCAATACCAACACCATCTATGTATCCAGCAGGCATGACGGAGAGGTCGCCGTGGTGAGTGGGGACGATCTCACAATACGCCCTGCAGCAGGCGCGGCAGGTCTTGGCGAAGTTGAGGCGGACGAGTGGCTGGACCGGGCATTTGCTGCGAGCTGGGACGACAACGTGATAAGCCTCATAGACGGCAACTTCCTATCTACCTTGCGTATACCTGTGGGCTACGAGCCGCATAATTCGGGTTATGACCCGGTGCTTGAAAAGCTCTATGTTACAAATCATGCCGGCAATTCTGTGGAGATATTCCAGCTCCGCGAGAAGATAGCCCCGAGCTTGGACGTGGACATCGATTCACTGGCCGGTGACGTGGCCTATTCCCGGACGCCCACCCTGAGCGGGACCGCGGCCTCGCTTGGGACGCCGCGCAACTACGGAATCATGAAGGTCCTCTACAAGATCGATAACCTCAGGGGCGGGTGGCGGGAGGCTACGGTTATCGGACAGGGATCCGATGTAGCCTGGGAATTTACGGCATCGCCGTTGCTTCTGGGATCGCACCTTGTGTTTGTGACTGCAATCGACAGCACGGCCTGCTCGCTTTCGTCGTCTTCCACATCCAGCCTGTTGAGGGTAAGCGACATCGCCTGTTACGAGTTCACCTGTCTGAGCGCGCCACCGGAACCGCCGGAGATGATCGCACAGACCGAGGGTTTCGGTGGATACCTGCTGTCCTGGACCGAGACGAGCGGGGAGGGTGGTCGATATGAACTGGAAATCTCGAGCGACAAAGACTTCCGGACCCCGGTAACCATCTCCGGTCTGAAAAGCGCGAAGTACGCTGTTTCCTCCCAACGGCTCTTCCTGGGCCCATGTTACTGGAGGGTGGCCGCCATAGACTATCCTCACGGAAAGTGCAGCGGCTTCAGCCCGGCATACCAGGTCGGGGAAAGCCCGTCCGAAGACGGGGACGACACCGGCATCGGCTCCGCGCATCTAGCCGCCTATCCCAATCCGTCGCCGGGGAGTGTGGTCATAAGCCTCATCGGCACCCAGTCGCCGAAGGCCACATGCTCGGTGTTTGATGTCTCCGGGAGGCTTGTCGAAGTCCTGAACCTGGAACCAAGCCCCGGTTGTCTTTCGGGTCAGTGGGGTGGGACCGGCCCCCGCGGAGAAGTCATGCCTTCCGGGGTGTACTATGCCAGAATACGCTTGGCCGGCGGGGACCTCAGGCGGAAGATCATCCTGGTACGCTGACGCATACTACCCCCTTTGAACTTGGAATAGATCAGCTTATACTCCGGATATGGAGCGTATGTCGCCGCAGGGGCGGACGGGGATGCTCGCCTAGCTGGGTGAAGCCCCGGGCACGTCAGGCAGGAGAGTGGACCAACCATGTATTGTGGACGGAGTGCGAAGGTCATAGCTGTCGCTCTGACGGGTTTCACCTGCATGGCCATCCTCGTTCACGGCCTGATCGCAGGAGACGACAAGGACGACCGGGCCAAGGTCCTCGAAGAGAGGCTCAAGGTCCTGCGGTCGGTGCCCTACACCACAGTTACCCAAGAAGAGGTTGCTCCGGAAAGGGCGGGGGTCACACTCTACTCCAGGGCCATGGCCTACCAGGGGTACAATATCTACTGCGACAGGCTGACCTCCTCGGTCGTGCTCATGGATATGGAGGGTAATACGGTCCACACGTGGACCTATCCCGACGACAAGCCGCGCCACTGGGATCATGCCATCATGTACCCCAACGGGGATGTGGTGGTTATCCGCAAGTTCTACGATGTCTTGCGGCTGGATTGGGACTCGAATCTGATCTGGAGGACGAAGATCGATTCCCATCATGAGTTGACTCCGCTCCCCGACGGCAGTCTCCTGGTTGCGGCCCGGGAGATACATACTCACAGGCGGCTCCGGGTAAGGTTTCCTGCCATCGTCCGTCTGGATAAGGCCGGCGAGGAGGTGGCGCGATGGTCGACCTACGACCATCTTGACGAGATAAAGCGGACATTCGACCAGCGGTCCTTCATCGACACGATTCTCGACAGCCTGCTTGCGGAGGGAATAGACCCGGAGACCTGGGAACCTCTGACCGCACGCGCCGAATCCGCCAAGGCTGAAATAGACGCCTGGCCGTTAAGGTACGATCAATTCCATCTCAACACCATAAGCATCATTCCTCGGACTCCTGTCGGTGAGGCCGATCGGCGCTTCGAAGCGGGCAACCTGCTGATCTGTTTCCGCAACATCAATCAGATTGCGGTTCTTGGCGGAGACACAGGTGAGGTGCTCTGGGTCTGGGGAGAGGGCGAGCTGGAGTGGCCCCACCATCCCACCGTGGTGGAAAGCGGGAACATACTCATATTCGATAACGGGACCAGACGCAAGTACTCCCGGGTCATAGAGCTTAACCCGCTCACCGAGGAGATCGAGTGGGAATATGTCGGAGATCCTCCACAGAGTTTCTTCACTCCGGAAAAAGGGTCCTGCCAACGCTTGCCCAACGGCAACACGTTGATATGCGAAGGGGACATGGGGCGCTGCTTCGAGATCACCGGGGATGGCGACATCGTCTGGGAGTGGTTTAACCCTGCGATGATGGGCAAGCACCGGGTCCAGGTCTACCGCATGATGCGTCTCGACCCGGGAATGGTGGAACCTCTGCTTTAGACCCCCGTCTTTGCTACTGAATGTAGCCCAGGGCCTTCAGCTGCTGCTTGGTGTCGTCGCCGAGCTCGACCCGCTCACCGGGCTCGAACCCCGTACCGGCGTGCCACACGAGAATGTAAGGAGGCTGAGGCCGGCTCTGCGGAATCCCTTCCGAGCTCACGAATCGCCCACCCTTCTGCTTGAAAGGCATGGAATCAGGGGCGGCGAGGCCCTCGCCCAGGTAGGTTACGTTCTTGGCGGGCTGTCCATCGATCCGGAAGTCGAACTTGACGGGCACCATTCTCGGTGTGGCCTTGAAGGCGATTGTCATTGTGCCGCCGAGCTCGAGCCCCTGGAGGCGGATGATGTCCTCAGTGGCTTCCGTCAGGGGCAGGCTCTCCTCATCGACGATGTGTCCGTCACGGTCCATGAACAAGCGCATCTTGATATTCCCGCTTATGGGTCTATTCGGGACGCTGACCGCGACGTCGAACACATGAGGCTCCCCGCTTCCCGCGATCTCCACGTACCAGGTCTCGGACACGCTCATCATGGTCTTGAACAATACCTCCTCAAGGAGATCTCTGGTAGCCGGGTCCTCTGAGACCACGTTCTTGAGTTCTTTGGGATCGTGCGCCAGGTCGAACAGACACTCCTCCCTGGTCACTGTATCGTATATCAGTTTCCACGGATAGGCCGTCACGCTCTTCTTTTCCGTCCCGTAGAGCATGCACTCGGTGTAGGCGAATCCGGCCGGAAGCAGGTGGGCCCCTCCATGTTCCAACTCGCCCTTTCCGGTGATGAGCGGCATGAGACTGACACCCTCTAGATGGGTCCAGGCCCTTATTCCGAGAATGTCCAGGACCGTGGGCAGTAGGTCCAGAGTTCTCACCTGGTCCTCGATCCGCTTGCCTTCGGGCAGTCTCCCGGGCAGGGAGAACATCAGGGGAACCTTTATCAACTCATCGTATAGCGTATGCCCGTGCTCGAACCCGCCATGATCGAAAAACTCCTCACCGTGATCGCCCATGAGAACGATGAGTGTATTGTCGCTGAGGCCGCGTTGCTCGAGACCTTCGAGCAGCGCGCCCACAGCCTTGTCCGTAAAGAGTATCTCCCCGTCATAGAGCGCCCTGACGTGATCCCACTCACGCTCAGCCTCGGGATCGTCCTTCCGTGTGAGTACATCCTCCATCTTGCCATAGGTCTCGCGGGTGAAGACACCGCCGATGGTCCCCGTGTAGCCGGTGTCGAACGCCTCGTCGTAGGGTGGTGGAGGTTCATAATCCAAGTGAGGGTCGAAATAGTGCGCGAACATGAAGAACGGGCCTTCCCGGTTTGCGTCTATCCATGCGAGAACGTCCCTGGTGGTCTCGTCGGCCCGCCTCTTTTTCCAACGCGGCACGGTGAGGTAGGATTCGAACCCCCGATCGACACCGAGTTCAGGGGCCAGCGCCGGAGCGTTGATGACGGCCCCCGTGGAATACCCCCTCTTGAGGAGCATCATGGCGAGGGGTGGGAATGAGGTGCTCAAACGCGTGCCGTATGCGCCGCCGGAATGCGTCTCGAGAGAGCCGGCGCCGTGTTGTGTGGGATACAGGGATGTGAGTGCGGTAGCAAAGGACGGCAGCGTCCACGGAGATTGGCTTACAACATCTTCGAAGAGGACACCCCGGTTTGCCAACTCGTCGATATTGGGGCTGACCTCCCTCTGATATCCGTAGCATCCCATGTGGTCGGGCCTCAGCGTGTCGATCCCTATGATTATGACGTTTAGTCTCTTCTCCTTTGCTCCGCAGGAGACCATGAGACAGGCAACGATCAGCAATATCAGTTTACCGCAGACCCTCATCCTGAGCCTCCAGACCTATGCTTTCTCGGGAATACACAACCGCCATCATAAGCATAATATATCGCCCATCCGCCATAAAGAGAAAAGCCCGCGCCGGCGGCCGGCCGGGATCTCTCCTTTTTGACGAAGCATCGATGAAACGGTTCCCTGCGATTCTCGCCGGCGCCGATCGGCATCCCGACGCCCTCTCCAGCCGATCTTGTTGGTACGCAAGTATACTGTGGCAAAAGCCGCCCCCATGTCCTATCATGGTAATTCACATGACCCGACTTTCTGCATCGGGATTCGGAAACCGTATGGTCGGCGACCACAGCCGCGGCAGGAGCCGGCAGGGCCGGCCGCACCTTGAGTCCGTTGGAGACGTGATTTGAAGAAGTACTTACCCGCGATTCTTGTGTTCGGGCTCGGCATGATCCTGTATTCGGCGACTCTGCCCAAGGACGTGTTGCCGGGAGACAGCGGCGAGCTTATCGCTGTATCGAGGACCCTCAGCATTGCTCATCCGCCGGGCTATCCGCTCTATACCTTGATAGGCAGACTCCTTTCCTCGGCACTTGCCTTCGGATCGATGGCCTACCGCTACAACCTGATATCCGCGCTTGCGGCTTCTATGACCCTGGCCGTGCTCTATCTCATTCAGGTGAACCTGGGCGTTCGCAGGCTGCTTGCAGTAGCCGTCAGTCTCGGTCTTGGAACACTGGGGGCGTTCTGGTTGCAGGCTACAACTGCCGAGGTCTATGCTTTCAACGCCATTTATACGGCGCTGCTCCTTCATATCGCCCTTGCGGCGCGGCGTTACGGCCAGCGGAGTTTCTTGCTGATCGGCCTCCTGGGCGGACTCGCACTCTCGCACCATCTGACCATGATCTATCCCTTGATCTCCGCCCTGGGCATCATGGTGGCCGGCCTGGGCCTGAAGCCGAAGGTGAAGACTGTTCTTGTGGCCGCCCTCATGCTGGGTCTCGGCCTCAGCGTGTGGCTATATATCCCCATCCGGGCAAGCCTAGGGCCTCCTATAACATGGGGGCGGACGGACACGCTGTCCGGGTTCCTGTCTCATATCAGTGCTCAGAACTATAGGTGGCGGCTGAGGGAATTCAACCCGGCAGGCCGGGGAGTCGATCTGCTTCGATTCCTCGGGGCGACGGCCGGGCAGGCCGGAGTTGGCTTTACACTGGCAGCCCTTTTCGGACTTGTCTTTGGAGCGGGCAGGTTGCGTGTCAGGGTGGGTCTCGCCGCTATGGTGGTGCTCTTCGGCTTTCACTACGCTGTTTACAATATCCCGGACATAGAAAGCCACATGTTTCCCGCTCTCGTGGGCGTGGGTCTGCTTGCCGGACTGGGGTTGCAGCGGGTTGTCGTCATGGCCGGCAGGATCGGTGCTTGGACGGGCCATGTCGCGGTCGGCGCGGCCTACCTGGTCCTTGCGTTTAGCCTGACCTCGATTCAGCCGCGGGCCGATCAGTGGTTCGCCCGGGATTATGCCGAAGCCATACGGCGGAGCGCGCGCGATGCCTGTGGCGAGGGTTGCGTCATAATCACCAGAGGCCAGCCTTCTGCGTTCCCGTTGCTCTACTTGTCACTGGTCGAGTCTGATGGGGTGCAGGTATTCGACATCGAGGCATCCAATCCATCACTGATAGGCGCTGGCGGCCGCATGGCCGACATAGAGGAGTGTGCGGCCAAGGCCGCTGCGACCTTTGGGATATCGAAGGTCGCAATCCTGGGACCTGCCCCGGCGCGCGTCATGGGCAGAGAACCGGTGATCTGCGGGATGGTCTATGTGCTGGAAGAGACCGGGGGGGACTGTGGGTCCCCGGAGGATTACACGGTCCGCGGAGTGGCCGCGGATCTTCGCGACAAGGCCTCCAGGCTCCTCAGCGGGAGCTACTACCTGCAGATGGCCCGGTGGGCGCGCAGCAACGGTGATGCGGCAGGCGTGAGAGAGAACATACGCAAGGCTATGGCTGCAGCAAGCGATGACGAAGCAACCCATAGCAACAGCGCCCAGCTGTTGCTTGCGTGTGGCATGATGCGCGAGGCCCTCGAGGCCGCGAAAAAGGCAGTGGAGATCAATCCCGGCTTTTTCGGGAGCCACGATCTGCTCGGGGGTCTGTTGGCTCAGGCCGGGAGGACAGATGAGGCCGTCGCGGAGTACAAGCTGGCGCTCAAAGGAAATCCATCACCCGCGGGGGTTCACTCCAATCTGGCCAATGCCTATCTGTCCAGGGGTGAGCACCAGGGGGCTCTGGAGAATTTCAGGAAGGCCGTCGAGCTGGATTCGACTCTGGTCAATGCATACGTGGGAATGGGACTTACCTTCGAGGCTATGGGAGAGCCTGACCGGGCCTTGCCCATGTTTCGGCGAGCCAGATCCATCGATCCCTTTGCCGAACCCGCCTACCACGCCGAGGCTTCGCTGCTTCTCAGGATGGAAAGAGCAGCCGATGCTGTCGGTGTTATCCGGGAAGGGCTGGAAAACCAGCCGGGCAGCACGCTCTTGCTTTCAGACCTGGGGCTGGCCTTCCTCAGGTCGGACAACGTGGATTCGGCCATAGTCTATCTCGAAGCGGCGGTCGATGCCGACCCTTCACTGCTCAATGCCCGGGGGAATCTCGCGGTCGCCCTGGAACGGATGGGACTCACGGACCGGGCCATAGAGCACTACAGGATTCTACTTGAGACCGCGCCTCCCGGAAGGTCGAGAGACGTGGCTTCCAGGGCGCTCGAACGTCTCGTGGGGTCAGATCTTGTAGATTGAATCCACTCTGTGAATTCAACTTCCAAGATCCGACCCTCTCCGTCAGGCCGGCACAAATACATTGATTTGCCGCCCCGGTCGGAGTGTAATGAGACTCAAGGGGACTCCGGTGTATGAGATTGGATAGGTCCGCACTCATCGGTGCCGTAGAGACCAGTTTTGCGATGCTTCCCGAGATCGATGGAATGGTCAGTTACCTCAAAATACCGGGCATCCTCGGGCACGAGACGGCCCTATCCCATCCGATGGTCAACATGATCACATCGGCAAGCCTGACCCATGAAGATGCCGACGATGCGATCAGAGCAGCCTGCGACCACTTTGCGGGACAACAAAAAGCCTTCGGGTGGGTGATCGGTCCGAGCACGACACCGGATGACCTCGGGGCAAGGCTCGGAAGTGCAGGGCTCATCAAGATGTTTGATGCCGCGGGTATGGTGCTCACCGATCTGAGCGTGCGCTTCCACGTCAACCCCGCCGTGAGGATATGTGAAGCCACCCCCGAGGAAGTCGCCGTCGCAAGTGAGACCATGGCTGAGGCGTTCCCCGCCCCGAGGGAGGTCGTACACTTTATGTACGACGTCCTGTTCAGAGACCGCCAACGGTTGAAGACACGGATCTACCTTGCTTATCTAGATGGCATTGAAAACCCTGTCGGTTGCAGTTCGATGGGATTCGTCCCGGGCACGCCTATCGTGCACCTGCGGGGTGCAGCCACAAACAAGGAGCACCGGGGGAGAGGCATCTACTCGAGTCTCCTGGCGCGACGCCTAATCGATGCCGGGAAGGATGGTGCGCAGGCCGCTGTGATTCAAGCCATCCTTACGACATCGGCCCCTATCTGCCGAAGACTCGGCTTCACCGAAGTCTGCGATCTGGAATTCTATACGTGGTCTCCCGAAACCTGAGCAACATCCGGCAGATATCTCAGTCCCGCCTTCGTTTCAGCCATTCCCGGATCCACCATACGAGGAGGATGGGCCACGTCATAAGGACAGCGGCGGCGCCTGTCGCGGAACTTCCCGATCCTGAAAGCATGCGCTGGAGATCGCTTAAGACCCGGTCGTTTACGAGATAGGTCCATGTAGAGGCCGGACCGCGGATACCGGACTTGGCGATATCTATCCCGCGGTCGGTGACTTCCAAGGTCGCGAAGGTTTCCACGATGCCGTCCCCGATTGCCCGGTGCAGTCCCCTGAAGGCCTCGGCAATCTGCTTGTGATACTCCTGCAGGGGATCGAGCCCGCCGATATCGACAAGGTGAATGCCCTCGCGCACTTCGGCCACAGCGGCCAGGTGGTCCGCCCAACACCGGTCGATCCAGTGGAGCGTGACGGCCTGCTCGGCGGCCCGGACCGCCTCCTTGCCGAAACGCTCGGACAGTTCGGCATAACGCCCCGCCAGGCGCGCGGCACAAAGATCCGATTCCAGGCTCCCCAGGAGCACGCCCATACGCCACTCATGGAGCGTAATGCGCTGCTTCTCCAGAAGCGAGGAATAGCGCCAGAGGGTCTCGCGGACGTCTTGATTCTGGCCCTCCACAATGCGTTGAAGGCGATCGACCTCCTGCCGGATCACGGCATGAGAGACTGGCTCTGCCTGGTGGGACGGGCGCAAGGGCGGTGGAATAAGCCGGTCGATCCCAAAGCGCACCATGAGATCGTCCTCGAGGCTTACGAAGAAGCATGAGGATCCCGGGTCTCCCTGGCGTCCCGCTCGCCCCCGGAGCTGATCGTCGATCCTTCTGCTTTCGTGCCTGTTGGTTCCGATCACGTAAAGGCCGCCGAGGGCGACCACGCGCTCACGTTCCCGCTCATCGGCTCCGCCAAGCCTTATGTCCGTGCCGCGGCCGGCCATGTTGGTCGAGATGGTCACCGCTCCCGGAGCTCCGGCCTGGGCGATGATTGCGGCCTCGACCTGGTCGTTCTTTGCATTGAGCACCCGGCATGCGATCCCGGTCGCCTCGAGTTCACGGGCGAGCACCTCCGATTCCTCAACGCTTCGGGTTCCGACCAGGATGGGTCTCGTCGTCAGGTGAACCCGGTCGATCTCCCGAACGAGGGCCTTCATCTTTGCATCTCCGTGAGTGAAGATCACATCCGGCAGGTCTTCGCGGACGCACGGTTTGTTGGGGGGAATCACGAGGACCTTCATGCCATACAGCTGCTCCAGCTCCCTGGCGGCAGGCCGCGCAGTCGCAGTCATGCCCGAGAGCTTGGGATAGCGCCTGAGGAGGTGCTGGAGCGTGATCGACCCCAGTATCCGGCCTCCGGGCTGTATGGGTAGGCTCTCCTTCGCCTCAAGGGCCGCCTGCAGGCCGTCTGGCCAGCGCCGGTCATCGACTACCCGTCCGGTGAACTCATCCACGATCTCAATCCGGCCGTCGCGTACGATGTAGTCCACATCGCGCCTGAGAAGCACGCGGGCGTGGAGCGCCTGGTTGACCTCGGTCAGCAAGATATAGTTTTCGGAATCGTGGAGGTCGCCGCATCCGAGAGCCTCTTCGATCCTATCGAGTCCCCGGTCGGTGAGGAACACGTTTCGCTTGTTCTCATCGGTCTCCCAATCTTCGCCCTCCTCAAGACCGGCCACCGCCTCGGCGATCCTGTAGGGACTGGTCTCGGAGGATTGGCGGTCGCCTGCGATCACAAGGGGCACCCGGGCCTCATCAATGAGTATCGAGTCGGCCTCGTCCACAATCGCATAGTTGAACTGCCTGTGGACCAGCCTGCCGGGCTGGCGGGCGAGATGCATACGCAGAAAATCAAAGCCTGCCTCTTTGGCGGTTGCATAGGTGATGTCGGCCTTATATGCGGCCTGCCGGGCGCCTACCTCAATACCTTCCTGGATTACACCGACGCTCAAGCCCAAGGACCGGTAGACCGGTCCCATCCAGGCGGCATCACGCCGCGCCAGGTAGTCATTGAAGGTCAGAATGTGGACGCCACGGCCGGCAAGGCCGTTGAGGCATGCGGCCGGTACCGCTGCCAGGGTTTTGCCCTCTCCCGTGTTCATCTCCACCAGCTTCCCGTCGTGGAGCGCTGCCGCCGCCAGCATCTGCACGTCAAAGGGGCGCATTCCGAGAGTCCGGTCTGCAACCTCTCTCACCAGTGCGAAGGTCTTCACAAGGAGGTCTCCGGTCGGTTCCCCGTCTCTTGCTTTTGTTCTCAGGCGTGCGGCAAGGTCTCTGAGATCTTCGTCTGGTATGCCGGTGAGGTTCCTCCCCTCTCGGTCTATCTCCTCCAGCACCGACCGGTAAGGAGCCAAGTCCACTTGAGGCATTGTGGCTCCGCACCATCTTTGCAGAAGGTGTTTCCATCTCCCCGTGTTCATGGCAATGACTCGCTCATTGGCCCGATTGGATACGTGCAGGGTATGATCTGCTTAGGGCCGCCTGTGGAGGCATGGTGCTTACTCCCTGGGGTTGTCGATTTCAAGGAAGCAGCCGGTCTTGGCCCGGGTGACCTTCCGTCCCCCGGCCTTGTCCATGACCATCGTTCCTATTGTGGCGAACCCGCGTTCCCTCATATCCTCCGCAATCAGGACACGCTCTCGGGGGCCGTTGGGCCCCTCCTGATGCAGCTCCTCGCCTTCACAGACGATATCGAGCTCCTTTATTTCGAGCTCTATGGCGTCGGGGGATACTCGGGCGACCAGATAATTGACCCTCGGGTTATAACCGAAGAGCCCGCCGTGGACGACCTGCTGGATACGGTCCCGCTCGATACATGTCACGGCATGGCATTCGCCGCAGAGATACAGATCCACGCCGTGTATGACCATAGCCCTCCAGAGCGGTGATTTCCGCCCGCCCTCCAGCATGAGGCCGCTGGTTGTCTCCTTCCTCACCGGGCCCAGGATGGGAGTGTGGCCCATCACTATGATATGATCGACATCGCGATGAGCGGCAAGCGTTTGCTTGAACCACTCGAGCTGAGGTCCGCTCACGCGGGTCACGATGCCGCCCTGCTCGCCCTCGCCGGTCTCGAAGACGTCGACACAGACAAAGAGCGTGTGCTTGTGTATGAAATAGTAAGCGGTCCCTTCGAGGTTTTCCGGACCGTTAGGAGGCATCTTGAGATAGTCCCGGAAAGCTCTTCTGAAGGCCGGCACAAGCTTGGCTCGGTCGATCGGCCACGGGTTGTCGCCTATCTCGTGGTCGCCGAGAGCGGCATAGAACGTAAGGCCATGGGCCTCCATCCGCCGGATCCAGGCCGGGTAATAAACGGCGGCACACTCTTCTATCTTCTCTTCGCTCCACCAGCGACCCATCACGAGATCTCCGGGCACAAGCACGAAATCGGGGTTCTCGGCCCTTATGGCCTTGAGCACATAGTCAAGGGTCCCCTCCCAGCCCGGCTGAGGGTAGGTCGTATCTACGTTCAGGAAGTCAGGTATGCTGACAAAGGTCCAGGTGTCTGTCGTCTCGCGGGGAGCGGCAGGCACATCCGCGAGCGCTTTGCCGGTCCCGGTTGCCGCGATAGCCGCCGTCAAGGCGGCAAGCATTACCATTCCAACGGACCGGGTCATGCTGACTTCCTCCCTGAGGGGACGCCATCTTCCGGACGCGATCCGCTCCGCCAGGCATAAACCAGTGTGAAGAGAAGTCCGAGGCAACTCAGAGCCAGACCGACCTTGAGGCTGCCGGGTTTGAACTCCATTACCACGGTATGCTCGCCCCCGGAGACCTCCAGAACCCTGAATCCCACGTCGGCCTTGATGAACTCGCATGGCTCTTCATCGACGTATGCCTTCCACCCGGGGTAGTACATGTCCTGAAAGAGCACGAAGCAATCGCGCTCGGCCGCAATGTCGAGTTCCACCCGCTCAGGCTCGTAGGATACGATCCGGCACCGGCCGCACCGGGCCTCACCCATATCATCCATGGCGGCAAGCGCAAGCCGCGGCTCGCCGGCGGATTCATTGACGCTCACCATGGTACGATCCAGGCAGACGCCGCGCTCCATGGCGGCGAAGTTCTCATATATGTGCATGTCGCTGTCATGGACCAACTGGTAGTCCGGATACACACTCCCCATATGGATTGTCTTGACCCCCTCCAGTGAGAAGGAAGAATCCGATTCGACCAGGATACGGTCGGCGGTCGCCGGGGCGAGGTCCACCGCTATATGTCTTAATGGCATGTGCGAAGGGAAGCCCACCCAGCGGATTCTCTTCACACCGCTTCCGAGCGAAAACGTAAGGGGAAGCTCCTGCGCTTCGCTTCTCAGAGTCAAACCGGCGAATTCCCGGATCCCGCCCACGTCTATGCGATAGCCGCGCGGGATCGTGTCAATGGAGCAATCCTCAAACACAAGATCCATCCCGCTCCAGCCTGCCGTTATGGCGGGTGGCGCTCCCTCAGCCGAGGAGACCACTCCGACCGCCCCCCGGATGACCTCTCCGCTTACCGCGGCGATGTCAAGGCTCACCTCATGCCACCTGTCCCGGTCGGAAGCGAGATCGAAAGCCCGCGCGAACTCGATCCTCTTCGGCGGGCCATCAAGCATCAACAGGAACCGCAGTGAATCACCCTCGGTGGCTTCACCTCCGGTGAAGCCCACGGCGAAATCAAGCCTGCTTACATCCGGGATCTGCAATGCAAAGGTAAACGCTTCATTGAGCCCCTGACGTAGCGCGAGCCGCCTGTCATCGCCTAAGGCGATCAGGCGCACAATCTCCCGATCGGGCGCCCTTCCGGCGAGTCCATCGACAATCGTGCGCAGGACAGGCGACAAGACGTAGGGGGCCTGGGTGGCTTCCGCGGCGACATACCTTACACAGGCCAAATCGGAGAGGCGGATCTCCTCGGGCTCGAACGGGAGATAGCTCTTCCTCAATCTCTCAGGGATCACGGCGTCATCGAAAGACTTGAGCAAGCCGTCGTAGTAGGCCCCAGGGACTATGGTGCTCGTGCCTTCGAGCGACTGTATCTTGAGAATCTGGTTTGCGTTGCCCGGGAGCGTGCTCACGTACTCGGGGCTATAGCTCACGCTCCGGGTTCGCCACCTGCCGGGGCTGCCGAGAGCGGCCTTCAGCACTCTTATGCCTGCCACATCCGGAAAGTCGGCCGAAGGCTGGGTCACGAAATAACCCCGTGAGGTAAGGCCCAGATCGAATAGCAATACGGCCCCAAAACCTATCAGGGCCGCCCGCCTCAGGTTCACCCCCAAGCGTCGCGGCCATGCATAGGCAGAGATCGCAAGCGAGGCAAGCGCGGCGAGCCCCATGCCGAGGAGCAGCCGGCCCCTGACATAGGCAAACCAGACTGAGGTTTCCCCCTCCGCCCATTCGGCGAGCTTTCCGGACCGGAGCTGGGCCAGAGCGCCCTGCCAAAACTCCGGTCCCAGGGACCGCGCCTTCTCGGCGACTTTGTCGATATAGGCTCGGCCCGCGGCCATGAATAGGAGACCCCCGACTATGATCACGGCAAGCGCGGCGAGCAACACGCGCAGGAAGGGTCTTCTCGAATCACTATCCGTCTCGCGGGAGAGCATGGATATGGTGAGGCCCGCAAGGCCCGCCAGGGCGAAACAGCCTAGCACGCCGACCCTTGCTACGCGCGAGTACCGGAACATCGGGAGCAGCGCATAGGCTATCCTCAAGAGCAGCGGGCTTGTGGCCAAGCCTATGCTGACAAAGAAAAGCACTATGAGGGCCCTCATCCGCCGGAGCCTGCGGGCGAAGACAAGGCCCCCAAGAGCAACCAGGATGCATCCGATACCGCAGTAGATGATGAAGTCAGGGGTATACGGGTGGACGGCCTCTCTCACGAGGCCGGACCAGTCCGTCCCCGCGACCGGGTTGCCGAAGAGGTCGGGGAAGAAGCTCTTCAAGAGAAGGGCCGGAGGCGACTGATAAACGTCCCTCATCTTGTCGAACTCGATGTTGAGGCCTACCGAGCTTCTGATGAATTCGAGAAATGGGACGAGCTGGACCGAAACCAGGAGCATCGAACATACCCCGGATATGGTCAATACCCTCAGGCTCCTCAGCCAATCGGTGGGCCGCTTGGCCACCATGCGGTCCACATTGATGGCGATCGCATAGATCACAAGTCCCCCGACGCCGAGCATGAAGATCTGCGGAAAGCCGGCCAGGTAGCCCATGGCCAGGAAGCCTATGAGAAGGAGAGTGCCCGTACGCTCGGATCTCCGGGCCCGCTCATAGGCATAGAAGAAGAAAGGTATCCAGGATGCCGCAGCCACAAAAGGTGGTTGGCCGACGCGGCAGTAGAAGAACGAGGAAAAGCCGTAGGCAAATGCCCCCACGATGGAGCCTGCTGTCGTTGTGTCCACCGCTCGGAGAAAAAGATACATGCCGACCATGGCGATAAGGAAGTGTATGGCGACATCATACCCTGTGGCCTCGGCCGGGTCCATCCAAGCCAGCAGTGCCGATACAGGGTAGATCACGCGGGTTTGGGGATCGGCAAAGAAGGGCATACCGGTGTAGATATATGGATTCCATAGCGGAAATCTCCCCGACCGGAAGCTTCTCGACACCTCGACTTGCCTGGGAAGATAAGTGAGGAGACCATCCATCCTGTAGGTTCTGTATTGCAGGTCCTCCGGCGACGCGTGACTTCGCCATGGATGGAAGGCATAAGGGCTCGCATCGAGGAGGACTGATGGCCCGAAGAGCACATCCGAGAAAAAAGCAGTGACCGCAAGTGCGAAAAGGCATAGCACAATCACTGTCTTCATCTAATGCTTTGCTCCTCGGCTGGGGGGATCGCCGGCTACCGATAGTAGCATGCCCGCCGCATATCTTACAAGTATCAGCATGCATCAAGCGCTATGCGCGCTTCGCGATCTTCTCACAGAGCCACCCGGGACCGCGCATGATGTAGTGGTCGAGCGGACGGCCCGCCGGAAGGCTATCGTCCCGGCGCTGGAAGAACTCTACTGACCC
>CAZRAU010000047.1:0-23350 GCA_964598025.1 uncultured bacterium
CGGACTCCACCCTGTCGGCGAATCCCGAGACGTATTCCCGCCAGACCTTCTGGGCCGGTCTTTCAAACCCCGAAGGGCTGGGAGTATCGACGAATTTCTGAAGGAAGTCATGGGAGCTTCTATCCAACATGTTGTGCCTCCTATCCTACTTTCACAGCAACTATCGTGAAGTCATCAGCCAGCGTGGTCCCGGTGAAACCGAGTATCGTCTGATGAATCCTTTGTACAATATCCGAACACGGAAGGTCAAGAGCGGCACGGGCCACATCTATCAAGCGGTCCTCCCCAAAAGGCTCACCCGAAGCATCCTCGGCTTCTATCAGACCGTCGGTGAAGAAAAGCAGAAGGTCTCCGGACTTCAGGTGCGTCCGGCCTTCCTCGTAGAAGGCCTGCTCAATGGCGCCGAGCAGCATGCCTCCCCTGGTCAGGCGTTGCACGCCGGCCTTCCGAATCACCAGAGGATACAGATGGCCGGCATTGGAATACGTGAGGACTCTTGCGCCCGAGTCGAGAACACCGTAACAGGCGGTCACGCAACGCTCGGGCTCAACGCTCTCCCATATGAGCCGGTTGACCTTGCGCATAATGGTGCTGATTGCATAGTTGTTTCTGATTTCAGCGAGCAGACTGGCTCTGAAGCTGGCCATGACCAAAGACGCGGGGATTCCCTTCCCAAACACATCTGCAATCACGATTCCCCACTGACCCGGGGATACATGGATAACATCATAGTAATCCCCGCTCACTTCGTCAGACGGCAGGTTCATAGCGCTTATTTCATAGCCGGGTATCGCCGGCAGGACCTCCGGAAGAAAAGTGACCTGGATCCTTCTCGCCAGGTCGAGCTCTGCTTCAAGCCTGCGTTTCTCGAGTATCTCCTTATGAAGATTCGCCCTTTCTATGGATATGGCAGCCTGCGATCCGAAAGTCTTGAGGAGATAGAGGTCATCGTCGCTAAAAGCTCCGGGCCGGTCATTCTCGAGATTGAGGACGCCCAGGATCTTGTCTCCCACCGTGAGCGGTACGACTATCTCGGAGTTGGTCTCGTTCCGGGCATTCAAGTATCTCGGATCTTGCCTGACATCCCCCACTATCACAGGCTCCACGTTCTTGGCTACCCATCCTACGACGCCCTCACCGAATTTGAGTTCCAGTCTGTCCTCCATCTCGGGATCATAACCCATCGCGGTGAGACGCACTATCTCCATGGTGTCCGGATCCACAAGGAATATGCCGCCGGCATGGTATTCCACAACCTCCCTCAGGTTGTGCAGGATCAGATTGAGGACCTCCTCGACATCGAGGGACGAGCTTATCCTCAGGCCGACTTGGTACAACAGATCACGCTCTTTTATCTCCCTTGTTACCCGGCCGTAGAGGCGCGCATTGTCAAGCGCCGTGGCAATCTGTTCCGCCAAAGCTACAAGCGTCTCCATGTCCTCGGAAGTGAAATCCCCATGAATCTTGTTCACAGCCTCCACAGCTCCAATCAACTCCCCACCTCTCATGAGGGGTACGGCCAGGCTGTTTCTCTTAGTGAACCCGAAGGTCTTTTCGAGCGTATCCTCATACTGTGCGATGTCGGAAGACCGGTTGACAAGAAGGGGCTTGCCGGTGCTCACAACCTGACCCATGAGACCTTTGGTCTTCTCGATGGTGAGCCCCGAGACCCTCTCCCCCGACTCTCCGAACGCAAGAAGCACCTCGATCTGCTCACCTTTCTCGCCAAGCCGTCCGAGTGAACACACCTCGCAGTCCACCGCAGCTACGACAAGATCGTAGACCAACAGCAGAAGTGCCCGAACATCCAGGGTGGAGTTGAGCACCTTACTGGCCTCCACCAAAAACTCAAGCGATTTCCGATCCATGGGTGTCCTCTTCCACTCACAGGTATCTGCTCGGTAAAAACAAACAGGGAACTGAATTTCCTCATTTCGGTCCCCTGGTCTCAACCCCAATTGGAGGGCCCCCTGGAGCATGAACCCTCCCCCGGCGAAGACTCCCGATCTCCTCCGGTTTCTGTCCGGATCGACCCTACACGGCTATCCGCATTCAGCAAACCCATATATGATGCCCAAAGGGCGCGGCCTTGTCAACCGCAATGGGCGACACCCGCCCGGGCCCTGACCCCGGTTTTCGGCCCCGCTTTCAAGTTTGGAGTTGAAAGAACACCGGCGTAAGTTAGAATCAGCACATACATAGGAGGACGATATTGGGCAAGATCGAGCGTTTCAGTGTCTCGCTTGAGGGCGAACTTCTCAAGGCTTTCGATGCGTACCTCGACCAGATGGGCTACACATCGAGATCGGAGGCCGTACGCGACCTTATCAGAGATAAGCTTGTGGTCAAGGAGTGGCAGGACCCCAAGGCGGAAGGGGTCGGTGTCGTCACCCTTGTCTACGATCATCACCGACGAGATCTGCCGGAGAAGCTCACAGAGCTCCAGCACCGGTTCTTCAGAGAGATCTTGTCCACGACCCACATTCACCTCGATACACACAACTGTCTCGAGGTCATCATCGTGCGGGGACAAGCCAGGAAGATCCAGAGCATCGCCGACCTCCTCATAAGCACCAAGGGCGTCAAGCACGGGCGCCTGCTCGCAACCACCACCGGCAGAACCTTGAAATAGGGATGTCAATGCGCTTGGGGCCAGATCCTGAAGATTGAATTCTCGCGATAATTCAACTTTCAAGATCTGACCCCGATTTTGCTTGCAGTAATACGAATTGTGGGTTAGTATTACCGCCGAGGTCCATTCTCAAGGAGGTCAAAGTGAACACGCTGCGTGCGCTCCCCCGCGCCGGGATGCTGCTTCTGGCCTTGGGAGTCTGTAGGCCGGTCGAGGCCGGGAATACACCGGGGGATACGCTGGCCGTTTATGCGATAGATGAGATTGTGATTACGGCCACAAGGCTCGCCGTTCCATACACCAGCCTGCCGTTCTCGGCAGAGGTTCTTACGGCGAGAGACATCGCAGTGTCGGATGCCAACTCCCCGACCGATGCCGCCGCAGGTCTGCCAGGGGTCTTCGTGCAGAAGACCGGGGATTTTGGGCGGTCTGATATCGCCATCCGGGGACTGGGCAACAATGGGAGACAGGTCACGGTCCTGATGGATGGGCATCCGGTGAAGATGGGCCTCTACGGATGTACGATAACCCATGCCTTGCCGCTCTCAGGCGTCGAGCGAGTGGAGATCATAAAGGCGCCGGCATCGGTCCTTTATGGCTCAGATGCTCTGGGCGGAGTTCTCAATATCGTAACTTCGCCCCCCCCCAAGGATTTGACACTGAGAGTCAACACGGCATATGGAACCAACTCTACATGGAAGACCAATGTCTTTCATGGCGCCGAGCAGGGGCCTTTCGGATACCTGATATCATACGACCACAGCGAGTCGGACGGGCATACCTCGAATTCGGCTTACTGGGGAGACGACCTCATGGCCAAGATGGCTTTCAAGCCAAGGGCCGCCGATGTCTCCCTTCTGGTGAAGTATTTCAGCGGACGCAAGGAAGAGCCGGCCCTGGCGACTGCGCCCGAGGGGGTTGTGTCCGATACCTGGAACAGGTACGAGAGAGGTGCTGTCGATCTTGAGGTTTCCAGGGCCATGGGCGGGTTGGAAACATCGCTCAAGGCTTACGACGAATTCGGGGAGCATAAATTCTCGGACGGCTGGCATTCAAAGGACCATGCCCTCGGGGCCCTCATCAGGTTGTCCGGAGAGGCTGCCGGCAGAGTCGCCTTCGATACGGGCATCGAGTTCAGGGAGCAACAAGGAAGAAGACTCAGTGAGCCTGAGGGCGAATGGAGCAAGTCCGAGTATGCGGGCTATGTTTACTCCAGAACACGCGTAACCCGCCGTGTTACGGCATCGCTGGGCCTGCGGTATAACGAAGACGAGATATCGGGTCGGGCCGTTGCCCCGCTTGCAGGATTGAATCTCGACCTTCTGCCCGGGACCACGTTGGCCCTCAGCGCATCGAAGGGATTCCGATCGCCGCAGCTGAATGAGCTCTACCTCTTCCCGAGTTCGCATACGGACCTCACCGCCGAAACCGTTTGGAGTTACGAGGTAGGAGTGACAAGGAGATTCCGGCTTGGACGCATCAGTGCATCGCTTTTCAACATGAGAGGCAAGGACCTCATAGAACTCGTGGCCCAGGCTTCCCCTCCACCCGCTTTCCGTTACGCCAACAGCGGCCGGTTCGATTTCACGGGCGCCGAGGTCTCACTGGTTCTGTATCCATCCGATGCGTTGGAGACCCGGCTGTCGTATTCATACCTCAATCCGGGCGAACGCACCACGGGAAGGCCCGGCCGAAAAGCCGATGCCAGGACTCTGACAAAGATCGGGACTAACACCTTGATCGCCGATCTGCAGTATGTCGGGGACTACTACGCCGGCGACGGCCACAGTGAGAAAATCGGGGACTATGTGATCATCGACATGAGGCTCGGAAGACCGCTGGTCGGCTCGCTTGAGGGCTTCATCTCGGTGAAGAACGTGACCAACGAGGATTACAGGGTGTACACCGAGGTCCCGGGGGGCAGCTCAGGCATATACGGGATGCCGGGCAGACGCTACCTGGTGGGAGTCGGCTTCTCTCAGGTCGGCAAAGGACGGCACGAATGATGGGTTTTCTATCACCTGGAACATGGGCGCGATCATGTGCTTGCCTGGTCATGGCTACCCTCCTTCTTGTGGGACCCGCTTGCCAGCGCGAGCGCAGGACCGGAATCAGCATCGTGGCCTCGACAACAATGATTGAGGCCGTGGTCAAGGAGATCGGCGGAACCACAGTGAACGTCCAGGCCCTTGTGCCAGGAGGAATGTGTCCGGGCCATTTCGACATCAAACCCAGGCAGATGCAGGAGATCGAGCGATCGGACCTTTTTCTCTACCATGGCTGGGAACACTGGCTGCCGAAGGTGACCCAGGCCACCGGTCTCGGCACACAGCTAGTCGGAATCGACACGCCCGGAGAATGGATGGTGCCCGACGTGCATGTCCGGGCGATACACAGTATCCGAGACCTGATGGTATCGCTCCAGCCCGAGCAGGAAGCCTACTATGGCGAGCGAGCTCTGAACTACGAAAACGCCGTGCTCGAGGAAGCCCGGACCATCTGCGGCATGTTTCCGCCCCATGGGGAAACACCCGTCATCTGTTCGGAGCTTCAGGCCGACTTCCTCACTTGGGCCGGATTCGATGTGCTGGAGACTTACGGGCGGGCCGAGAGCATGGCGCCGAAGACCATAGAGGGACTGATCAAGACCGGAAAGATGAACAAGGTCAGGCTTGTGGTGGACAACAGGCAAAGCGGCCCTTCGGTCGGCGCCGGCATTGCCCGTGAGATAGGTGCCGAACACGTTGTGCTAACGAACTTCCCGATTGACGGATCCTACCTGGATGCCCTGAGGAGCAATGTCAAAGCACTCGAGAGCGCGCTCAACTAACCGGCATGGACATCCTATAGTAGAACTCGAGCAGGTCAGGCTGGCTGTAAACGGCATCCCTGTAATCCGCAGTGTCACACTCTCAATGAACGAGGGGGAGTTCGTGCTCGTCCTCGGCCCAAACGGCGCCGGCAAGACCACCCTCTTGAAGCTGATAAACGGCCTTCTCCTGCCGTCCGGAGGCGAAGTCCGCGTGTTCGGCGAAGGCCTCACGTCCGCCACGGCCAAGCAGATCAGAAGGCGCATAGCATATCTGCCCCAGGACATAACGGTCGACACCCGTATCCCTATAACGGTCCGTGAGGTCGTGAGCATAGGAAGGCTCGCCCACAAACCCCTGATGGCGCGATTCACCGACCGGGACCGCGGCATAGCCGATGAGGCGATGGACCTGGTCGGCATAGCCGAACTCGCGACAAGACCTTTTGGGCATCTCTCCGCCGGACAGAAGCAGAAAGTCTCTTTGGCACGGGCCCTCAGCCAACAGGCTGAGATAATGCTGCTCGACGAACCCTTGAGTAATCTCGACCCCAGGGCCCAGCGGGATGTCTGTGACACCATAGACTGCATTCATGGAGAGACAGGCAAGACCATACTTCTGGTGACCCACCTCCTCGAGACCGTCCCGCGTTCCGCGGACCGCGCGATGATAATGAGACAAGGTACATTCGCCGGGAAGGTAGACATCGCGAAAATCTATGACGATAGGTTTCGCCGCAGTCTCTATTCCGGCCTTGCTGAGACCGGCAGTCTTACCGGACCCCAGGGGACAAAACCGTGATCGAGGCTCTCTCCTACAAGTTCATGCAACATGCCCTACTGGCCGCGATAATCGGCGGGGCAGGCTGCGGTGTAATCGGGGTGTGGGTGATCCTCTTGCGTATTCCTTTTATCGGTGTTGCCATGTCCCATGCCGCGTTCGCCGGTGCCATAGTCGGGCTCTTGACGGGAGTGAGCCCGCTGCTGCTGGGGCTTCTCGCCTGCATCGGCGCGGCCGCCCTGGTGGGACCGGCAGCCGACCGGACGGATTCAGACCCCAATCTCTCCCTAGGCATAATATTCTCGATCCTGGTAGGAATAGCCTTTCTGGGGATGGGGCTGATGAAAGGTCCGAAGAGCGAGGCCCTGAGTCTGCTCTGGGGCAGTATCCTCACCCTTGGGGCGTCCGACATATGGCTCCTCACCATTGCAACTTGTGTGGCCATCGGCTTCTCGGTCCTCTTCTACCATGAACTCAGGGCAATCATCTTCAGCCGCCTGATAGCCAAGTCCACGGGTATACCGGAGAAAGCCCTCTTCTACGCGCTCCTTTTCATATGCGGAATTACCATAACTCTCAATCTCAATACCATCGGCGGCCTGCTGATCTTCAGCCTTATTGTGAATCCGCCATCGGCGGCTTTCCAGATCACCTACAGCCTGGGCCGGATGCTGGTGTATTCTGTCCTCTTCGCAGTTGCCTCCTGCCTTATCGGGCTGATCGTATCCTATCTCTTCAACGCACCAACGGGGGCCGTGATTGTCCTGGTCTCAGGCGTCATATTGCTGGTCTCCGTAGCGTTTTCCCCCAAAAGGAGAAGGCGGAAGGCTGCCTGAGAAAAGCCGAAACCTGCTCAGCGTCGTCACTCCCGTGACCACCGAATCGCCGCGGCCAACGTCGGGCACAGAAACCCGATGCTCCATTAGATCCAGGTCGGTCAGTAATGCGCGGACGCAAGGCACACGCCGTCCCGAGGAATGAGGCGCACTCCGGCCGTGCGTCGCAATGACGAGGGACAAGTGTAACGCAGCGGACCGGTATTTTTCACCGACCTGGGGTTAGTCGCCCCAGCGCGCCCTATGCCCCCTCACATCCACATGCACGAAAGGACCGTGAGACGGCGTCCTCTCATACTTGGCCAGCCCGCCAAGGAAGTGCTCGTACCATGGCTTGCCGTACATCCGGTCTATAACCTTGTAGATTACGTCGGCATCGCGATAGTCGATCTTGCCGTCGCGGTTCAGGTCATCCATGATGCCGTCCATGGGTTCGCCGTCCAGGAATATGTCGGCCGCCTCGCCCAGAAGGTGCCGGCTGTATGTCACATTTCCCAAGGCGTGATTATACTGAGGTGTGCGATAACCACTCATTACACTGAAGGTATCGTACCTGTAGCCGACTTCATTCATTTTCTCGAGGATGAGCTCCAGCTTGAGAACCAGCCGCTCCCTCAGTACCAAATACTTAGGATAAGCCCCGTTCTGCTTGCAGAGGAACTGCCCAAGCTGGAAGTGCGGGCTTACCGGGGTGCACAGGTTGGCCTCAGTTACTTCAACAAAGCCGGCAGGTGGTTCGTACATAGACGGGTTGTTGCGCGGAACAGACGGATACTTGCCGATGCAGTAGCCATTCAGATATTCACCCTTGAGTTCGGCAAATGGGACCATCACAAAGGCGTTGAGCATGACGGAATCCTCAAGGCCGGGACTGCGGATCACGATGGAGACATCTCCCGGTCCCCGAGGAGCCTCCCAGGTCCAATCATTCCGGTCCCCGTCCACCACCCGTCCTGCCGCGGCATACAAGCTGCAAGCGAAAAGGGCTTTGTCGGCCGTAACTTCTATCTTCAGCCTCTCGCCCGGGAGCACGAAGACCCCCGTCACCCGGTAAGGGGTGATCTCGTCCCTGACTTTGACCTGGAATGCGGCCCTCCCGGAGTCGAAGTCGCCCGCACAAGCACGCCACCCGGTCGAAGCAAGAAGCGCGACTAGCACAATAGCCGCGATCGCAGGCGGGCGGATACGGCCTATGATTGGAATTGCCACCTGCTTTCTCACCTCTCGCTGTCAGCGGCGTCCGGTTCATCCAGAGCCATGAGTTGTTCCGGCGTCGGCGGCAGACTCATGAGCGCGTCGGCCACCGCCTTATCCCTTCCGTATATGTCACGTCGGAAATGAATCTCCCCCGTATCTTCAACCCATGCGGTGCAATACAGAATATGCACCGGAATCGGCTCGAGCAAGCGTACGGTCTGCTCCAGGCCGTTTTCAATGGCTGCCAGAATCGCGGGCCGCGTCCATTCGGGGTATCCCCTGAGCAAGTACTCCGCAAGTTCGATCGGTTCTTCAAGGCGGATACAGCCCGAGCTCACGGCACGGTCGGGCTGTGCGAAGAGACCCTTGGACGGCGTGTCGTGCAGATAGACATCGAACTTGTTCGGAAACATGAATTTAATCCTTCCGAGAGCATTCTTGGGTCCGGGGTCCTGACGAAGTCTCCAGGCGAAGCCCCCCGCTGTGACCTGCGACCAATCGACGGTTGATGGGTCTATCTCAACGGCATCGGCCCCCCAGCCTGAGAATACCCTCATTTTCTGGTCGGCGAGGTATGCAGGGTCTTGCTTGATCAGGGGAAGCTTGTCCTGGGTCGCCAACTTTCGCGGGACATTCCAGTAGGGGTTGATCACGATGTAGGTCATGACGTCACTGAATACCGGCGTACGGCGATAGTCCCTACCCACGATCACACGCATATTCATGATGCGCTCGCCCCCTTCGAAGAGGTCCATCTCGAAGTTCGCGATGTTGACACGGATGAAGCGGTCCCCCAGACTCCTGGGAAGCCAGCGCCATCTCTCCAAGTTGATCTCGATCTGGCGCAACCGTTCTTCAACGGGTACGTTGAGTGCCCCGAGTGTGTTGGGCCCTACGACACCGTCCGCGGCAAGCCCGTGCCGCTCCTGAAACCTCCTAGCGGCTCCCTCAAGCATCCCATCAAACATCTCGCCGTCGATCCCAGCGGCCGCCAGGTCGCCGGAAGCCACCAGCCGCTCGCGAAGCAGTCGCACGCGGCTCCCGCTCGAACCCTTTTCCAGCTTGTCCCCTTCCGGGATCATGGGCCAGCCGCCGTCGGCGGCGATCCGCCGGTACCTTGCCCGGGCCTCCTTCAGATGCTGGTAGCATGGGGTCCGCGGAAGCAGGCTCTCCAGTGCCTCCCTCACACGATTCTCGCCCAGCGCATCCTCGAGAACGCGCGACAGGTCTTCTTCGGGAGACTGTATGTGCCATTCAGGGTCTATGGTCTCCGAATCCAGGCGTCCGTCGAGCAGGTGAAATCCGTACATCAGGAATGCGTCGGTAAGCAGAAGGTCAAGATCCACCAGCAGCCTGGGGTCGATCGGTTGGGCGGCATGACGCATGTCCGGCAGTGACCCCAGGACGGCTTCGATTCTCCTCAGATGATAGTCGTCCGGGCGCAGGCCTTCCAGATCCGCTCTGTGAATTGAATACAGCAAGTCATGAACCTGCGGCAACGGTCCCCCATTCCCGCTCCACGCAATGCGGTATGCCCGCCGCTCGTAGAAGGCGGGCAGGGTATGGGAAGCATATATGACTTCCTTTCCCACCAGCAGTATGGGCGGGGAACCGGCCGCTTCGATTCTGTTCCGCAGGAGCTCGCAGGCCAGTTCACACGCAGGCCGGGCTTCCGGCGCCCGTGCTCCCGCCACCGCGGCGAGCACGGCAACAGCGACAAGGCCCGCCGACACAATCAGAATCACACGATGACATATTCCGGTTTTCCGCATAACCTTTCGATTCCTCACACCTACAGGGGTTCCCGAGCGGGCCCGCCGGAATCTCACACCCAATCATAGGAGCGGCAAGCCCTTCCAAGTGCGCCGGAACCTGGGCCCTCAGGCCGCGGGTGAGTCCCCTCCCGCTGCCCTGGCCGGGGTGTCTCCGGCAGGGGACCGGTAACGCCCATCGCCGGCAGCCCTGACCCTGGCCTTTCCTTCCAACAAGTTGTCGTAGTACCTCCGGGTGAGGTATGCGAAGTCAATGTCGTCGCACTTGGCAAACTCCGTAAGGACGTCCTCCCAGATGGCCTCTTCGCTGTCGCGTCTCCGCCTGGGCTCGCACAGATAACGTATGGTCAGCAGAACGCCGCTGTCCTTCACTGCGGTGTAAACAGTGGGTGTCAGCTTGGTGTAAAAAATCATGAACTTCCGGGCAGCCCTCCTAACCCGATCTTCCGCAACAGTGCTGAGCTCCTCGGCATGCTTAGCCCCCACTCCAAGCAGGATCTCCTTGGCTTTTCGCCAGTTGCTTTCAAAGGTTATCAGCACGGCGACCTCATTCCATATGTACTGGAAACCCTTGCTGTAGTTGGCGAGGGACTCGACAAAGACCTTCCCGTTGGGAATATGTATGATCCGTCCGGTGCTCTGGTCGGCGCCCACCCAGTTGCCGATCTCCATGAGGGTGAACTGGAAGATACGAATATCTATGACATCACCGGCGTCGCCGCCGATCTGGATCCGGTCTCCCACTTCGAAGGGGTGGCGCCAGATTATGAACATCCACGCCGCAAGATTGACCAGTGGGTCCCTGAGCGCAATCGCCAAACCCGCGGAGAGTATGCCCAGGTAGGTAGCCAATGCCTGAAAGCCCCTGATCCAGACCCTCCCGATCACCAGGAAACCTATGATGAAGACAATGTATCCCACAGTCTTCCGGATCCTGTAGCGGATATAGATGTCCTGAACCCGGGGCACAATCAATTTGGCAACCACCAGATGGAGAATCCATAACAGCAATACCGCGATCAGGGACGTTGAGACCTTGGTCTGCATGGCGGGCGCGATGCCCAGGTTCTGCTCGATCCATTGGGTTATCATTTCCATATTGGATCCCACCTCTGGCCAAGCCCATATTGGGTCGCGGTTCAATATAGCGACCACGCCTCCACATGTCAAACCCCGCAGCCGTCGGCCACCCCGACCGCGACCGGCAAGCCCCTGCCGTAGGCGGCCCGGCACCCAAGCTGAACCCGAATCAGCGCGGCCTCGAGACGACGATCTGTCTCGGAGACCCGGACGCAAATGGCGTCCGGTCGCAATCCCCGTATTTGTGCTCGACTACAAAACCGTTCGAGCGCAGCAGCCCGTCAAGCTCCTGGGGATAGAAGATACGCATGTTCAGCTCCCGGACATACTCCCCGGGGTCGTCACCGATCCTGTAATACCACTTGATTCTGTTTATCTGGCTAGCGCCATCGTAGACATTGTTCTCGGTGATGACCACGGTACCGCGACCATCAGGATCGGCGTATTCCGCGACCGGATAGCGCTCGGAGGAATCTCTCAGAAGGATTTCCAGGCGCGGATTGAAGATATCCAGGATGAACCGTCCGGTGGATTCAAGATGAGCCCCGACACGGTCAAGACATGCCTCGATGCTCTCGTGATCATGGAGATGAGCGACGGCGTTAAAGGGGAAAACGACGAGACCATACTTTCTCCCGAGGTCGAAGTCCCTGCAATCGGCCTCGACCCAGCGCGCCGATACACCGGCCGCCCGCGCCTTGACGGCCGCATGATCGAGCATCACCTTGGAGATGTCGAGCCCGGTGACTTCGAAGCCCTCACGGGCCAGCGGTATCGACACCCTGCCGGTGCCGCACCCCAGTTCGAGAATGGGGCCGCCGTACTTGCGTGCAGCCGTAAGGTAGAAGGGTATGTCGTCGGTAATACCTTCATGCTGGAGATCGTAATGCCTGCCGTCGAAGTACAGTGGTCCGCAATCGATGTCTCTCATAGGTCTCCCTAGCCGGGATGGCCGACAACACTCATGTATATGACGCTCTCAGCCGAGCCGTCCACTCCGACTATGTCGTTTACCTCGTCGTCAAAGAGCGCTCCTATCTGGCAAGTCCCCAGGCCGATGGAGGTCGCGGCCAGGGCCAGGTTCTCGGCCATATGGCCGGCGTCGAGATAGACATACCGATATGCCCGCTGCTTGTATTTCCATTTGGACCTCAAGAAGACCGCAGTCCAGATGAACACTACGGCCGCGTTGAGACACATCTTCTGCCCCAGCGCGGCCTGTGTGATATCGTGACCGTACTGGCCCTGCCTGAGTTCCTCCAGGGCATGGTCCCTTACGGCATAGTGATAAACACCGGGATCGACCCCGGCGACGCCCTGAATGACGAGATAAGTCTCAATCGGGTAGAGGGCCCCAGCCGAGGGCGTTGTCCGGTAGATATTGCCCCGCTCCATCCTTCCCACCCCCCCTGAGGCCCAGAGCAGAAAAGAGAGGGCCTCCACTGTCAGGGGGTTGCCCGTATAGAGCCGCACGCTTCTTCGCTTTGCGATCGCCTCGACCAGGGGCATGGTTTCCATATGTTCAGGCCGCGGCAGCTCGACCCGCCCGGCGTCGGGATACTCCTTGTGGGCGGGAGGTTTGCTATCCCAATCCAGCACTTCCCCTCTGAGGGTTTCCCTGCTGTATTTGGTCTCTTCCTGAAACCTCTCGCCTATACCTCCAAGCATGACCTGTGCCTCCACTATCCTATTTCGTGGCGTTGCCTTTCCGCGGCCCGCGTCGGCTATCTTGCAGTGCCGGACCAGCGCCGGTCGCGAGCATACGACCTATATCGTTACGCCTTCGTCCGCGCCGGCGCCTACCCGGAGGTCGATGGCACCGATCCCGGTTTCGACCTTTATGTAGAGGGTCGACTTCGAGTGACCATAGGCTTCGTTGACGTAGTAGCCTCCTTTCCTCCGGAGGCCGCTCATGCCGACCTTGCCGATGCCCTTGGATGTCTCAACGCGGACACCGACATCCTCCGGCAGATCGATCGTGATCTTACCCACCCCCGCTTTTATCCGGGCATCCAAGTCCACATCCCAGTCCCCCATTAGGTCAAGCATGATGTCGGCGGCGCCCGCCTCCAGCGCCAGATCACCAAGTGTGCTGCTGCCGCCGATCATGAGATCCACGTCGCCGGCACCGAATTTCAGGTCCAGGCTTGACACCGGAAGTCCTTCGAGATCCAGGCGACATTCGCCCGCACCTACGTCCATGCTAAGGTCCAGTGGAGCCTTAGCTCCGAAGCGAAGGTCCCACTCGCACCTTGTACCGCGGCCGAAGGACCTGGTCTTGCCCTCATGCTGCCTGATCACCAGCTCGCCGAGACCGTTGCCGACGTCGTACTCAATGACCGGTTTCCAATCTTGGACATTATAGACGAACTCGGCATCCAGCATGTCGTCGGAGCCTCCTCTGATCGCGATCTTTCCCAGACCCATCTCGATCCGTGCATTGACCCGTTTCGCACCCTTGAGCTCCAGAGTGTGGGTCTCCTCAACCAGATCGCCCGGCTCCGCGGTTTCACCGCAACCGCCGGAAACGCCGGCTGCGAGGCCGGCCAGCAGCAAGAGAACTAGGCTTGACTCCTTGACTCGCATAATCTACCTCCAGTGCATCGACCGCCTTTCGCGACACGAAGCCGCCAGCCTATCGGGAATTGCGTCCCCGCCTGATCAGAATCAGATAGGTGATGTTGAAGACCAGGGATAGGCCCAGCAAGAGGCCCTCTACGAAGGCCAGAGCCCGCGACTGCCCGGCGAACCGCTTCAGGAGAATGGAGCCCGCCAGACAAAGCGTTCCCACCGAAATAAGAGTCCGGGTATCCCTAAGAAACACGCAAACCTCCTCGGGGCAGGCCGGTTGACCTCTTCACGCCGATTATACGAGGCGTAGGGATAAGCCGTCAAGCAGCCCCTCTTCTCTTCAGCCGGCAGCATCGCTTTCGTGCCGGTCGGCCCCCCGCGCCACATCTTTGGGGTCGCGCTCCGGCCCCGCGGAGATCGCACCCACTTCGGGCAGCTCCCTGAGGAAGGCCGTGGCTGCACGCATTGAGCCTATGATCTGCTTGCACTCGGTATAAGCGTTGGACACCATGGCGCCGGCGCGGGCTATCCTGTTTTCGGCGATCTTGTCGATTTCGTCGAGGCTGCGCTCGATCTTGACAAGGTAGGCCTCGATGTTCTCAAACTCGATCGAGCGCGCCATCTGAAGATGGAGGTGGTAGAGAGCCAGCACATATGGCACCACCATGCTGTAGGCCATAAGAAGCACGCCTATCCTGAAACCTTCTATATGGACCTTCCTACAGTGGCCGTAGACCGAATCCGGAACGGCGGCGATTGCTATGTCCGTGGTGCAAGCAGGGTCGATATAGGTGGCCACTTCCCGCACCTTCCTCTCCACCTCGTGCTCCAGGTCGCTCTCCAGGCGCTTTATGCGGTCAGGATCGCTCTCCTTGCGGATGCGCTCGACTGCCTCAATCCCGCTCCACTTGGAGTCCACCGGGAGGCGCTTCTTGTTGGGCAGCACGATGGCGAATTCGACCACCTTCCCTCCCACCCGGAAGTCCCGGTCGATCATCTCCGGCGGGAACTCGGCGAAGGCGTCACCCAGGATGTTCTCACCGGATTCCCCTCTTGTCCGAGCACCCACCAGCACCCGCTCGATTCGCCTAGTGACCGCATGTATGTCGTCCTCGAGCCTGGACCGGTCTTCGAACCGGGCCTTGAGTTCCATGAGCACGCGTCTGGCATCGCCCACGTCCCTCGACAGACTTGCTTTCACATCGCCCGTACTCTCCGCCAGCTTGGTCTCGAGGCCCTTGAGCGTGACCTCCAGATTGTGGACATCGCGGGCCATGAGGGTGTGGGCGCTGCTCAATGAAGTCACCTGCGACTCCACGGACGACATCTTCGCCAGCGAATCGAGCATCGAGGGAAGCGAGTCACCGACCCCATCCGAGGTGCCGCGTTTGACAAGTTGAAACAGAATCGTGACCAACAAGATCACAACCGCAGCAAGCAACACATAGAGAATCGCACTATCCACGAGCGCCGCCCCCACTCTCCCGCTTGAGTACCACACTCCGGACATATCTTGGGTCCAGGTCGGCCCAGGACCGGATCTTCTTCAACTCATCCTCGAGACTCGCGAGGGCCTTCCCGGAAAAGCGCTTGAGCGGCAGCCAATCCCCGCCCCCTCCGCCGGAACGGTCCCTGAGCCAGGTGAGGAACCTGTCCACAGCCTCACGGCTGAGCCGACGCTCCCCCCACGGCACGGCCTCCGGCGGGGTTTCGAAGACCGTTCCGATGCCGGCCATTTCCACGGGCTTGATACTGAATGCACCCCGGAGCGTGAAATTGACAAACCCGGTGGCCATGAGATTTCGAAGATCGATCTCTTCTATCCCGCCGACAAAGGCTTCTTCGCTGCCCAGGCTTGCACCGGCAGGAGCGGGTATGCCCAGACCGCCGAAGCAAGTGTCGGCGGCCGCGACGATCTCGTCAAGGACCTCCCCGGTCCGCCTCACCTCATCCATGGATTCGAAGTCCCTGAAATCCGCCTCCCCCGGCCGGCCGAGGGCATAATACTGCGGTACGCGCTTCATCAGGCCCTTCATTATCCCATCTTCGGGAGAAGGCAGCAAAGTGAAACCTCGCTCGCGCCAGGTCGGCCACCACCTGCGCACTAAGGCGGCCGCCCGGGACTTAAGATCCAGAACCCGGCTCACGCCCATTTGAAACAAATCCTTGATGGAGAGACGCACTAGTATCTCTCGGGCGCGCTCAGCATCCCCCCCGCTCAGAAACAGCACACCTACATTGACGAGCGAGAAGAGACGATTCACGGCTTGGCTCATGGATTCAAGGTCGCCGATGTTCCCTGCATCCGCGACGAGCAGACGGTTTGCGGCAAAGGCGATCTCACTACGAAGCCTGTTTCGCATGTCACGATCGGTTATTGATGTCAGCACCTGGGAAAAGAAGGTGCCGGCACTTGCCAACCGTACCGGATAAGACGGTGCCTCGACCGGCTCTGAGAAGACCGGCGCCGCCTCCCGTGCATCTCCAAGACGCCGTGCCTCTTCCTCTCCAATATAGCCGTAGATCTCGATCGCCTCCTCGAATTCCAAAAGACCTTTCTCTTCCAATCTCGAATTCCGCCACCTGAACGCCCTCTCTTCAGTCTCCGGGCCCGCGGAACCATACGCTTCGAAGAGAAGTCCATAGAAGGTGTCCCGGTCCCACTGTCTAATCACCCGGAGGAGGAGTTTGATGTTGTCCGTCTCTTTGGGTATTCTGGCGAGAATAGTGAAGTACTCGTCCGGCATTATATTGGCTGCCCCGGCGGGAATCGGGACATCGGTCTCATTTGGGATAAGGTATACGAGCCTCACCAGAAGAAGCACCAGGAGATCGCGATCCACCGTCTGCACGAATTCGATCACCTTCTCCTCCCCGGAGCCTATGAGATACTCCAGCCACCGGATCAGCTTATCCTCACCGACCGAGTCCCTCGACCATAACTCGACGTCGAGCACAAACTGCAGTTGGGCCGGTGAGGAGAGCGCGATAAGCTCAAGCGCATCCTCCTCGCCCAGGCCCTTTATGGTGAGCAGCACTTCTTCGTCGGGGATTCGACTGACAAGTTCCTTGGGCGCCGGCGAGTTCTTGATGAGCCTTATACGGTCCTCCCATTCAAGGGAAAGCAGGGCATCGACCTGCTGCCGGATGGGCATGGTACTGAGGCGCGCCCTCAACCTGTCATCATCGAGAGCCGCAAAGTCCCCGGCCCATTCGATCTCGGGCAATTCCGGTCCCCTGTTCATAGTCGACACGACCTCGGCAGGCTTCCTATCACCTTAATGCTCCCGACTTCATCTTATACCACAAAATCGATGGATGCGGTGATCGGTTTTTGTAGAAACGGACATGCTTCGGATGCCGAAGAGCCTCAAGTAGGCGCCGACCGTCTCGCCCCGTCGCCGCAAGGGCCTCGCCGGGAACAGCCTGCTTTCTTCGAATCGTATGCTTTGAAGACCGAGGGTTATGGTTTAGAATCTAATAAACGTAGACAGGTGGAAGTGTTATTGTCAGTCGGGCGAAGAGACGCAGGCGACGTCGGGTGGAGCCCCGAGGCCACGAAAACGGTTTCGGAGCTCAAGTGATCGTCTCGTAGCGTCGTCACTCCCGTGGCGACGAAGCCGTCGGGCGCGGAGCCCCTGCGCAACGGGGACGGCATGGGCATGAGGCCAAGGAGACAGAAAGAGGATGTGAAATGACAGGTGCTGTGCGTTTCATGAGCGTGCTGGTTTTGCTTGCGATGCTGCTCCCGGCATCCGTGTTCGGGCTGTCCCATGACATTGAAATCTCCATATTCCCTGCCGACCGGAGTCTCCTGGCGGTGGACAGAATCAATGTGACCCCGGACGATTTGGAAGCCGGAGAGATGCGATTCCTCATCAACAAGAACCTCACCGTCGAGAGTGTACATATCGATGCCGGACCGGCCCAATGGTATTCCGAGGAAGAGGTGGAACCGACGCTGTTCCTGGCTGAACCCGACTCGGAGGATGTCGAACTGGTGAGCCGGGCCAAGGGCATCTTCATCAAGCTGGATGATGGCGGGACGCGCGGCTCCCCACTCGCCGTGACAATAGAGTACTCCGGCGTTGTATATGACAGCCTCGAGGCCCCGGCAAGAATCTATGCCAAGGGATTCGACACCACAAACGGGCTCATAGAGGAGCGCGGCGTCTTCCTCAGCAACGAGACGCTTTGGTATCCATTCGTCTTTGACCGTATGTTCACCTTCACCATGCGCGTCGACGTCCCATATGAATGGATGGCCGTCAGCCAGGGCTCCTTCGGTGGTGAGTACGCTGCGGACATCCATGATGAGGAGCGGGTGGTAAGTGTCTGGAGCGAGGAGAATCTCACGCCGGAGCTTTATCTGGTAGCGGGAAAATACTACAGGCATGAAGACCACTACAACCGGACCCGGGTCATGACCTACACCTTTGAGCCGAGCGACAGCCTGGCACAGGTGTATCTCGATGCCACCAAGAGATACATAGGTCTATACGAGCGCCTGATCGGCGACTACCCGTACGGCAAGTTCGCGCTGGTCGAGAATTTCTGGCAGACCGGGTACGGCATGCCCTCCTTTACGCTTCTGGGCAGCAAGGTGATAAGGCTTCCTTTCATCGTACACACCTCCTACGGCCACGAGATACTCCATAACTGGTGGGGTAACTCCGTCTATGTCGACTACGCGTCAGGCAACTGGTGTGAAGGGCTCACCACCTACGGGGCCGATTATCTCTATAAGGAGCAAATGGGCGAGGGCGAGGCACGAGCCTACCGGCACGAGACGCTCATGGCTTTCAGCAACAATGTGACCGGAGCAAATGATTTCCCCCTGTCCGCCTTTCGCGAGCGGCATGATGCTTCGTCACAGAGCGTCGGCTACGGCAAGGCCCTGATGGTCTTTCACATGCTGAGGCAAACGCTGGGCGACAGCCTCTTCTGGGGGGCACTGCGCCGGTTCTATGAGAACGCCAGGTTCACCATGGCATCCTGGGAAACCTTGGAGGAAGCATTCAGTGAGGCCGCCGAAACCGATCTAGAATGGTACTTCGACCAATGGGTCACGAGACCCGGGAGCCCCATGATCGGCCTTGAAGACGCAGGCTACCGCGAAAGGGACGGCCGCTTCCTTGTCGATTTCAGCCTGCGGCAGGAGTCACCTCCGTTCGTGATCGACATGCCTGTCAAGATAGAGACAGCCGATGGCGTTGAAACCGCGAAGGTCAGGCTTGCCGGCACCGACAGCACATATACCGTTGAGGTGCGAACGGAACCGTTGAGCCTTGCCGTCGATCCCGACTACGATACTTTCAGGCGGCTCTACCTGGAGGAGATGCCCATAACACTGGGGACCCTCTTTGGTCAGGACTCACCGGCCGTCGTTATAGGCAACATGGAAAGCGATTCCGCACGGACCAAGTTCCGTCAGATTGCAGCAGCCTGGGGGCTCGGCGATCGGGCGGAGAATGAGGAGGATTTTGACGAGGCGCGGATGAGAAGCGAGCATGTATGGCTCATGGGAAGAGGGACCATCATGAACGGGCTGCTCGGCGGGATGTCGGACAGGCTGGAAGTCTCCGCTGTCGCGGTCAGAGTGGGCGATAAGGATTTCCCGACCGCCGGCGGCACCCTGATACTGACAGTGCGCAATCCCAATGACAAACATCTGGGTGTGGGAGTGGTGCTTTCCGATGACCTGAACTCGGGTGTGTCTCTCGCCGGGCGTGTGCCCCATTATACCAAGTACAGCTATCTTGGTTTCTCCGGCATCGACCCGGTGCTCAAAGGCACATGGGAAGAGGAGCGAAGCCCCCTGTCCGTCGAATTGACCCGGAGGTAGCACTGTGAGACACAAACTCGGTCTTTTCCCGGCCTCACTTGCGGCGGTGTGTCTCCTGGGGTGTCCGGCCGCAGCCTACGATATGGCCCATACCAGGGCCAATCTTGAGGCGCATGTATCATACCTGGCGAGCGCCGAGCTGGAAGGCAGGCTGGTCGGCACTCCGGGCATAGAAAAGGCGGGGGCGTATATCGCCCGTGAATTCGAGCAGATCGGACTCGAGCCCGCATTCGGAGAGTCCTATTTTCAGGAATTCGAGATGGAATTCGGATTCGAGGTTGAGGGCGAGCCGACACTTCGGATCGGAGACGCGGAGCTTGCGTACGCCGGAGACTTCTCGGTGCTCCCCTTTTCCGGAAGCGGAGCGGTCAGTGGGCCGGCCGCAATCACCACGGGCTCGGACTCGACCGGTCAGGGCGCGGTCCTCTTGACCCTAATCGACCCCGGAGTCGAACAAGCACGGTGGACTATGACCGGCCGTGACGGCCTCTTGGAAGGGATGCAGGCCGCGTGCGCCAGGGCCTCGAGGACAGGCGCGGCAGCGGTGGTTTTTGTCGCCGGTAGCCCCGACAACCCTGCAGCGCCACTTCACTGGTTTCCCCTTTCCAGAACCTACCGCGCAGTCGATATCCCGGCTCTTGAGGTGACCTACCAAGTTCTGCGGCGGGCGCTGGCCTCACGGGGCATCCAGCTCGAGCAGCTCATTGAAACCATGGAGGTGGAGGACCTTGCAGCAATCGGGGTATCGCCGCCCGTGGAATGTGCCGTCGAAGCATCCGTCGGGCCCAAGACCATCGAGGTGCGAAACGTGGGCGGCATCCTCAGGGGCAAAGGACGGGAATACGTGGTGATCGGGGGCCACTACGATCATCTTGGCTACGGCGACATAGCATCATCCACGCCGTGGCGACGCGAGGTGCATCACGGCGCCGACGATAACGCATCCGGCGTCGCGGGCGTGATAGAGATAGCAAGGATCCTGGCTTCATACGGCCGGCCCGAGCGCTCGGTCGTCTTCCTGGCGTTTACAGCCGAAGAACTCGGCGCCCTCGGCTCGGAATACTACTGCGAGCATACCCCCTACCCCATCGACAGCACCGTTGCCATGATCAACCTCGACGCCGTCGGGAGGCTCGAGCATGGCAAGCTCATAGTGTTCGGCGCAAGAAGCGCTGAGGAGTTCGGAGATCTTCTGGGGAAGGCCGGGGAGGGCCACGACCTCGATGCCATCGAGAAGGAAGAGATCTACGGCTTCTCGGATCAGAACCCCTTCTATGCCAGGGGAGTTCCCGCCGTGCATTTCTTCACCGGCGCCAATGATGACTACCATTCACCGGATGACGTCCTGGAGAAGATCGACTTCGACGGTCTCGCATCCCTTACATCATTTGTGGCCGATTTCGCCGGATTGATTCTCTTCAATCCGACAGAGCTCACACCGGTCGTGGTCGAGCCCGAGCCGCATAACCCATCACCCAGCGGCAGAGGCGCCCACCTCGGCATCGTACCCGACTTCACCTATGCCGGAACGGGCGTGGGTATCAAGGGAACCGTCCCGGGAAGCCCGGCTGAAGCCGCCGGCCTCAGAGACGGCGACGTGATCGTTGGAATCGACAACCAATCGATAGTCGATCTCAAGGGCCTCATGGTGTTTCTAGCCGGCAAGAACCCCGGTGAAGCCATCGAGATTCAGTTGATGCGGGGCGCCACCGTCGAGCCGGTGAGGGCGACCCTCGGCGTGAGATCGCCTCGCGGACAAAGTGACTGATTCTTCGCGGGAGCAGAGGCCAAGGAGGTATGAAATGCGGACATCGGTCGCCATCCTCGTTATCACGCTGACGATCTCGGGTGTTTGCACAGGCGCGGAGAGAAAAGGAATCGCGGAGTACTACGAATCACTGGCCGATGCGCTCTCGGACATGGGTATGACACCCGGGGATTTCCGCATCCGGCACGATTATGCAGAGCCCGACGTATTCCGCCTGCCCCTTGTGGATTCGCTGATGTATGACCCTGCAAGTCTGCTTGCCAGGATGGACGGCCTCGCCGCCAAGATCGGTGCCGCGCCGTCGCTGCTAGGCTGCTCTTCCTTACTGTGGGATGCCATGTCGGTTACACCGGATAGATCCGCACCTGTGGCGGCATCGCTTCCGAGAGTCAGGGACATTGCCGGCAGACTCGCCCACCTCCAACCTCCCTTCGGCCACGCCATCGAGACGTATCTCGGCAATCTCGGTAAGATGGCGAGTTTCAGGGCTCAGGCCCTCGCCGGAGTGGAAACCGACCTCGACTTCCTATACGGCAGCCTGCCTCGCATACTCGCCCCCAGCCCTGAGTATGAAGACATCGACCCATTCGAGCTCCACCGGCTGGAGAAGGCGGAGAAGGCTCTGAGCGATTCAGTGCTTGGGGTGCTGGAACACGTGGACATGGGGGCCGTTGCCGGACTGTCGCTCGAGGCCTTGCTCGCAGCCGGGGATGCCGTGCGTGAATTCGCCGGTATGGAACCCGGCACCGCGAGATTCAGGCGGTACGGCGGCCGCGGGGCCGGCCGAGGAGGGAAGTCGTTTTCAGTCACCGGAGATGTCATCTATATGGGCCTCACTCCGTACGGCCCGGTTGTAATCGGAGATGCGTCGCGCACGGTCTATGAAGGGTGTTTTGCGCTTATAATCGATCCGGGCGGTGACGATGTCTACAACCTGACAAATGACAATGATGTGCACTTCCGCCTGATCGTGGACTTTGGCGGCGATGATGCCTACCGATCCACCGGCGTCTCCGGGGTTGCGGGCGCAATGATGGGGACATCGCTCATCCTTGATCTCGCCGGCGACGACTCCTACAGATCGGGTGAGATATCCCTGGGGGCAGGCATCTGCGGCCTGGGAGTCATCGACGACAGCCAAGGAAACGACTCGTACATCTCGGGCACATTCTCCCAGGGAGCAGGTTTTCTTGGACTCGGAGTGCTCAGAGACAGCGACGGCAATGACACCTATGTTGCGGAGATGCAGTCGCAGGCCTTCGGTTACGTAATGGGGGGCGGTCTGCTCCTGGAGAAGGGCGGAAACGACACGTATCACACCCAGATGTCGCAGACCGATATCCTGCGTTACGACGACCATTACTTGACGCTTTCCCAGGGCTGTGCTTTCGGGTCAAGACCGGACTACTCGGGAGGTATCGGCCTGCTTGTGGATTCGTGGGGAAACGATATCTACTCCAGCGATATCTTCGGCCAGGGTGTCGGCTACTGGTTTGCGGTGGGGGCGCTTGTCGACCGCGGGGGCCATGACCGGTATTGTTCCTATCAGTATGCCCAGGGGGCCGGTATCCACCTGGCCTTCGGTCTCCTTCTCGATAACAGCGGCGATGACGGGTATCTGAGCAAGGGGGTCTCACAGGGCTGCGGCCATGATCTTTCGCTGGGCCTGCTGGCCGACTTCTCCGGCAACGACTGGTATACGGCGACCGACCTCAGCCAGGGAGCGGGCAATGCAAACGGGACCGGCATCATATATGACGCCGACGGCAATGATGTATACGCTGCTAAGAGTGAGACCAACGTAAACGGCTACGGCGACTACCGCCGCGAGTTCGGAAGCATAGGGCTGCACCTTGATCGCCGCGGACGGGATTACTATTCTGCGCGCGGCGAGGACGGCTCGCTCTGGGAAAGCGGCACTTACGGTCTGGGTGTGGATGTCCCGGGCAACGCCGGGAGCCCCCAGGGTGATATCGTGGTCAAGGAATTTGCTCTCAAGGAAAGGGAGTTCACTTCGGAGGACCTCTTTATCTTGAGTTCCAGAGGCGAACCGCGGTTC
>CAZRAU010000048.1:0-22961 GCA_964598025.1 uncultured bacterium
CGTCAGCCCCGAACAGAAGGTCTGCCAGCCGTTGGTGTTGCCGGCATTGTCCCAGACCTTGAAGTCTGCACAGAGCTCTTCGTCCTCGATCGTTCCTCCGGTGACCTCGTAGGCCCCGTAGGGGCTGCCGGGCCAGTGGTTACGGTAGATACCGCCGGAAGGATTCCAGTAAAGGTTGATCCAGCCGGTCCACGAAGGATCGATCGAAGCGGCATTGACTCTCACCGAATCGATCTCGGTATCATCCCACCACTCGTCCTCGGCTCTCCACTCGAAGATCAGCTTGTCGCCCACGGTCACGATGCCGTCGCCGTCGACGTCACCTTCGACCCCGATGCTGTCCGGGTGGTCCCAGAACATTATGGATACGTGCTCCGCCGTCATCGAAGGCGGCTCGTTGTCCACCTTGGGCTGCATGCAAGACGAGTTGATGGCAGCGTTGCCGGCGTCATCGGTCACGAGGACCTGGAAGCCCTGCTCCATCTCGTCGGTATCCAGCGTGCAGACACCGGCAGCGATACCGGCCACCTGAATCCTGGTCTGACCGGTGTAGTTCTTGTCCCCAAGCACCGCATCGGCACCGTCCAGACCGTTGTCATAAAGGTGCGGGATCGGGTCGTTGCAGTAAGGGTTGTCTATAAGGGTAACATCCAGGACCTCGTCCACACCCAGGTAATCACCCAGGTTAGCGTGGAGGACGATCCTGTCCCTGTCGTCATAGGGATTGCCGTGGATGTTATCCACCGGCTGGCCGACGTTGGCATAGCCGGGATAGCTGGCCACGTCCTCATCCAGCTCGGTCCAGATGACGGCCCCGCTCGAGCAGGCCGCTGCGTCCACTATCGGCAGGATGTTATCCACAGGGATCAGCGCGTACTTGCCGCTCACATAGTGCGTGTTACCGGCATTATCGAAGATCCAGACCACGCTGTATATGGAATCTACATCATACGGATACGGGGACGGCGGTGCGGCTGCCACGTCTATGGAGTCGGTGCCCCAGATAGGGCTGAGCGGATGCATGTCCGCGAAGTTGTCCCAACCCCAAGGGGTCGTTGTGGTGTCGGCCGTCCAATAGCCGATATTCCCCATCCAGGCAAAGGCACGTCCGCCATTCTGGACATCGGGCAGGTCAAAGAGCCCGGCCAGGTCGATAGTGACCTGGAGCCAGTCGGGAATCGGGTTGCCTACGCTGGCAGGGTTGAGGATAGTCGGATCACCGGCATTGTCGGTGTCGGCAACGAACCCAATGTCGTCGCTTGTGACACTGTCTGTCGGTGAATCCGCAACCACGTAATCCGGAATCTGGTTGTCGATGGCGAGCAACCTGGCGGTGGTCGTCCCGAACCAGGTGGTATCACCCGAGTCACTGATCCAGATCATCGGGAGCTCTTGGCCCGCATCGACGTCGGTCGAATCCTCGAGTATCGGGAAGGCATACTGGAATATCTGGTCCGTGGGCACACCGTTGTCACCCCACGGAGGCGTGCAGTCCACGCTTCCAAGGTATGGGTTGTCCACATGGAACCAGTTGGTATCGGCATATGCCTGACCCAGGAGGTGGGCATCGAACGCGAGGAACCGTATGTCGTCGTTACCGTTTTCGTGGGCCAGCTTCCTCATATCGACATGTGCGAATACCGTGTCAGGCGGCAGCGCCCAATATGGGTTGGCCGGGTTCAAGATGAGATCGGTCTCACCGAATATCGGCCCAACACCCGCATTGTCGGTATCGAAAGTGAAGAAGTAGTCGATGTTCTCCTCGAACTCCGTGTCATACAATCTCGTGAATGGGCTTATGTATGACGTCCAGTGAGTATCGAAGCTCACCGTATCGGTGCCGGCCTCATTGGTAGGCCAATCGGAATACATCATCGAGGTGTCGCCGTTAAGCGCATAGGCGGTCACCAGGACTGTAGGATCGTCATGGCCGAAGTAATTACAGGGTGTGTTATCGATCCAGAAGCTGTCGGCATCGGCCACCACCAGGCTGTCGAGATATATGCTGTCCGGCATGACCCGGGCATGCGTCTCGAACTCGAAGTGATCGCAATCCGAGCACAGCGTGTTGCAGCAGACATCCACCGACATGTTCTGGATGGTGAACGTGAAGAGGGTATCACCGCCGCTGGTAATACCATAGTAAAGGTTGTCCTCAGTAGCCGTATCAGGCAGTATGCCTGAGGCACTGAGCCCCTGAACTCTCCACTCGCTCGCCATTGCGTTGTAGCACACCTGCCAGGTCTCTTCCGGGACGGCGAGAGAGGTCGCTCTCCACAACGTAAGACCAATCATCTCGGCGTAGCCGTCCCCACTGCAAGTGGGAACCCAGGCAGGATTAGAAATCGAGGCGAGCTCACCCTCGAAGGCATGCAGCACGGTGACCTCGTTACCGCCGTACTTCCTCAAGTCGGCGATTATGTAATCGAGGCTGTCATTCGGCGTCACCTCAGCCATGATTTCGATAGTGTCGCCTATGCTGATCATGCCGTAACCCGGCTTCCCCATGGGCTCCTCATCTCCGATCAACCGGATCTCGGGCGTCGGGTCGATTTCAAACGCACCCGCCAGAGGCGCCATACTCGCAAGGAGTACAGCCACAAAAGCCAGTACTACGAGCTTCCTTGACACAGACTGGAGGTCCATATCTCCTTTCCTCCTCTCTTTCATATACCCTTTCTTGCCTTCGACATCGTAGCCACAGAAATAAGAAAGAAACGAACCCACATAATTGACAGCATTACCAAACATATGAGTGCATTTACTCACAGGCCATTACCTCCTTACTCTTGCTGTCCGAATGCCGAAGACATACTGAACCCCTAGCCTCTTCCCCGGGGTTCTTGTCTTCAACTTTTTCTCTCATTGCAAAGTTCATAAGCAAACAAGATGACCTCTGACGGGCCACTGAGAGGACCCATTGGGCTTTTGCGCTTGTGGGTCTCCCGTACCGGACCTCAACTCCCTCCTTTCAGACACAGATTGAAACGGTGCGAACTACCCTTGTAAATTTTCGAAACCATGCCACACACGCCCGCTTTCTGTCAAGCGGAAAAAACGAACAGTCTATCCCGGACACTGCTTATGATACCGCCCAAATTCGGTTGCGAAACTATCACAGCGCAAAAGAACCTGTCAAGAAAAAAAAGCCTTTGCAACTAAAAATACCAACTGACCAATCCTTTGTAATCTTGGCAGTTTTAGACATTCGCTTTGAGCTATTCATCCAGTGTTTTCGGCAAGGCCCTGATGTGGCTTGAGTAAAAAGCAAATCAGAACTCCGATGCGTCTTTGTCGTCGGTTGCTTCGTCGGATCCCGATCCTGGCGCCGGCGTTGTCCTTCTTTTCGCCCCGGACTCCGCTTCGCCCGGATGCTTCTCCCCGTCCTCGGACCCGGCGGCATCCGTCGACATGTCTTCCGGAGAGGCATCCTCTCCCTTCACCCTACCTTCCCCGGAGGCCTCTTTGTTAGCCTCATCGACATAGTTCATGCGGAGATTGGTGAGTGTCGTATCCAGGAGCTTCTCGAGGTTGGAGGAAACATTGCCGCGTGTCTTGTTCCTCAGCATATCGATCATGTCTATCGAGAACCTCGCCTGCTCGAGGTTTCTCTCGACCTTGCCGGTCATCGGGTTTGTGATCTTGCCCATCTGCTGCATGGCCGCATTCTGAAAGATCAACACCAGGTTTACAAACAGAGCATCCTGTTGCTCTAGGTTTTCGGCCACCGCTCCCTCCTCCTTTAGGATCCCTTACCGCCCTTGAATATGCCAAGGGCCGTATTCATGTCCTCAACGAATTCCTCAGGGGGTTTGTAGCCGACCACTCTGTGGATCTCCTTGCCGTCCGCATCGATGAAGAGAATGGTAGGCAAGCCACTGATCCCATACTGGGACATGATAGACCTGTTCGCGTCGGCATCCAACTTTAAGCTCACAAACTCACCGGCCTTGGCGACGACATCCTTGTGAACATAGGTATCGCTGTCGAGTCTCTTACACCAACCGCACCAGTCGGCATAGACATCAATCATGATGGGCCGGTCTTGCTTCTGTGCTTGCGCGACCGCTTCTTCCATCGAAAGCAACCAATCCACACCGCCGGCTGTTGCTTCGGGCTCCGAATCTTTCGCGCAGGAGCCCAGCATGAGAGCGACGGCGAGAGCGGCAGAGATGAGAATGGCTTTGGCAGTTTGCTTCGACATTATGAGACACCCTTCTACAGAGGCAACAAAGCGAGACTTTAAAGAGCAGGGCTGAGATGCAAAATACTAAACCACCCCGGAACGTGTCAAGCCCATTTTCGCTCCGTCACCTCGCGCTGCTGCACAGTCTGTTCAACCGCACGCAACCGCACCGCGGCGGTTTCGCTTCACGAGACAACTTATGTTTAGACTGCCTTGACTGCCTGCCGTTTCTCGTCTGAACGAGATTTCTCTTCCACTATACCTTTATATGCGATTGCCCTCTTCGGGGGCACTTGTCGTTTTTTGTGTTTTTTTGATTGACTTGAAAATGGCGAAATGCTACAGTGCCCCCGGTTTTGCTCCGATAAGGGAGAAGTGTAGGCTATTTGTATAGCTGACTGTATAAGCAAGCGTAGAAGGGAGGAGTCACAATGAGGAAGCTGGTCTTTCTCTTTGCCTGTATTGCAATGGTCATCGCCACGGCTGCTTGCTACGCCGAGGATGGCTGCCGAAACAGGGACGTTGGAATAGGCGTCAAGGGCGGATACGGTATGCTCACAGGCGCTTCCGACGATCCTGAGAAGGGTTTCGAGGAAAGAGCCAAGGGCTGGGGCATGGGTAATTTCCTTCTGAGGAAAGCCATAGACGAGAAGCAGCACTGGAGTCTGGGTCTGAAGGTCGGCTACGGAATCAACTATGATAAGGACGACAATGCATACAAAACCAACATCGTCCCTATCGATCTCAATCTCATCTACACGTTCATGCCGGACGCGGTCGCGAGCCCCTATCTGTCGGCGGGTTTCGGTGTCGTTGACTGGGATGCCAACTTCCGGCCGAACGAGCCTGATCTGGAAGGCGAGAGGGACCCGGCATTCTGCGGCGGCGCGGGCGTAGAGATATTCCTCACCGATGTGATCGCACTCGACATCAATGCCACATACCGTTACTTGCTTACCGACGATAAGGACTTGATCGGTCTCAGCTATAGAGATGCCGGGTTTGCCAGCAATGATAACCAGCTCTGGTTCATCGGGGCGGGCCTCACCTGGTATCCCAAGCCCGGTAAGGACTCAGACGGCGATGGTGTGTGCGATAAGAACGACAAGTGTCCTGATACACCCAAGTGCTGCATAGTCGACAAGGACGGCTGTCCCGTGGACTCCGACGGTGACGGCGTGTGTGACGGCTGTGATAAGTGCCCCGATACACCCAAGTGCGCCAAGGTCGATGCGCGAGGCTGTCCCATGGACTCCGACGGCGATGGCGTGTTCGACGGTTGCGACAAGTGCCCCGATACGCCCAAGTGCTGCGAAGTCGATAAGGACGGCTGCCCGAAGGACTCCGACGGCGACGGCGTGTGTGACGGCTGCGATAAGTGCCCGGGCACGGCTGCGGGTGTCAAGGTGGACAAGGTGGGCTGCCCCGCACTGCCCGATCTTTCAAGGCTTGAGGGCATCACCTTCAGGTTCGACAAGTCCGATGTGATTCCGGACCCCAACCCGATTCTCGATCTGGCCATCGAGATCCTCCGGGCCTACCCGAATGTCAAGGTTGAGATCCACGGTCACACGGACTCGGTCGGAAGCGAAGAGTACAACATGAAGCTGGGTCTGCGCCGTGCGGAAGCCGTCAAGAAGTACTTGATCGACCAGGACGGCATCACCGGTGAGAACCTCATCACCAAGAGCTTCGGTGAGAGCAAGCCCGTAGCATCGAACGATACCAAGGAAGGCCGGGCCAAGAACCGGAGAATAGAATTCCACCTGGCTGAATAAGCCGGGCTAAACATCAGGGGGCACCTTCGGGTGCCCCCTTTTTTTGTTGCCTCGCCGCCGTAGGGTCCGGGTTTTGTTCCCGACGGAAGCGGTACGTTGTGCCGTGACTCCGGGCGCGACGAATGCGTGGGGGCCGGAGACCCCGGACGCTGCGCAACACAGTTCGTCACTACCGGGTCGGCGACGCTGGGGGAATGATCTAGATGGAATCTATGATGGGGAGGACGATGGCTTTTACGCCCTCTTCGGCGTGGCGTTCCTTGAGCCCCCTGACGGCACCAAGGATCTTCTCCCCGGTCTCCCGTGCCACCAAGATCATCAGTATGGTATTGGTGCCTGGCCAGACGTGGGAGTCGAGCCTCGGCTCCGATTCCGAACCCACACCCTGGATGTCGGGGAGCCTCGTGTAGCAGGTCATTCCCGCCCCTTTCAGGGCCTCCATGACCTCATTCTCAATCGAGGAATTAAACACCACCATTATCAGTTCTTGTCCCATGTCTTCCCCGTTGCTCAACTTGCAGCCTTTCTTCCGAACCTCTCTGAAAACCTCTCGAAGCTCATATAGACAACCGGGATTATGACCAGCGTCAGGAAGGTCGATGTGGCAAGACCGCCTATGACCGCCCTGGCCATCGGCGAGTTGAGCTCCGAACCTTCGCCAAGCCCCAAGGCCATCGGTGTCATCGCAAGTATCGTGGTGAAAGCCGTCATGAGGATGGGACGCCTGCGCGTCCTCGCGGCCGTCATCACCGCCTCCTCCAGTTCCATGCCTCTCTCTCTGAGCAGGTTGGTATAGTCCACGAGTAATATCGCATTATTGACAACGATTCCCGCCAGTACGATCACCCCGATAAACGAGTTGATACTCAGGGTCGTGCCGGTCAAGAACAGCATCCAGGCCACACCTATGAAGGACAGCGGCAGCGAGAACATGATGATGAAAGGATGGCGCAGCGATTCGAACTGGGAAGCCATCACCATGTAGACCAGGAATACGGCACCGAGCAGCGCAAGCCCCAGCCAGCGGAAAGACTCGGCAACCTCCTGGGCCTCACCTGCAATCTCGGCAACGAAGTCCGGGGGCACAGCTATGGCCGCCAGCTTCTCCCGGAGCTCTCCCACCACGCTGCCCAGATCCCGCTCGCCGGTGAGATTGCCGGTCACGCTTATCAGCCTCTGCTGTCCCTTTCGCTCGATCTCGACCGGGCCCCCGGTGACCTCCATGACGCCCAGCGCAGAAAGCGGAACAGGGGTACCCATCGGCGTCGGTATAAGGACATCCATCACATCTTCCAGCGACTGCCGGTCTTCCTCCGGCAGTCTCACTCTGATCGTATACTCCTTGCCGCCCTCACGGTATTGGCCGGCGACGGCACCCATGATCGCCGTTTGAACCGAATTCGCAATGCTGCTAACGCTCAGTCCGAACCTGGCCGCCTTGTCCTCATCGATTATGATCCGCGACTCGGGTTTGCCTTCCTGACGGCTTATTCTCACATCCGTGGCTCCGTAGATGGCCTCCATCGTGTCTCTGATAGCGACAGCAAGATCCCGGGCGACCTTGAGGTCCTCACCGTATATCTCAACCGCCAGCCTGGCTCCGCCAAACATCATCTCGGAGAAGGCGTCGGCCGAGAAATAGACCTTGGCTCCCGGTACCTGAAGGAGCGGCTGTCTGAGAGCCAGCCGTATCTCCTCATCGCTTCTGTCTCGCTCATTAAGAGGCGCCACCTGAAACCAGAGCCTTCCCATGTGACTGCCCGCCCCACCGAAAATAGCCCCAAAACCGGTCCCCTGCCCGATCCTCGCAAACATGCTCTGGATCTCGGGGACCTCCCGCCGGATGATCGTCTCGGCATCGATCGTGGCCTGCTCGGTGACATCCAGCCGCGTGCCCACCGGCATCTCCACGGTGAGCTGGAACTCGCCGGGTTCGCTGGCCGGGGTGAATTCCACGCCTACATAACGGACCAGGCTCATGCTGAGGATGAAGATGACGGTTGCAATGGCCAGGGTTGTCTTCCGGTGCCTCAAGGACCAGAGGAGCACGGCTTCATAGGCGCCCCCGAGCTTGCCGGTGGTCTTCCGCCCGGGGCCCTTCTTCCTGTTTACCGAAAGCAGCTTGGAGGCTAGCAGCGGTATCAGCGAAAGGGCGACAAACAACGAGCACAGAAGCGCAAACACAACCGTCAGGGCCATGTCTCTGAAGAGAATGCCGGCGATCCCCGGTACGAATACGACAGGCAGAAAGACCGCCACGGTTGTAAGCACGGACGCAGTTATGGCGTTCCCGACCTCACTGGCCCCATAGACGGCGGCCTCCTTGCGGGTGAGCCCGCGTTCGCGCTGCCGGAATATGTTCTCCAGCACGACGATGGAACTGTCCACGAGCATGCCGATACCCAGGGCGAGTCCTCCCATCGATATCATGTTTAGGGTGACATTGAAGAAACGCATGACTATGAACGTGGTTATGACCGAAACCGGGATGGAGGTGGCGATGATCAGAGTGGAGGGGATGTTCCTCAGGAAGAGGAGCAGCACTATCACCGCAAGCGCGGCGCCCTGGAGGGCGACCGTTCTCAAGTTGCCGATTGAACGTTCTATATACTTGGCCGAGTCCATGAAGGTGACGAATTTCACATCCAGAGCCTTCTCGATCTCGGGCAGGGCCTTCTTGACACGATCCGCCACCTCAACGGTGTTGGCGGTGGATTGCTTCTGCACCATCACCATCACGCCGGGCCTGCCGCCAAGTCTCAGTTCCTCCGCCCTATCGGCAAACGCGTCCTCCACCAGGGCAACATCCTTAAGATAGACGGGGGAACCCTGGGCCCTCGATACCACAACATCCGCTATCTCCCGGACGCTTCCGAACTCCCCCGAGGTCCTGATGAGGAAGTCACTTCTTCCCTGTTCTATCCGGCCTCCGGGTACACGAACGTTCTCCACACTGAGGGCATAAACCAGCTGATCCAGGCTCAGGCCATAGGCTTTGAGTTTCTCGTCATCGGCATAGACATGGATCTCCCGCTCCCTTCCACCCTGTGTATAGACGGCCGCGACACCCTGAATCCGCTCCAGCCTTGGCTCGACCTGGTCTTCCGAGATCTTCTTGATCTCGGAAAGGGTGTAGTCACCCCCGAGCCCCAGGAAAACGATGGGCATAGCAGAGGTCGAGAACTTGAAGATGAAGGGCTCATCGGAATCATCGGGCAGGTAAGGTTTCACGAAGTCGACCGCCTCCCGCACGTCCAGGGAGGCTATATCCATGTCCTTCCCCCACTTGAACTTGACGGTCACCACGGACAAGCCTTCACGGGAGGCCGATGACACCTCATCGACATCCTCAACCGATGCCACCGACTCCTCGATCGGCTTAGTTATCAGGGTCTCGATATCCTCAGGGGAAACGCCTTCATAGGTGGTGACGACGGTCACGGTCGGGAAGTCGATGTCGGGATAGAGATCTATGCTTATGCTCGACAGACTGACCACTCCTACCGCGAGAATGGCGATAAAGAGCATCAAGAAAGTAATGGGTCTTGAAGTCGAAAGGTTCGGAAGTCCCATGCTGCCCTCGCTCTATCCTTCTGTGCGCGTGATTCTCAACTTGGCGCCGTCGGTGAGCAGATTCTGTCCGACCACGACAACCTGTTCACCCGGCTCGAGCCCTTTGAGGACTTCATAGTGGGTCGGGCCTGCGAGGCCGAGTGTCACCATCCTATGGCGGGCAATCTCACCGTCTACGACGAAGACCCCGGTCTCCACTTCGACACCTCTCCCTGGGAGTATCTCAGTAAGTGTGGCCGCCAACGGCATTAGAACGGCACTCTCATGCACCTCGATGATGGCCTCCACACGAGCGAACATGCCGGCCTTGAGCATGCCGTCCTTGTTGTCCAGACGGATCTCAGCTATGGCGGTGCCCGTTATCGGGTCTACGACGGGGCCGCGGTTTGTAACCTTCGCGGTTCTCATCTCCCCGCCGAGGGCATCGAACCTCAGGCGCACGGGTGTGCCCTCTTTTACCAGGTGGTAGTCTTTTTCCAGGACACCTATCTCGACTTTGACGTGGCTGTCGTCTATCACCTTCACGATGGGCTGCATCTGACTGACGTACGTCCCAGGATCGAGGTAGATCTGCGCGATGTTCCCCTTCAAGGGCGAAGTCACCGCGAAAGGCTCGAATCTCTGCCCCGTTATCTCGGGATCTATGACCGCCACAGTTGCATCCTTTGCGACTTCGTCGCCCTCCTCGACCTTGACGGAGATGATCCTGCCCGAGATCTTGGAGTAGACATCGACCTGATCCTCAGGCTCTACCGTTCCGGTGTACCTGAGCGTTCTTTCCACATCCCCGGTGATTACGGGTGCTGCGACAACCGGGGTCACTTGTTCGCTGTTGATCTCACTGACCAGGTCTTCCCGTTCCTGCTGCGATCGCTGGATTGCCTTGAGTCTCAAGAGGAAAATCGCAACGGCCGCCACGACAACAATAACGACGATTATCAATGCCCGTTTCATTAGCGAGCTCCCGTTTCACCGGCGCCAAGTAGCGTACCCATCGCCTTCTTCACCTTCGCTATCGCGAGATTGAGATCGTGGACCGCCTGAAGCCGGTTCTGCCTGGCCGTATTGAGCGCCAGCTGCGAATCCAGGACCTCAAGGTTCGTAGCATATCCTTGAAGGTATCTTTCATTGGCTATTCTCAAGCCCTCCTCGGCCATCTCTACATTCTTCTCCTGCGACCCGAGCCGCTCCCTTGCGGCCTCGATGTCCAGAAACGAGGCACGCACCTCCAGCTCTATCGCGTCCTCCAGATTGCGCCTCGCTATGTCGGCCTGGCGAAGCTCCGACATGGCCTTGGAGATCTGTGACTTGGTCCTTAAGCCGTCGAAGAGCGGAAGGCTCAGCGTAAGGTAGCCTGCATAGGTGTCCTCGATTTTGTCGGAGTCAAGGGTGATCTCGTCGGCACGGACATCGTAATTGAAGTCAAGTGAAAGCGACGGCATTCTCCCCGATTTCGCGAGCCTGATGGAGGCCTCCGCGATCTCCTTCTGGAACCCGACCATCGCGACCTCCGGACGGGCCTCGAGCGCCATCCCTATGGCTTCCTCGACAGTCAGATCGAACGCACCATCCTCAAAAGAGCCTACGAAATCGATCTCGGTATTCTGGTTCACACCCATGGCGTTCTTCAGGGCCAGTTCACTAAGCGCAACCCCATTCCCTGCGCTTATCAACAGGGGTTGGAGATTACCCACTTCGACTTCCGCCCGCATGACTTCGAAACTCGAGGCCTCGCCTGTCTTGTACCGCGCCCTGACCACGCCCAGGAACTCCTCAGCGGTAGCGACCGCCTCCCGGGCAACCCCGACCGCCTCTCGCGCAAGCAGCAGGCCGTAGAACGACTGCACTACCTCCAGGGCAACCTCGTTCTTCACCCTTCTGATTTCGGTCTCCGAGATCTCCAGCGCGCGCTTCGCGATCCGATAGGAACTTGCGACCCGGCCGCCTGTGTAAAGGGGTTGGCTGGCGAAGACCTGGAATACATAGTCACTGGTGAAATCGAGCTTGAAGTCCTGGGTCCGGCCGGTCGCGGGATCGGGAAAGCCCACGGTCTGAGTCTTTTCCATGAAATTGTAGCTGCCCGCAAGGGACAGATTGGGAAGGTAACCCGACCTGGCTTCATTGACACCGCTTTCGGCCTGGGAGAGCATTTCCTCGGCATCCAGGATGCTAGGATTCCCTTCCAGCGCCCTGGAGATGCAATCCTCAAGTGTCATCGAGCCGGCAATAACCGAGAGCGGCAACAGCATGACCGCAAGCACCGTGCTCACGGCGATAGTTTTTTCGTTAAGCCTTGCTAACACAGCCTTTACACCTCCACAGGTGTCCTTCTGTGTGGATCGGGGCCGGCAGGGGCGGCACGGCAAGTACTGTTTTTTTAACATATTACTTGGCCGGGGGCGGCGCAAGCAAAAAAGGCCAAGGTCGATCCCTTTCCCGCACCTCTCGTCGTTTCCGTTGACGCATGGGTCGAGAGGGACTAATATCGAGTCATGAAGGTCGCCATGTTGTCCGGGCTATCGGCGGTGACATGGCGGGAGACATGCAAACCGGGCAGCGGATCCACGCCGGCTCATAGGCGTTAGAAGCAGATGGAGGATCGGGATGTTTGCTCGACATCGATTGAGCCATGTGCTCTTGCTCTTTCCGCTTATGGCGGTCACACTGACACTCGCATGCGGTGATAATGAATGCGGGTATGCCTGCCGCCGGGCCGAGCCCACAATTGAGAACATATGGCCCAACGACGACGGCGCGTCCTGGACGTATGAATACACCTGGCGGACCTGGGACGCCGAGGCCCGGACTTACCCTGAGCGGGATTCCCTGCCGCCTGTCCCTTCAATGGATGAGATTGAGAAGGTCTTCAAGCACCACGCGATCGGCCCCAACCCGAGCGAGGTGCAGGGGACCTATGGGTTGGAGTTCGACAGCCTCACCACTACGGACAGCGGTGTAACGGCCCAGAATCTCGTGGAGAGCGTGGTGGCGACCGATGGGCGTGGCCGGCTGGTCGCCGGGACCGGTTCCCGGTCGACCTTCCTCAAGCGGCTCCGGCAGGCCCGGCCGGACCTTGAAGCCCGGATCGACGCATGCTGCCCCGACCTAGCCGCGGCGCAGCCCGGCGAGCCTCCGGCCCCCATCATGATTCACGGCGGCGCATGGGAGAAAACCGGCCAATGGATCGGCACCTACGGTGACATAGATACGCTGCTGGCCTGGAAATTCCTCGAAGCCGACCTCAGGGGCGCCCATGAGTTCACGCATCAGCTCATCCCGTCGCTGGCCAGTGATGTCTTCCTCCACTGCAGAGTCCTGGGGCGAACGGTGGTCAGGTCGCCGGGGGGAGAGCCCTGGGGAGCCATCGAGTGTCTTTACATCGTGGATTACGGTCCCTATGAGATTTCAGGCCCGGCCGGACCCATTCGCTGGCAGCAATTCTATGACTACGGCAAGGTGGTTTATGTCCCTGAGCTGGGGCCGGTGCTCAGCTACGAGCGCAGCCTTGTCGCCACAGGTGAGACAATTGGGATCGGCGCCGGCGATATCGAGGTCGATCTCACAGGTTCGAGCCTGGACACCGACTGATCGCGGAGTCCGGATTGGACGGCCCGCGGGAGACGGGCGTCCTGGGTTGCAGTCTAGACGGCGCCCTGAGCCCAGTAGTAGTAATAGACCAGTACTGCAACCGCGACCGCAACGGCAACCACGAGCCCGAGGATCCTTAAGGGCCGCCACCGCTTCTTGGGCTTCCCCACATCCTCGAGGAAATCGTCCCAATCACCTTGCGGCCGTCCCAAAACCGACACCCTATCACCTCCCCCTGAATCATAACAGGAAGCCACGGCAGAATCCAAGGTCTCTCGACGAAGATCTAACAGCTACTTCTGTGTGGCCTATTTGTCTGATTGCCGAATCGCTGCGACGAAGAGCACCAACTCTCAGTGCAAAGCGTCCGGCCTCCGGGCGAATCCGGAGGCCGGTTTCCATTCCACGCCCTACCTTGCGGGGGACAAATGTAGAGCTCCGGGACTATTGCTCGCTATCCGGCTTGATCAGCACCTTGGTGATCAGCCGCTCGGCGGCCAGGAAACCTATACCTATGAGCAATGGGATTACCCCATTGACGCCCCGGTCCATGCCCTCGCTTACGCCTACGGCGATCATCACACCGATACCGATGAAGATCAGCAGGGTGCCGAGTATCATGAGCCACGCCCGGCCGGCCTTGAAGCCGTTCGGCCTATGCCTCCGGGTCTCTTTGACATCATAGAGCTCAGGGGGGATTTCCAGGCCTTTCTCGGCAAGGAACATGCGCTCGCGGTGCTGCCTGGCCATGGACTGGCCCCGAAGGATCATTGCCGTAATGACAATGCCGAAGGCACCGAGTACGGCGACTACGGGTATCAGATACGGTCCTACACCAAACACGGAACCTACCTCCTTCTTGAGTTTTGATGCCTCTTCATGCGGTCGTCTCGAATCACCATCTCCGCAACCTCTTCCTTCCACCATGCATAGACTCGCAGGCAACAAGGATTGTTTCAATCAGGTCGTATCCTGCCACAATGAACAGTCGGTGCCGTGAGCACGGGATCCGTCCATGGCTCCGCTTTGCTGAAACATTCTCGGTATGAGGGCAGTCTATAGTGGTAGAATGGAATAAGCGGGCCTTGTCGGGCTTAAGGGGGCGTCGCAACGGGAGTCTTGACACCACTGCGATGGCCCGTGGCGCCGGATGCCGAGCGTATGACGCAGCAGATGGGAGTCTTCATGGCGGCGCGTCTTCTGCAGGCCGGCAGGGAATCCTGCGTGAGAGTGGATTATGGTTACCGGTTCTTATGTGACTCTTCTTCGTAGGGCAAAGGGACTGATCCTGGGACAAACGGTGAACCTGACTAGACCTTTGGCCGGACTCAGGGATGATGAGCTTGTCGAGCGCTGCCGGCAGCGAGACCATGAAGCCTTCACGGAGATTGTCGAGCGCTACAAAGACCGCGTTCATTGGCTTATACGGAGAATGGTCGGAAACCCGAACGCCGAGGATCTCACCCAGGATGTGTTCCTGAGGGTGTACCAAGCGGTGGAGGGCTTTCAGGGCAGGAGCAGTTTCAGGACGTGGCTATACAGCATCGCCCGCAATCTCTGCGCGACCGAACTCAGGAAGCGGGGCGTTCGAGGTGAACACATCTCCTTTGAAGACGAGGGCGAGGAGAAAGTCCACTGGCTGCTGCCTGACTCGGCAGGCGGCCTGGAGGAGCAGATCGAGCGCCACGATTTCTCGGAGAAAGTTCAGGCCATGATCGCAAGACTGCCTGAGAACTACCGCACGGTGCTCACCCTCTTCTATCTTCAACAAGTCAGATACGAGGAGATTGCCGGGATCATGGGCATACCCATGGGAACCGTGAAGACATACATCCATAGAGCCCGCCTGCGATTGAGGGATCTCATTCTGGCGGAGCCGGAGATCACGGAGTTGATAGGGGCACATGAAACCGAGAGAACAGGTGATGAAGGTGGTGTGTCATGAAGTGTTCAGACTACGTTGTCTTGATCGCCCGTAGGCTTGACGGCTGCCTGACTGAACAGGAAGCAAGAGATCTTGCCGCACACCTGGCGACCTGCGGGCGGTGCCGTGCGGAACTGGCGCTTCAGAAGAAGGTCATCCATTCACTGAAGCAGGAACTGCCGGGCAGACTCTCGGATGACTTCACCCGGCGAGTAACGGGACGGGCCGCAGAGCTGGCCGGCAAGGAACGCCGGAGCCGGTTCCGTCTCGAGCATCTCCTGCCGGCCATTCCGGTTGCAGTGGGAGCTGTCCTCCTCGTGGTTTTCAGCAGAGACCTGGCCGGTATCATAGCGCCGGCGATGCAGGCTCTTGCGGACGCCATCGGAGGTCCGGCGGCTGCCTTCGGAAACCGGGTTGCCGAAGCTGTGGCCGGATCATCGGCGGTTTCAGCCAGAAGCCTGCCGACTTCGGAAGTCCTGGCCCGGGTCTTTGACAACATGTATGTGAGTGTATCGATCGCGTGCGCTTCAGTTGTCTGGGCATGCTCGAAGGCCTATTCGTTCGTGAGAGGTTAGGAACGCCCGCGGGCGTCCCTTTAGACTTACGTGCTCCCGTATTACTACCTGTACATCGCCTTTATCTTGCCCCATGAACTCGGTTCGGTCGCAGATGGTCCCCCGCCGGAAATCGCCACGGCGTAGTTGATCTCTGCGTTTACGCCGGGATAGAGCGGTACTATGATCCACTTGACCCCATCCCACTGGTAAGGCACGGTGCGGGGTCCCACTCCGGCCGGGGGCCCTCCCAGAACGCCGATGTCGTCGGAATCGGTTATGGTCAGAAGCGTGTTTGTGGTATCGACATCCCACAGCGTGATGGCATGGTAACCGAAAGCCGAGGAGAGGTTGTACGGACCAGGCGCTTCCTCATAGGGAATCGTGGGCGTCGATCCGTCAGCCGGCTGGAACCAGCAGGTGAGCCCCACCGGCACACATTCGCTGTCCAGCCTGGTCTTGCACCAGGTGATGGGATTGACGGCCAAACCGCCCCCAGTAAACCACGACCCTCCGAACTCGGGCACTGTCCTTATGGGCACATGAAAGGGCACCCCTGCGAAGCTCAAGGCCCAGTCCTGCCAACCACCGTCGTCGAAGGTCCTGGCACCGGGGCCGCAAGCCCAATAGAAAAGGCCCCAAACGCTCGTGTTGGGGTCGGGCGGAATCCCATTGAGCAACCAGCCTAAGTATGGATTGGCAAAACCGGAATACACCAGGAGGTTGCTCGTGCTCGCAAGCCAGCAGCTGAGATCCGGCCGCGTCGCATTGTGAACGGCATCACCCCCAACCAGGTAAGGCTCGCCCGGATCATGGCATGTGTTCAGATTCATGTCGCTGTAATGCAGGATGTATGTCTTGCCGGGTGCAGACCAGAACTGCTTGTTCTGATCGACCGGAGGACCGGGCTGGGCCATCAATGTGACGGCGCAAACAAGAACTGTAACAGCAACAACTCCTATGCTCAACTTCTTCATCTTCCCACCCCCTTTCTTGGCGGGATTATATCAGAGTTCTTCATACATTTGCAACCTAATAGATCGGCCAATGCGCTCGATGACTGAATTGCCTCATGACGCCCTCCTGCGCTGTGCTATCGGGAGTTTTCCGCCGGCGAAAATACCCATTCTGGCGTGGCACCTTCCTGTGCTATGCTATCGGAGTAGGGAAATCCACCAAACAAGGAGGCGAGTCGTGAAACACTACTCAGTAGTGCTCATCCTATTGGCCCTGGCCGCATCGGCTTTCATAGGCTGCTCAAACGACGATTCGGGAGGCCCCACCGCCGGCGATCTCACGGTCACACAGACCACCCCGACCGACAAAGCGCAGGATGTGAATCTGAACCCCCTGATCCAGGTCTGGTTCAACCAAGCCCTGGACGAGGCGTCCGTAGTATGGAACTGCATGTACGTGGAGGGGGCCGAGACGCAACGCCTGGAATACGACGAGGCAACGCACTCAATTTGCCTTTTTCTCAGAAACCAGCTCGAACCGGACAGCACCTACCGGGTCGTGATCGAGCGTACCATCAGCAACGCCGACGGCGATAGCATGACCTCGGACGCCGAATTCGAGTTCACAACAACAGCCACCGTCGACTGCCAACATCTCGTCGATTACTTCGAACCCAACGACGATATCCTCTCAGCCACAGAGATCGAGCTTGATACCTACTATACCTGCCTGAGCTCGTGCGGGGGGGACGAGCGCATGGATTTCTACAAGTTCACCGTTGAAAGCACGGCTCAGATCAGGGCATACGCACGGCATACGTTCTCGTGGGGCGACACCGTCGATTTTGAAGTGAACTTTCTAAGGACGGATGGAGAGTATTATCATGAGATCCATTCGAGCCTGGCGACCAATTGGGCCATAAATAACGACTTCACGTTCTATCCGGGAACCTATTGGGTTGAGGTGGGCAACCCATATGATGACGGCAAGCTGCTGGTCTACTATCTTGTTCTGACCACAAGGACGCCTTGCGAAGACGACATCTATGAAGACAACGACTTCATCGATGAGGCTGCTCCCATCTCACCGGGCCTCTACGAGAACCTCACCGGGTGCGTTAATGACAAGGACTTCTTCGCGCTCGAACCAACCGCGGGGCAAACCCTGACCGTAACCCTGAGTCAGGTAACCGATATTTTGGCGGGCCGCTACATAAAGATACTCGATCCAAGCGGTGCGGAAGTCGCATATGAGGGGTTCTACGGCCGGCAGGAACCCATATCGACATTCTGGACTGCGACCGAGGCCGGTACCCACTATGTTTGCGTCCGGTGGCACAACTATGGTATCAAGTACGACCTCGATATCGACTTGAGCGACTGACACTATGGCGTCGCGGCGAACCGTTCTGTTGCATCGGGCCTCCGTCCCCGGCGGGCTGAGCCGGGAGCCGCGATTCCGTAGCGTTGCCACTCCTCCGGCAACGAAGCATTTGGCGGCGTGAAGCCTTCAGAGCATGATGGCGGGGTCGACGGGACTCGAACCCGCGGCCTCTGGCTTGACAGGCCAGTGTGCTAACCAAGCTGCACCACGACCCCGCTCCAGATGAAGATAGCAGAGCGCTCCGGGAGAGTCAACAAGGAAGTAGAGGCGGCCGCGGCCCGAGAATACGAACGACGTCGGGCAACGCAACCCGATGCTATAAGAAGCCCGGCGGAGCGAAGTCGGACACGTCGGGCGCGGAGATCAGACGTTACACGGGGTAGATGGCGCCGAGGATGGCCGGTCTCAGGCCGGCAGCCTGGGAGACGATATTAGCCGGAATACCGCTGAGACACAGGTAGCCAAGATAGGCGAAGGCGCAGGCCTCCTTGAAGTCCGAGGACATGCCGCTCGCCTCGCCGGCGTCGATCGCCGTGCCGGAGAGTCTCCGCCTTAGCGAACCCATCAGCATGGTGTTGTGGCTGCCTCCTCCGGTCACTATGATCTCGTCCACGCTCGTCTTGGGCCTGACGAAGTTCTCAATTGCATCGGCTATGGTCTTGCCCGTGATTTCGGTCAGGGTCCGTACGATGTCCTTAAGCGACCTCCCCCGTTCCGACATCGATTCCATGACCTTACGGGTATAGGCCTCACCAAACTCCTCCCACCCGGTTGTCTTCGGGGGGGTGCGGCTGAAGTAGGGATGCGCGGTGACTTCACGCACGCATGCTTCGTCTATATCTCCGAGGCGCGCCAGGGCTCCGTTCCTGTCGAACCTCATCTCACCACCGGCCTTGAGGCGCACAGCGGTATCGATCATGCAGTTGCCCGGACCCGTGTCGAAAGCTACAATGTCACCGACTCCTGCCTTCCTGGGTATGGCGGTGAGATTGGCGATACCGCCGATGTTGAGCGCGACCCGTGAATGCTTGGAAGACCGAAGCACCACATAGTCATAGACCGGGACAAGCGGTGCTCCCTCGCCACCGATTGCGATATCCGCGGACCTGAAGTCCGAGACCGTCGTTATGCCCGCGGTGTGCGCGATCACAGCCCCTGAACCCACCTGGAGAGTCGATCGCACGGTTTCCCCACCGAGGTCCCGCCCCCTCGGGAAATGAAGCAGCGTCTGGCCGTGGGAGCCGATCGCATCCACCTTGCCCGGACGGAGCCCCGCGTTTTCGATGGCCTTGATCGCACTCTCGCCGAATATCCTCCCGAGGCGAAAATCAAGGCCCACAATGGCTTCGGCGGTCAGGCTCTCAGGCGGTGACATGAGGAGCCCTCTAAGCCCGGGAGGATAGCCGAAGGACTCTGAGTGAATAGGATCGATGCTGTTCTTGGGGAACTTCCCGTCTATCTTGACGATGGCGACATCGATCCCGTCGCGTGACGTGCCCGACATGATGCCGCAGGCGATGAATGGTCTGCTCATAATGGATCGATTCCTCCCACAGGGGTGTCGCGGCGCCACAAGGCCCGTCGGGCATGGAACCCCGACGCCACAACTACCGTCGGCCACGGAGAGCCGACACCACAAACAACATGGGCCGAGCGATGGCGTTCGCGGAGCAGTGAATGTCGTGCTGAACAGCGAGCGAACGGCGAGCGAAGCCAAACCCGTCGGGCATGGAACCCCGACGCTACACAAGACATTCGTCGCCACAGGAGTGGCAACGCTACGAAAGCGATGGCGGAGTGATGGCGTCCGCGGAGCAGTGAATGTCGTGCTGAACAGCGAGCGGACGGCGAGCGAAGCCAAACCCGTCGGGCATGGAACCCCGACGCTACGAAGACCATTCGTGGCCGCCGGAGTGGCGACGCTGCGCTGGATTTCGGGATTACGTATTCCACAAGGGTCATCCTCGTATGGCTCCCTCGGTTATACCACGTACGATGTGTTTCTGGAAGAAAGCGAATGCCACAACCGTGGGAATCGCAGCCAGCGTGGAGCCTGCCATAAGCAGCCCCCAATCGACACTGTGCTCCCCCTGGGAGAATATAGCAAGGCCCACAGGCAGCGTCCTTGCCGCATCTGTGTTGGTGAGCACAAAGGGCAGAAGAAACGAGTTCCAGTTTATGAGGAACGTATTGGTGGCCACCACCACAAGGGCCGGCTTGAGGGCCGGGAAGACTACACGGCTGAAGGCCGTGAACACGCCCGCACCGTCCATGAAGGCGGCCTCCTCAAGCTCCACGGGAATCGCCTTGATATACTGGTGCAGGAAAAACACATTGAAGGCATCCACGAGAAACGGAAGTATGAGGGCGTAGTAAGTGTCCACCAGGTTCATCCTGAGAAGCAGCGTAAAGAGTGGGATCATCATTATGTGCTTCGGGATCATCATCGTGGATATGAGAAGCGCCAGCATGACATTGGCGTGCCGGGTCCTCGTCCGGGCGATCGCGTAGGCGGCCATCGAGGCAAGCAGGAGGTTGCCCGCCACCACGAATGTCACCACCACGGTGCTATTGAGCAAGTAGCGTGCGAAGGGGCCCTTGCTGAGGATCTCGGTGAAATTGTCCAGGGTCGGCCGGCTGGGAATGAGATCGCCCAGCCCCTTGAGCACCGTCCCCTCCCCTTTTGTGGCCAGAGATACCATCACCGCAAGCGGCGCGAGATTCACGGCGAGGATGACCAGCATGATAATCGCCACCACTCTCGATGTGTTCATATGATACCTACCCTACAGAGGCTCTCACTTTTCTCAAGAGCCTTGTCTGGACAAGCGCGAAGAACATGATGAGCACAAACACTACAAAAGCCACGGCGCTCGCGGCGCCTATGTCGACCCTGTGAAAGGCCTTCTCATACATGTAGTAAACAAGCGTCATGGTGCTCCCCATAGGGCCTCCCCGAGTCATGATCACGACTTCGACAAAGACCTGGAAAGCCCGTATGGTGTTCACCACCACGACGAATATGACAACGGGGCGAATCCAGGGCAGCGTGACCGCCCTGAAGATTGCGAACCTCCCCGCGCCATCCATCATGGCTGCGTCATAAAGCTCGCGCGGCACGGTCTGAAGCGCCGCAAGGTAGAAGATGGCGTAATAGCCGATGCTGGCCCAGATGTCCATGATCATGATCGATGGAAGCGCCAGGTTGGGATCGAGCAGCCACTCTCTGCCGCTCCCACCAAAGAGCCCGGCCACCAAGTTCAGGAGGCCCTGCTCGGAGTAGACGTACTTGAAGACCAGCGAGATCACGGCAAGCGACACGACCGAGGGCACGAAGTAGCCGGTTCTGAGCACGCCTTTAAGCCTCCCCGTCCTTTCAATGAGGAGTGCCAGCAGAAGCGAAATCACGGCCGTCGGGGGCACGGTTCCCACGACGAAGAGGATGGTGTTCAGGCATGAGCGCCAGAAGAGCCCGTCCGCGAAGATGGTCCTGTAGTTCTCAAGCCCGACGAAGCCTGTAAAGCCCCCCTTGAAGGGATTGTATTCGGCGAAGCTGATGCCGAGCGAGAAGAGGATGGGATAGGTGGAGAAGAGGGCAAAGGACACGAGCCAGGGCACAAGGAAGAGCGCTCGCTGAGTGGAAGGTTTCATTCCCGGATTATCGCATCCACCTCATCCTGCATAAGCCTGAGGGCTTCGGAGGCAGAGATGTTGCCGTAGATGCATTCTTCAAGCCTGGTATTGATCACCTCCTCGATCTCGACCCATCCAGGCACAGGGGGAGGTGAGATCGCGGTCTTGCACTGTTCGAGCAGCAGCCGCTCCATGGGGTGCTCGGCATAGTAAGGATGCCCCAGGGCTTCCCTTGAAGCCGGCTGCACCCCCTTGGTACGGCTCGAGATCTTGAGGGCCTGCTCGGCCCCAACCAGGAAGCGCGCCAGCTTCATGGCCGGCTCGAGCCGCGCACCCCGAGGACAAACAAGGATTTCCGCACCCGCAAAGGAAGCATGAAACCCACCGCTGTCCGGCCGCGGAATGAGGGCCACACCGAAATCAAGATCGGGGGCGTCCTCCGGGATGCGTTCCAGATTCCAGCCGCCCGAGATCATCATGCCGATTCTGCCTTGCTTGAACATCTCGTCTATCATGTCCTGCCGCTCGAGCACAGAGTAGGGTTTGAGCGAGAGATAGAACTCGAGCGCCTCCAGGTTCTCGGGCGAATCCAGGAGACAGGTCTTATGGTCGTCGCTCAGAATGCTGCCGCCGTTACCCCATGCGAAGGGCATGAATTTCTTATAGAGCACATACCGCTCCCCGGCGTTCATGCCGAAACCCTCGATGCCGCAGTCGGGGCGGTGGATGGCCCGGGCCGCATCCAGAAGTTCGGTCCAGGTGACCGGAGGCCGATCGGGCGCCAATCCGTTTCGCCGGAAAAGCTCGCGGTTATAGAAGAGCACTCTGCTCCCTATGAGCCACGGGATCCCGAATCTTCCGCCATCGAAGGTGGCCATCTCCCACATCATGAGATCGGGCACCATGGCCTCGGTTTCCCGGGTTATCTCGAGCACCGCATCCTGGTCCTCGAAGGTGGGCAGCCAGGTCGAACCCACTTCCAGGAGGTCCGGCACGCGCCCCGAGGCGAAGGCCATGAAGATCTTCTCATATCCGCTCTGCCAGGTGAGGGTCTCGAATCTCACCTTGATCGAGGGATTCAGGGCCTCGAACTCCTCTATGAGACTTCCCATCACCTCGGGAGGCTGGAATTGCCAGAAGACCACCTGCGCCTTTTCCTCGCGGGCGCAGGTGAGGAGGAGCAACAAGGAAAGGGCCAGGATGAGACGTGCCGGTCTATTCATGCCATGTGCCCCCGGCAAAAGCCCGTCGGGGATGGAACCCCGACGCTACACAGACCATTCGTCGTCACAGGAGTGGAGACGCTACGAATATGGGGGCGGAGCGAAGCCGTCCGCGGAGCAGTGAATGTCGTGCTGAACAGCGAGCGGACGGCGAGCGAAGCC
>CAZRAU010000049.1:0-13219 GCA_964598025.1 uncultured bacterium
CTCTATACTGTATACACTGTCCGATAACGACAGCGATCCACCGCTTACATCAAGCAGCCGGGCTTCGTTCCGCCGGAGTTCGATGACCGGATCTCCGCTCAGGATATAGTTCAGATACATCCACCAGGGTTGCTTTCTTGGAGCAAGATACCGGGGTCTGAATATCAGGCTCGCCGCACCGATCGAGAGACCATCCTCGGCGAAGGCCAGGTCGTAGAAGTCGATCTGCATGTTCTTGCCGGTATAGGGATAGCTGAGCGAGCTGCTACCCATAACTGCGAAGGCACCACCATCCGGATCCTTCATTAAGGTCTTGGCCACGCTTTCGACACGGGGGTCAGACGCTGAGCAGTTCATCATGAAGACAAAACAAAACATGCTGTCGTTGTCGAGTGCCTCCATCTGGAATCTCTCCATGAACTCCGTACCCAAATCGAGCCTCAGCTCATCTCCGTGCCCGATGTGGCCGAGAACATTGCAACCGCCGCCCGCATACGAGAGCAGGTTGGCCACGGTCTCCTCAACCGACCCGGGATACTCTTCGTAGTTCTCATAGAGCCGGTGAATCGTGAAATTGTCGGGAAGATGAGGCAGTATCTCCTCGGCGTACTCGGCACCGTCGGTGTTGGTCTCAGGCCAGAGGACCTGAGCCAGCATGAGCGCAGTCTCCTGCCACTGCCCCGGCTTGAGACCGCTTCCGTAGATCATGCTCTTGTCGACAAAGACACGGGCCTCGGCCACTGATGCAACAGGCGCCCTGCCGACGAAAGCGTCCGGCAGGACGTCGACCCTGTCCGCATTGCCGTCAAGATACTCCCCGATGACCCCATCGTTATCTGCATTCCAGTTGCCGTCGAGATTGGCATAATAAACATCCGTAGGCATGTCGGACCGGCCGACCTCCACTGTCATTTCCGGGACATCGACCACCCTTATCGGGACGAGGTGCGGGTCTCCGCCCAGGAGAACATATATGGTGCCCCAATTGGTGTAGGCATCCCTGATGAAGTTTCTGACCCGCTCGGCACCATCCCCGCCTGCATACCGGGCACGCACCCATTCCACCGTACGTACGACGGTCTTGATTCCCATTTTGTCATGCCATGCGGCCAGCGTTTCGAACTCAGCCCTCAGACTATCAGGGGTCACTATCACACAATCGACAGCACTGCCTTCGAGTGACGGCTGCGCGGAGACCGGGCCCACAGGCCTCTGGAGTTCCCATCCCCCTCCCTCGGGAGGCTCTCCCCCCAAAAACGCCGCCAATGCCCTGCGGACATGGGCCTCCGCAGTCAGGCTCCGCCGTCTCACCGGGAGCCTGTCTCCTGCCGGCCGCAAGTCCACCTCGACAAGCATATCCTTCAGAACGGCTGCCTTCCCTTCGACAACCCGCACAGGCTCCACGACCGAAACCAGAACTTCATATCCCATAAACCCTGCCGAAGCGACGAGGAGGAGTCCGCCGTTTTCAGACCCAATGGCCTCAGTGAACCCGTCGGGTGTTTCCACACCCGGGCTGTACCGGCCGGCCAGGTCCTGCCATTCCTCGCGCACCACACGGTATCCCGCCACCTCATATCCCATGGGGAGCACTCTGGTCTCACAGAATGTTCCAAGACTCGTCCCTTCATACTCGCTTCCAGCCACCCCCAGAAGATCGAATCCGTTCGAGGCTCCGTGCGTGACCTCACCGGCATCCCACCCATACCTGAGCTCCAGCGTACCGCCTTGGGTCGCTACCGGAACCAGAACCAGAAGAAGCACCAGCCACTCGGTCGCCTTCATCTTCAACTCCTTAATCTCCCAGCCAGGTGTCTAACTTGATATTGAACTGCGCACCCGCGGACAGGTCCCAACCGTCTTTGTCGACACCTTTCACGTGATCGGCGCTCTGCGTCCGGTGATACCCGGCCCTCGCCTCCAGAAGCCACATATGGCAGGGTCTCCAGGAAACCGCGAGTCCCATCCTATGGGAAGTCTCCACCGTCCCGGAAGGAAAACCGACCTTGGGCCCCTTCTCCTCCTGAACGTCGGTGGCACGTCCCTCCCCCTGCCGCCGGAAGCTGTAATCCGCCTTCCATAGCATGCTCTGCGGCCGGGCGAGCGTCACCCGAAACGCGAAGCGGTCTCCATCCGGCCCGTCCTCATAACCCATCACTTCCTCTTCCTGGATGAAGCGATTCCACGGGATGAAGTGCCCATATGTCTGATTCCTGATCTGATAGTAGGACATCCCAATCAAAGAGGTGCGAGAATCGAGCGGATTGACCGCGGTCACGGAAAGCCCGGCTCCAAACTCATGCGGTTCATTCACGAAATCGTACTGGAAGTCGTCGATCATGATTTCGCCTCGTATCTCCGCATGCCGTGGAAACAGCAGCGCGAGGTCACCTGCGACTAAGATATTGTCATTCCACCCGGAATTCCACTGGTCGGCATAGAAAATCATCATGGGGTTCATATAAACAGGCTCAAATGTTCTATACGGTCCTCCGTACAGCACGGCCTCCGATATCGCGAATGAGACACGGTCCGTGGGGAGCACTTCAAGGCGATGGGCCGACACAAAGCGGCGCACGCCTTCGTCCTGCTCTTGATCCCACCGGCCGCGGAGCATGGAGTGGAACGACGTGAAGGCTATCCGGCCGGTGCGGTAGCCCACGGTGATCATGTCAAAGCCGGGGGCTGCTCCGGAGAAGAGAAGCCCATTGAGCCTGTCCGCTCCCCAACTCACCTCATCCCTTGCCAGCGAGACCTCGAAGCCTGCTTTCCTGTATGCGATGCCGGCATAGTCCACACTCGCCCGGCCGTGACCGCCCCAGACCTGGGTCTCCACTTTGTGGAGATCCACACCGTTGAGAGAGGTCCTGACCGAGGTCCACAACGCCAACCCAAGCGGGGCGTAATACGCAAACCTGGCGAAGGCCTCTCCGACTGTTCTGGAATCGGTCTCAGCCACCGATCCTACGCGCACATCTCCGGTCCATCCGGATCCCGCCCTGAGCACCCGGGCCTCTCCCTGAAACTCGGCCTTCAACATGCCGTGCAGCCACATGCTCCGAGCGCCCGCCTCATCCGCGCTGACGCCGTCGAGCCATGCCGCCGTCTCGAGCCGCGCGTAAGGCCCGGTGGAGCCCAAGACAGGCCCCACGGTTTCTCGAAGCTCGAGCTCATACAGATACGGGTAAACCCAGCTGTCCGAGGGTTCGGTAGGATAGCCGAGCGCCGCCGAGCCGGGCAGGCCGAGTACCGTCAGGATCAGGGCTACAGGGAAGCGGCAACGGCGCATGCACTTATCTCCTTTGTACCGGCGGCAAGCAGGGTCCGCGCACATTCCCTGAGCGTCGACCCCGTGGTCACGACATCATCGACGAGGAGGACTCTGTCGAGGCCGGAAGGCCCCGGCTTCCTCGACCTGAAACAACCGACCACATTACTTAGTCTCCGGTCCTGCTCCAGGGTGGTCTGGGAGACAGTCTTCCTGCTCTTGACCAAGGTGTCACACAACCGAAGGCCTTTCATCCCGGCAAGACCCTTCGCCAACATCCTGCTCTGATTATAACCCCTTTCCCTTCGCTTGGAAGCGTGAACAGGCACCGGAACGGCTGCGGTGCCGGGAGGTATCCGGTCCCCGAGGCCAAACGCAACGAAAGGCACCAGCAGGTCGGCCAGTCCGGGTTTGTCGCCATACTTCATCTCGCCGATGATCCTGGATACCCTCGGCGTGTACCTCAGGCAGTATCTTGCTTCGAGGGTCCGTCCGTCATCGATTTCGATAATCCTGGTCATCGGCCGGGCTTCACACGCAAGAGCGATACTGCAATTCCGGCAGAGCCACCTCCGGCCCTCCGTAAGCTTGCCGCCACACGCGATGCAAAGGGGTGGAACAAACAGCGAAAACATGTCTTTGGCCAGAAGACCCGCCTGCCGCATCACCCGCTGCGCCACCCGCTTACTTGTCATGTGCCCGCCCTGCCGCACCACCGGCACGTACCATAAGTACCGCGCCGATGGCAATCAAGCATATGCTCACAACCTGATTCCATGTGACGTTCACCCCTGCAACGGTCAGGAACATATTCTCTTCGTAGTATCTCAGGTAGTCAATGGCGAAACGCCAGAGCCCGTAGACTATGAGAAAGGCGTAGAAGACCGTACCGCTCCGGGGCCGCGCCTTAAGGCGGTGGCGCAGGAAGAGGAAGATCACGAAATTGGCGACCGCCGAGTAGAGCTGGGTCGGATGCAGACCGACACCCGGAAGAACCCACCCGGCCTGGGAATCCGCGGGAAACCTGCACGCCCACGGAAGGCCGGTTTCGGTCCCGAAGCAGCAACCGTTCATGAAACAACCGACCCTTGCTATGGCTATGCCAAGGGCTATCTGGGGAGCTATTGTGTCAATGGCTTGGCGTACAGGCAGCTTCTTCACTTTCAGGAAACCTACTCCGAAGATCACACCGGCTATCAGGCCGCCATAGAAGGTCAGCCCTCCCTCCCAGATCTTCAGCATGCCCAAGAAGTCGCCTCGATAGTCCGCGAGGTGGCCGAGCACATAGAGCAGCCTGGAACCTGCGACGGATGACAGCAGAATCACGATTCCCAGATCGATGATGTGAACCGGATCCAAGCCCTGCTTCTTGGCCTCGCGCGCCGACAGCTCGATACCCAGCCAGAATGCGACGGCCAGGGCCACTCCGTAAGTATGAATGCTGAATGGGCCGACATCGAACAACGTCCGGTACATAGGCTCCTCCTAGAAGGCTTTCCTGGATGCATGGGCCGCAAACAGGGCGCCGGTCATGCCCCAGAAGGCTATGGTCTGCGACCCGCCGTAGCTGACAAAGGGCAGGGGCAGTCCGGTGACAGGTGTAAGACCCAAGGTCATCCCCACATTTATGAATGTCTGTATTACTATCAGGCTGGCGAAGCCGAAGCAAAGATAGATCGAGAATCTGTTGCTTGCGCCTCCGGCCAGACCGAGCACCCGTGAAACCACAAAGAGCAGGAGCAGCAGTGTGACCAGGCTACCCAGGAAACCCAACTCCTCACCGATCACGGAGAAGACGAAATCGGTATGCTGAGCGGGCACCAGGCCCAGGGCCTTCTGCGTGCCTCCGAGGAGACCCTTGCCGGCGAACCCGCCCGATCCGATCGCTATCTTCGACTGTATTATCTGAAACCCCGCACCGTGCCTGTAGCTCTGCGGATGGAGGAAGGCCATCACGCGGTCTCGCTGATAAGGCGCCAGACCTTCCCAGAGCCTCGGGGCCAGCGAATAGAGAAGGAAGTTGACGCCTATGACAAGCGTGACCAGCGACGTCTTGAACCTGCCAAGAAGCACCAGCAGCAGCAGCAACCCCACAAAAACCCCCCATGCAAGTATCTCGCCCGAACAGACCACCGCGACCAGCGGACTGAGAAGGAGCAGCAGATAGAGGGGATCAAGCCCCGCCGCATAGAGCATCGGGAATACCAAAAAGGCGATCACGAGGGACGTTCCCAGATCGGGTTCATAGAGGGTTAGCGCCGCAGGGACACCTACAATGGCGAACAAGAACAGAATGCTCTTCAGCGAATCCCCCAGCCGTTTCTTCTCCGAAAGGTAGCGGGAAAGCATCAGCACGGTCGCTATCTTCGCCAGCTCGGACGGCTGGAACCTGAAGAATCCCAGATCGAACCATCTACGCGTACCCTGGGGCCCCCTTCCGACGACCAGCACCAGCATCAGCAGTGCGATGGCCCCCAGATATACAAGGGGTGAGAGCGCTGAGAGCGTACGCGTCTTTATGGAAGCCATCACCAGCATCGCCCCGAGCCCGATGAGTATCCATATGATCTGTCTCAGGGCGTAGTGGGCACCGGCTTCGGTATGGGTGCTGCTGTATATGGCCATCACGCCGATGGCGCTCAGGGCCATCAGGGCGAGAAGCAACCATTTGTGTGTCCCTATCACCTCAAGGTCACCTCCTCCGGTTCGGCAATCCCGAAATACTCCATCAGCAGGCGCCGGGCCGGCGGGGCCGCCTCGGTGCTGCCATGGCCGGCGTTTTCCACCAGCACATAGACCGCGATCTCGGGATCGTCGAAAGGAGCGAAGCAGACGAATGAAGCGTGGTCGCCGCCATGGGGATTCTGGGCCGTACCGGTCTTGCCGGCCACTCGGACCCCCGGCACGCGGGCTGCGCGGCCCGTGCCCCCCTCGCTCTCCACGACCCTGAGCATCGACTGCCGGAGGGTCTCGAGTGTGCCCTGTGAGATGGCCAGACCGACGGGAGCGCCTTGAAATCTCTGGACTGTCCCGCCGGCTTCAGCTCTGTCGACGCACCTGGGGACATAGTAGGTGCCCTGGTTGGCCACACCGCAGACAAAGCACAGCAGTTCCAAGGGCGTCAGAAGCAGCTCACCCTGCCCTATCGCGAGGTTGAGCATGACACCCTTTGTCCACTTGCCCCGCCCATAAGCCTCATCGTAGTAAGTCCCGTCGGGTACCAAGCCCCTGGCCTCGCCCGGCAGATCGACACCGGTCCTCTCGTCGAGTTTCCATCTGTCGGCATACAACCCGAACATGTCTGCGCTCAATCTCTCCCCCAGCTGGTAGAAGTAGACATCACATGAAACCTTGATCGCATCGACCAGATCCACCACACCGTGGCCCTCTTCCTTCCAGCACGCGAACGTCCTGTTGCCGAACCTGTAGGAACCCCGGCACGGCTCGAACCGCGTGCCTGCTGTGACTACTCCCTCTTCGAGCGCCATACCCGCTGTCACAATCTTGAAGGTAGATCCGGGAGGATAAGCGCTTTGGAGAGTCCGGTTGATGAGCGGTCTGGCTTCGGATTCGATTATCTCCTTCCAGTCGGCCGCGGATATCCCGACTGCAAAGAGATTGGGGTCGAAAGAGGGGCTGCTGGCCATGACCAGGATGCCTCCGGTGCGCACGTCGATTGCCAGCATGCATCCGCGCCTGCCATCGAGGAGCTGACCGGCAAGTTGCTGTAGCGCGGTGTCTGCATGGAGAACGATCCTCATGCCCGGCCTTGGGGACCGCCTCGGGGGATCCTCCACCTCGATAGGGCTCGTACCGCCACCTGGTGTGAATTTCACGTACCTCTGCCCGTCACGGCCCTTGAGATAGACCTCATACTGCTTCTCGATACCGGCCTTTCCGATGAAGTCCCCCGAAGCGTAGTCTGCCGGTGAAGCGTCTATCTCCTTCCGGGTAGCCTCGCCCACATAGCCGAGCATATGGCCGAAGTACCGCCCGCCCGGATAGGTTCTGACAGGTTCGGCTATGACCATCACATCTGGAAGGTCCGCAAACGCCTCCTCGACTGCGCTCAAGGTCGCGAAATCGGCATCGCGGACTATCGCCGTGGGTCTATAGGAACGAGCAGTCGGTCTCAGTTTGGTTCGAATGAGATCCTCCTCCACTTCGAGAATCCGGCCCAGGATTCTGACTTCCCTTTCGTTCCTAAGGATGGAACGCGGCACCGCACAGATCGAGAAGGACTGGCGGCATCCGGCTATCAGCTCGCCGTTGCGATCGACGATGTCGCCTCGTGGCGCCTTGATTGAGACCTGCACGACATAGTTGTCCCGGGCAAGGGACCGGTAGTGGGCGTACTTGACCACCTGGAGGCGAAAAGCCCCTATCGCGAGAGCGGCGAAGACCACCGAGGCCGCCACCATTGCGACCCTGATCTGAGTGGAAGGCAATCTGTCCGTTTGATTGAACATCTCAGCTCGCCAGCCTAAGGCCGGCTATCCGTTCCACTACGAAGACCAACACGACCCCGACAACGGCCGTGTAGAGCCCGCCCAGAAGCGTATATCGGACGAGCATGGCGGACAAGGCGGCAGGATCGTACCATGCGAAATTGATGACATCCATGACCAGCACCGCAAGGAACACTATCAGGATCTGCACGGGATAGCTCTCGTGCATCACCTTGGTGCCATAGCGCCCGACAAGGAACCCGGCCACCGTTCCGGCAAGCGGCATCGAGGCCATGGAAACCGAGAGGATGCTGAACTCCGCCAGACCCAAGAGAAACCCCAGCAAAGCCCCTACAACCGGACCAAGGCCGAGGGCCACATAGACCAGCACGATTACGGTGGCGTCGGGCCTGATTCCCCAGATCTGGATCTTGGTAAAGAGCGTGAGCTTCAATATGACCGTCAGCAAAACCAGCACCCAGAGCGACGACTTGCTCATCACGGGGCCTCCTGCACATCACCTTCTTCAACGAGCGCGCCGTAATCGGGCGGCCGTTGGAGAATGACAAACACCTCTTCAAGGCTGCTGAAATCGACGAACGGCCGGACGTCGAGCGAAAGCGAGAATCTCTCAGGCTTCTCGTGAATACGCACTATGCCGCCCAAGAGAATGCCCTTGGGGGTAACCGAACCGAGGCCGGACGTAATGACCGTATCTCCCACGGCCACATCCGCATTGGGGGAGACCCAATCCATCACGGTGCTCCCGGCCGTATGCGTACCGAGGATCCCCGTGGCCCTCGTCCTCTGTGTAAGGGCGCTGACCCTGTAGCCGGGATCCATGAGCCTCTTCACCCGGCAGACATCACGAGACACCTCTATTATGCGGCCGACCAGGCCGTCCGGAGCTACCACAGTCATGTTCCTCTCCAACCCCGACGACCTGCCTTTGTCGAGTATGATCCCGCCTCCCATACGCTGGCCCAGCTCACGCACAACGCGGCAAGCGCACAGCGTCCCCGGATAGGCCGCCTCGAAACTCAGGAGATCCTGCAGCCTCCGGATCTCCCTAGCCTGTTCGCGGAGCAGGGTGTTCTCTCTCGCGACGTCCATCACTTTGGCCCTGAGCAACCGGTTCTCCTTGCGGATGAACGACAGATTCATAACCGTGGAGGCCAGGCTCTCAAAGGGGATGAAGATCTTGGCGATCTGACCGGCTATGACGCTGTCATCGCCCAGCCTGTCCAGAGCCATGATCCCTGTCGAAAGGACCACCAGGAGGAGAAAAATCGCCACATCCCGCCCCAACCTCAGATGCCGGCCATGTCTCATCAACTACCATATCCTTCTCGACTTCATCAGTATCTTCTCGTACCTCTCGGGCTCCTCCAGAGCCTTGTAGGCACCGAGCACAACCGATTTCAGGGGATCTTCCACGACGTATATGGGCAGGCCGGTAGCGCCTCTCAGAATCTCGTCGAGCCCTCTGAGCAGAGAACCCCCGCCGGTCATCAGGATACCCTTGTCAACAATATCAGCGGCCAGCTCCGGTGGGGTTTTTTCCAGAGAGAGATTCAGGGCCTTGATGATCTCGTTTATCGGCTCCTGAAGTGCCGCTACGACCTTCTTTCTCGAAACCTTGGCCACCTGAGGAACACCTTTCACGAGATCCCTACCCCTGACTTCCAGCTCCTCATCGGGGCCGGCATCCAGGGCACCCACTTTCATCTTGATCTTCTCGGCGGTCTGTTCGCCTATCAGGGTTCCGTATTCGCTCTTGATGTGCTGGATCACGGCCTCGTCCATCTCATCGCCCCCGATTCTGATCGAGGCCACCCCGACGATCCCGTTGAGGGCTATCACCCCGATCTCGGTAGTACCGCCGCCGATGTCGATCACCATGTTGCCGGCCGGCTTGTCGATGGGAAGGCCGACGCCTATGGCCGCCGCAATGGGTTCGGCAATCAGGAGGACCTCTCTGGCCCCGGCGTGTTCGGCCGAATCCCGCACGGCTCGCTTTTCAACCTCGGTGATGCCCGAGGGAACCGAAATGATTACGCGGGGGCGGACAAGCTTCGAGAGAAACCTATCGACCTGGACCCTCATTATGAACTCGCGTAGCATGATCTCGGTGATCTCGAAATCCGCTATCACCCCGTCCTTCATGGGTCGGATGGCGAGCACTTCGCCCGGTGTTCGGCCGAGCATCTCCTTCGCATCCCTGCCCACCGCCAGCACCTTGTTGGTGCCCTTCTCCACCGCAACCACCGAGGGCTCGTCAAGCACGATGCCCTTGCCCTTTACGCAGACCAGGGTATTCGCCGTACCCAGATCGATCGCGATTTCATTGGAGAACAAACCAGCGAAACCACCAAACCCCATCATGTCCTCCTAGACGTATCCGCCTTCCTTCAAGCTGGTGTATCTACCATCGCCGATTATGATGTGGTCCACCACTTCGATGCCGAGGATGCGCCCACACTTCTCGAACCTGCGCGTCAGAAGTATGTCCTCGCGACTTGGCGACACGTTGCCGGTCGGATGATTGTGCACCAGTATCATGCAGGTCGCACTCTTCTCCAGTGCCGGCTTCAGAACCTCGCGTGGATGTACGAGTGATGCATTGACCGTGCCTATCGAGACCGTCTCGACGCTTATCACCGAGTTCTTCGAATCCAGGAGGATCACCCTGAAATGCTCCCGGTCCAGGTTCTTCATGTCCTCCATCACCAGGCCGGCGGCGTCGGCGGGGCTGCGCACGGTCTTGAGATCACCCCGGGCCGACTTAACGACGCGCTTTCCCAACTCGACCGCGGCCTTTACGCGGCAAGCACCGGCGAACCCCACGCCCCGGACCCGCGAGAGCTTCTCCAGGCTTGCACCGGCCAGGTCCCTCACAGAATCAAGCGAAGAGACCAGATCGTCGGCGAGTTCAATCGCTCCTCTGTCGCGGTTTCCCGACCCGATCAAGATAGCCACCAGCTCCCTCACCGACAGAACCTCCGCTCCACAGGCCCTGAGTCTTTCCCTGGGACGATCCTCAACAGGTATCTCCTCGATTCTCATAGTCTGTCCCCCCATCCCAACACTCCCAACCCATTATTCAAACAAGATAATCACCGAAGTGCTCCAGCGCGAATTTCCTAGGTTCGCTGCTAAAGCCTACCGGATAGTCCCCTGTAAAGCAAGCAACACAGAAGTCTCCGGGAGCGAGCCCCGTGGATTCCAACATGCCGTCCGCCGAGAGATACCCCAGGGAATCGACTTCCAGGAACCGGGCTATCTCCCGCACCTTGTTTCTAGCGGCTATCAGCTCCTCCCTGGTCGGCGTATCGATCCCGTAGAAACACGGGAACCTGATGGGAGGCGAACTTATCCTCACGTGGATTTCCTTTGTCCCAACGTTACGGAGCATTCGCATCAGTTCGCGCGAGGTAGTGCCTCTGACAATCGAATCATCCACAACCACGACCCGCTTGCCGGCAAGCAGCTCCTTGACGGGATTGTACTTTATCCTCACGCGATGATCCCTCAGTTCGCTAGTGGGATAGATGAAGGTCCTCCCAACATAGTGATTACGTATCATGCCGAATTCCAGAGGGATCCCCGATTCCTGAGAATACCCAAGGGCGGCGGCATTGCTCGAATCGGGAACCGATATCACGATATCGGCATCGGCCGGGTGTTCTTTCGCCAGTCGCCTGCCGAACGCCTTTCTCACGGCATCTACCGACACTCCGAACACCACGCTGTCCGGACGCGAGAAATAAATGAGTTCGAAGACACACATCGAGAGTCTATCGGTTTCGGCGAATCTCGATGCGGTGACTTCCCCGCCGCAAGCCGTCACGATCTCGCCGGGCTCAATCTCGCGTTCAAAAGAGGCTCCCACGATATCCAGGCCGCAGGATTCGGATGCAACAAAGATCGTGTCGCCGTTCCTTCCCAGGCACAGGGGGTGAAAACCGTTGGGGTCTCTCAGGGCTACAACCGAATTCACGGTGAGCAGCACCAGGCAGTATGAACCCCGGGCCACCCCGGTCGCGGCCTCGATCATGCCCTGGAGGTCGTCCTTCTTGGACCTCGCCATCAGGTGCACAAACAGCTCGCTGTCGGTCGTGGATTGGAAGATGGACCCTTCATTCTCCATTGCGTTTCTCAGTTCCCGGGCATTCACCAGATTCCCGTTATGGGCTATCGCGAGAGGTTCTCCCTTGAGGTCAACCACCAGCGGCTGGATGTTTGAGGATCTCTGGGAGCCGGTGGTCGAGTATCGGTTGTGCCCTATCGCCAGCGCGCCGTCCAGCTGGGTGAGGATCTCATCTTCATAGGTTTCGCTGACAAGTCCGGGGGCCTTGAAGGCATGAAAGCAGGAGCCGTCGGAGGTAACGATTCCGGTGCTTTCCTGCCCGCGATGCTGAAGAGCATAGAGCCCCATGTATGCAAGTCTCGAAGCATTGACGGAACCCTGTACTCCGATCAGGCCGCAGTTATGTCTGAGTTTCATGTCGCGCCTTCCCCCCCACCGAGATAATCCTGGAGCTTCAGCACCACCGCCTCCTGGCAGTGAGGGTTGGCCAAAAGCCCTTTCCTCCAGGACCTGGCGACCGCGATCTCCTCGGCAAGCCTCAATGATTCCTCACCCGGCCGGTCGAACTCGAGGATCCAGACCAGCGAGAAGGCCACATCGCTTATCTCAGCAATGCCCAACCTTCTCCGGAGTATACCATGCATCGCCCGGCCGACCAGATCATCTCTATCGGTGACCCTGACCGCAAAGGAGGTGTCCCCCTTGCCGGCGGCATCCGGGGAGACCCCCGGCAATTCGAAGGGGGCACGCCCCCTCACCGCCCGGATATCACGATTAGGGTTCGCCAGCAGTGCGGTCTCATCAAGGATCTTCGTTGTCAAAGCCAGGGCCTCTTCCTCCGAGTCCAGATCGAAGTCAAGCCGCCAGGACTTCAGCCGCTCCACCCCAACAATCGTCTCGATACCGAACTTGTGCTTGAGCGCGTCCAGCACGGTGAAACTCCATGGGTCGCAGGTTGCGAGCTTCACGAGCACTTCGGTCTTCATGCGTTATGCTCCTCTATGTACCTCTTCATCGAGCGGAGCATCCTCACTCCCGGACCGGCCCCCTCCATGTCTTTCCAGGTGCGAACGGATGCTCTGGTCTCCGACCAGGGGCCGGGGAGATCGACAGGCACCTGACGAAGCCACGCGGCCCTTTCCGGATGAGGCATGACGGCAACCACATTGCCTTGCGCGTTCGAGATGGCGGCCGCACACTTCTCGGAACCGTTGGGGTCGTGGGGGAAACCTTCGGGGGCACCACCGTCCGGCCGGCAGTATCTGAGCATGATCCGGCCCGCAGCGTCCAACCGTTCGAAGAGACCGGGATCGCTCGATGTGAAACGTCCCTGGCAATGGGCTATCGGGATCGGGAGCACCTCTCCGGGCCGGAGATCGCGAAGCTGCGGCGCTGGACCTACGGGGTCGAGGA
>CAZRAU010000049.1:13229-22911 GCA_964598025.1 uncultured bacterium
CGCAGGTCAGAACACACCGTGGGGGCTCCGGCCCCGGTGTCACGAAGACCCAGTTGGCATAATACCCGCCCCTGCCCATTCCCTTGTTGGATGCCAGTGCAAGGTCGATCCTCTGCCCGGCCAGGCCCGGGACGAGACCCGATTCCACTAGAACCTGCGCGCCGTTACATATGCCGACGATGGGTTTGCCGGCCCCGGCCTGCTCCATAAGCCCGGCCATTATGCTTTCTCCGGCCGCTATCGCCCCCCCGCGGACTCTGTCTTCATAAGAGAAGCCTCCGGGCAAAACGAAACCGTCGAAGTCCTCAATATCAGCGTCGGTGCGATTCCATCTCACGATGCTTGCAGCCATGCCTGCGGCATCCAGAGCTCGTGCCGTTTCATACTCGCAATTTACGCCTGGAAACTGGACGACACATATGCGAGGCTTCATGTCCTACTTCATCGCCTCCTCTACGGGTTCGATCCATGCACGCTGCATCTCGGATGCCCTGAGCATTACCACCTCCTCATCGCCCGTCCTTATCACAAGGACGTGTTCGGGGATGGTCTTGCCGATCCTCCAGGCACCCACGCGATACTTCTCGAGCACGTGTTCGACCCGCTCCCACGCCCCGGGGCGGACCTCAAGCACAAAGCCGCCCGCCTCACCGAACAGCACATCTTCCATTGCCAGGCCGCTGCCGAGATCGACACTCACATCCGCACCGGTCTTACCCGTCCCCCACCCCCCCAACACCATCTCCGCAACAGCTGTAAAGAGACCACCCTCGCCGACGTCATGGCAGGCATGCGCGAGACCGCGCATCACGATTTCAGTAACAGCGTGGATACTCCTCTTTTCTTCTTCGAGGTCTATATCGGGCAACCTCCCTTCGCCGTCGCGGCCCATCACAGCCAGGAGCGCCGATCCACCCAACCCCCGCTTGCGGGGCCCTACCAGCAACACCGCGTTCCCCGGCTCCTTGAAGGCCAGGCTGGATCCGATGGAATAATCTTCGAGGACACCGTAGCAACCCACTATGGGGGACGGAGGTATCGCAGTACCCCTGGAGGATTCGTTGTAGAAGCTCACATTACCGGAAACCACAGGGACCGGCTCATCCGTCCCGTATGCGCTCAAGGCCTTCGCCGCCTCTCCTATTCCCCTGACGGTCTCGGTGAAATCCCTGAAGACATCAGGTTCTTCCGGGCTCCCGAAGTTGAGGCAATCGGTCAGCGCAATGGGTACGGCCCCCACGCAGGCAACGTTTCTCATGCTCTCACACACGGTCAGAAGGGCGCCCCGGTAAGCGTCGAGCGAAGAGTACCTGGGGTTGCCGTCCACCGAGGCGGCTATGCCTATCTTGGTGCCTGGAATCGATATCACACAAGCATCGGCTTCCCCGGGCTTGAGGACCGACAGGCCCTTCACCTCACTGTCATAGTGTCTATAGATGTAATGCTTGGAAGCTATCGATGTGGTACCGAGCACAGCAAGGCACGTGCTCTTGAGGTCCTTGACTTCCACTCCCACGTGGTCGGACGGGCCCGCCCGCCCGGAGGCGGCCTTCCGGTCATAGGAGATGCCTTCGGTTATGGTGGATGCCGGCAAGTCCGCCACCACGCGGTCCTTCCAGTACATCACCACATCCCGCCGCGTGGTTACTTCGCCTATGACCGATGCGCGAGCGCCCTTATAGATGTGGGGCAGCTCGAAATCGTCGTTATAGATCCGAAGTGCGGTCTCGGTGAAATGTGAAGGCACGGCCATGCAGTATCTTTCCTGTGTTTCAGAGCAGGCTACGGCGTGAGGTTCGATATCATCGAAGGCGAGATGGCAGCTATCCAGGTGGATGACGGCCCCGAAACCTCCACGGTCCACGATCTCACTCACCGCGCAGGCAATCCCCCCGGCGCCGAGGTCTTTGAATCCTATGCTTATGTTTCGCTTCGCGGCCTCGGCCAGCACCGCCGCGGTCGCAACGGTGAGCATGCGCTTCAGGAACGGATCGTGAATCTGAACAGCACCGATATCCGCCATGCTTCCTTCATCCAGCACGCGCGAAGCCATCGTTGCACCCCCAAGGCCGCTCCGGTCGGTGGGCTTGCCGACGAGGATAAGATCATACGGCTCGTCGCCGGCTTCGGCAGGCACGCGGCTCCTTATTATCTCTTCCTCCCTGGCAACACCCAGGGCGATGACATTGACCAGGCAATTGTCGTCATAGCGCCGATCAAAGAACACATCCCCCCCGACATTTGGAACACCGAGGGCGTTTCCATATTCCCAGATCCCCCGGACGACGCCTGCGGCAATCTCCCGCACGGTCTCGGCATTGGGCCCGTCGGGATCGCCGAACCGCAGGGCATCCATCACCCCCACAACATCTGCACCCATGCAATAGACATCGCGAACGATGCCGCCTATGCCGGTGGCCGCTCCTTCGACCGGAAGGATCTGCGAGGGATGATTATGGCTTTCGTGTGCCACCACCAGCACGTATCTCGAACCATCCACCTCCGCCAGTTTCACGACTCCGGCATCCTCGCCGGGCCCGAGAATCACCCTGCTCCCGCCGGTCGGCAGATAGCGTTTGAGTATGTGCTTGCTGCTCTTATAGGAACAGTGCTCGCTCCACATGATGTCGAATATGAAGAGCTCCGCCAAGGTCGGGTCCCTTCCGATGAGTTCTCTTATGCGGCGGGCTTCATCCGGAGACAGATCCACTCCGGCGGCCTTGAGCGTAGCGGCCAGTTCGGTCGCGCCTCCTGTGAGTTTGACTTCCAATGTAGACTCTCAGTCTGTCAGGCAGTCCAAGAGCACGCCTCTGCCGTGTCGCGCGCGGTTCCCGTCACTGCGACACACCCTCAAGTATGCCTCGTTCCCAGAGCCTTCGGGTGCATCGCATCCACGCGTCTTTGAACAGCCTGCCATAGTCGACTCTTTCAACAGCCCTCTATACCTGTGTCGCGGAGTATCCTGCCGGTATGCCTGGTGTAGTAGGCGGGATCGAAGATCGCATCCAGGCCTTGATCTCCAAGTGCCTCAACGACTTCCATGTCCATCGAAACCTGGTCCTTGAGGCTCCCGCCCCCGGCGCGCGCCTCCTGCGCAAGCCGTTGCACCCGCTCATAGGCCTGTCTCCGCCCCCAGCCGGCCTCAAGGAGACAGAGCATGAGCCTCTGGGAATAGACCATCCCACCCGTGAGATCGATGTTCTTGAGCATTCGCTCGGAGTCTATGTTGAGTCCCCTCAGGATGCCGGCCAGGCACCTGGCCATGTAGTGGACGGCTATGGTGCTGTCCGGGAGTATCACGCGTTCCACAGAGGAATGACTGATGTCCCTTTCGTGCCAGAGTGCGACGTTCTCCATGGCCGCCAGCGTATTGGCCCGGACGAGTCGGCTCAAGCCTGTTATCCGTTCCAGGGTGATCGGGTTCCGCTTGTGCGGCATCGAGGAAGAGCCCTTCTGTCCCGCGGTAAAAGGTTCCTCGGCCTCGGCCACCTCGGTCCGCTGCAGATGCCTCAGCTCGACCGCCACCTTTTCCATCACGCATGCCGCCAGGGCAAGCGAGCTGAGATAGTCCGCGTGTCTGTCTCTCTGGACAATCTGGGTGGCCGGCCGCTCCCATCCTATCCCAAGGGAGCCGAGTACGCGCTCCTCGATCTCAGGCGGAAAATGAGAGTAGTTGCCGACGGCGCCAGAGACCTTGCCGACGCAGACTCCGTCGCGGGCCCGCTCGATGCGGGCAACCGCCCTTCCGAAGTCGTTGTACCAGACCGCAAACTTGAGGGCGAGGCTCATCGGTTCGGCGTGCATACCGTGCGTGCGCCCTATCGTGAGAGTCTCCCGATGCCGAGAGGCCAGCCGGCCGGCCTCGGCCCGAACCTTCGAGATCTCATCAACAACGAGCCCCGTGGCGTCTCTTATGATCAGCGCCAACGCTGTGTCGAGCACGTCGGAGGATGTCACCCCCATGTGAAAATAGGCGCTGTCTTTACCCAGGCTCTCGCCGACCGTCTCCACGAAGGAGAGCACATCATGCTTGGTAACCTCCTCCAGTTCTCTCATCCTTCGTTTGTCATACCGGGCGCGCTCTCTAATCCGCTTCGCTGCATCACCGGGCAGGCGGCCTTCGGCCGCCAGGGCGTCCACGATCGCGAGCTCGACGGCAAGCCAGGTGTCGAACTTCCGTTTCTCACTCCAGACTTCGGCCATCTCCGGCAGGGTATATCTGGCTATCACCTCATGCTCCCCCTAATTCTCCGGACGCTCCTCGACCTTGACTCTCATCGTCGCTTCCTTGCCCTCCCGCAATACATCGAATTCCAGCACGTCGCCGACCCGTGCCCCGAAGATGGCCCGTCTGGCCGTATCGTAATTGGTGGCCTCTTCCCGGTTCACTCCTATGATGATATCTCCCCTCCTCAAACCCGCTTTGTATGCAGGACTCTCAGGGTCGGCCTCCGAGATGATCAGCCCCCGGGCTGAAGTCAGCCCGAGAGAACGGGCTATCATCGGCGTGACCTCCTGGACCTTGAGCCCGATCCAGATCTGCCTTATCCTCCCGTAGGTGGCCACTTCCTCCACGATGTACCTCACCCTGTTCACGGGGATGGCGAAGCCGAGCCCCATCGATCCACCGCTCTGGGTGATTATGAAAGTGTTGACGCCCACAACCTCCCCGAGGGAATTGACCAGGGCTCCACCGCTGTTTCCCGGATTGATGGCCGCGTCGGTTTGGATCATGTCCTTATAGACACCTAGCACGCCTTCATTGGTCGTGACGTTCCTGTGGAGCGCACTTATGACGCCGGCGGTCACGGTGGGGTGGCTGTCCTGTAGGAGGTAGCCGAACGGATTGCCTATGGCGACCGCCCATTCCCCGATCAGGAGGGAATCCGAATCGCCCAGCCGGGCATAGGGGAGATTCTCACCATCGATCGCGAGGAGGGCCAGATCGTATTCGGAATCGCCGGCTATCACCTCCGCATCGAACTGGCGCCCATCGGTCAGCGTAACCTTGATCTCCGCTGCGTCCCTCACTACGTGTTCGTTTGTCACGACATGCCCATCGGGGCTTATGATTACGCCCGAGCCCAGGGCCGGTATCTTCTCGACATACTCCCGGTCACCATAGAAGTCCCTGAAGAACTGGTCAAAGAAGGGACTGCCGAAGGGCGTCCGCGGGGAGGCCCTCACAACCCTGGTCTGTATCACGCTTATGGATACCACCGCCGGCCCGACCCTCTCGGCCGCATCGACTATCGCAGTCTTCCGAGAGGCGTCGATCTCCCTGTTTACGGCGAGGACAGCCGGCGTCCCCGCCGGTCCTCCCGCACCACCACCGGGTTGTTCATGACCTGCGGCAAGCGCCTCGAGGCCGGTCGCCGCCCCTTCCACACGGACCTCCGGCCCGTCGGCGGCCGGCTCAGGCCCAGGCAGTCTCAAGAGGAGCGCGACCATGAAACCTAAGAAACACGCGATCACAACCGTAAGCAGTGTCTTCATCTCTTACCTCAAATCTCGGCCCCGAGTTTCTTCCAGTCATCCATGAATTTCCGCACCCCCACGTCGGTCAGGGGATGCTTGATCATCTGGTCGATCACCTTCAAAGGGACGGTGACAATGTCCGCTCCGATAAGGGCGGCCTCGAGAACGTGCAGGGGGTTCCTGACGCTCGATACCATGACTTCGGTATCGAAGTCGTAGTTGTCATAGATCTGTACGATCTGGCTTATGAGGTCCATGCCGTAATGGGTGGCGTCATCCAATCTGCCCACGAAGGGACTGATAAAGGTGGCGCCTGCTCTGGCCGCAAGCAGTGCCTGATTGGGGCTGAAGATCAGCGTCGCATGGGTCTTGATACCTTTCCGGCCAAGCCTTCCTACCGCCTTGAACCCTTCCTTCACAAACGGGATCTTTATCACTATGTGTTCGTCTATGGCAGCCAGTTTCTTACCCTCTTCAACCATGGTGTCCGCGTCCTCACCGACGACCTCTGCACTCACGGGTCCCTGGACTATGGCGCATATCTCTTTGAGGATCTGCTTGAAGTCACCCTTGCCCTTCTCCCGCGAAAGCAGCGTCGGATTGGTGGTCACACCATCCAGGATCCCAAGGCCTGCCGCTTCCCTTATTTCATCGATGTTGGCGGTGTCTATGAAGAATTTCATTCACGCCCTCCTTGCTCAGTACTCCACGCCGACAAGATAGAGACCTTGAGGCGGGGCACATGGTCCAGCTCTGCCTCTGTCCCGACTTGACAGTATATCAAAAGGGTCGCCGGGTTGGAGCTTTCCTCTTCCCACTTCGACCAAGGTGCCAGTCATGAGGCGAACCATTCGCCTCAGGAACCGGTTGGCGGCGAAGACCAATGCCAGGCCATGCGGTTCGATCTCGACGACACCGAATTCCTTCATCTCAATCCGGGGACTCCGCTGCTCGTCCTTGTAAGTATAGGCGGAAAAGTCATGCTGTCCAACGAGTGCATCCCCCGCCTTCCGGATCGCATCTCTGTCCAGGTCCCATTTCACATACCACCGGCGCATCCGCCAGAGTGACGTCGGCCTGGTGGCTATCTCATAGCGATAGGTTCGCTTAAGGGCATCGAATCTGGCATTGAAGGCCAGCGGGGCTTCCGAGGCTTCAACCACTCTTACATCGGGGGCCAGAAGCGAGTTCAGCGCGTTCTTCACTTCCTCCGCCGTCATGGTCGAGGCCGAGCTGAAGTTCACCGTCTGACCCACGGCATGAACACCGGAATCGGTCCTTGCCGCCGTCACTATCTCCGGCTCTCCCCCCAACAGTCCACCCAACACACGGACCACCTCACCCTCGACCGTCCTCACCTTGGGCTGTTTCTGCCAGCCGCAGAAGTCACTGCCGTCGTATTCAATCGTAAGCCTTATGTTTTTCACGCCGACCTTCTCAGCCAACGCCTACCTCATCAGGATAAGAACCACCAGCAGCCCGATACCGCTGCTTCCGAGAATAATTTCATTGGTGCCCACGCTCAAGCCCGGCGAGCGGGGCGTACCAAAGCCGTAACACCTCGCCTCGAGGGCATAGCCCAGACTCACCGACCGCCTGAGGGCGGACTCCAGAAGAGGCACGATAAGAGTGACCACGGACCTTACCCTGTTCACTAGGCCCGAGGTCGGCTGCCCCCTGAGCATCTGGGCCTCCCGTATGCGCTCGGCCTCTTCGAACATGACGGGCACGAACCTCAGGGAAATCGATATCAGAGTCGCGAACTCGGCCGCACGCCGCCCAACCCGCCCTCTGATTCTGGACACAAGAAGCAGGCTGTCCCCGATCTCAGAAGGACTGGTCACAACGGTGAGCAGGGTGGCCGCCAGAATCATCAGCGCAAGTCTCACCGAAAAGAGCCCGGCAGTGTTCAAAGCCCCATAGCTCAAGCGGTCCGCCTCCGCGGCGCGGGGGAAGATCAGATTCACTGCAAAGGACAGGGCGAACATCCAGGCGAAGTACTTGAGGCTCTCCAGATAGAACCGGAGTTTCACCCGCGATGCCAGGCAAAGTGCCGCGATATATGCGGCCACCACTGCCATGGACGACCACGAGCGCGTCAGAAGTACGCAGGCCACGAGAAGGCAGAAGATCAGAAGCTTGGCGGCGGGGTCCAGACCGTGAAGCGGGGACTCCAGCGCCATGTATCGGCCAAATCTCTGTTTCACGCTCCGGGTCACGAACCCTACCTAAGCCTTTCGGCTATCTGTACAGCGTTTAGTGCCGCGCCTTTCCTCAAGTTATCGCTAACGATCCACATGCAGAGCGCCCTGTCACATGTGGGGTCCCGCCTGAGTCTTCCCACGTATGTGACGTCCCGGCCCGCAGCGGATCGGGGCATCGGATACCGGGCCTCTTGCGGATCGTCGACGACTTCGACCCCCGGAGAGCCCTCGAGGATATCCCGGGCCAGGACAGGATCGACAGCCAGGTCGAATTCAGCGTGCACGGCCTCGCTGTGGCCGCGGAATACGGGCACGCGGACCGCCGTGGCCACCACGTCTATCATCTCCTCCCCCATGATCTTCCTCGTCTCATTCATCAGCTTGGTTTCTTCAATCGTAAACCCGGCGTCGTCGAAAGCCCCTATGTGCGGTATGAGGTTGAAGGCTATGGGGTGTGGGAATACCCTGGCCGGTCCGGCGTCCCCACGGAGAAAAGCCGCCGATTGCGATGCCAGCTCCCCGCTGGCTTCAAGGCCCGCTCCGCTTACGGCCTGATAGGTCGACACCACCACTTTGCGCAAACGCCAACACCGGTGCAGCGGAGTGAGCACGACCACCATCTGAATCGTAGAGCAGTTGGGATTGGCGATAAGGCCCCGGTGCCTCGGTATGTCCTGAGGGTTTACCTCCGGTACGACCAGCGGGACATCTTCTTCCATCCGGAAGGCGCTGCTGTTATCTATAACAATGACGTCCCGGGACGCTATCGCGCGGGCGTGGCGCTTGCTGAAACCACCCCCGGCTGCAAGGAAGCAAATGTGCGACCCGGCCACTTCATCCAGCCTGAACGGCCGAATCGGAAACCGGTCGCCGGCTATGTCGGCATACGTCTCGGGGTTCCTGCCGGAAGCGAACAGCCGGAGCTCCGAGAGCGGAAACCTGCGGGCAAAAAGGACCCTCGCTATTTCACTGCCGACCAGCCCGGTGGCGCCGATGATGGAAACAACCCGTCTTCCCCTGGTCACCCTTTCTCCCTACACTCGATAGTAGCCTGGGGCTGTTGAGAAAGACCCCCCCGCAAGCTCATGCTTGGTTGGGCTTTTTCAACAGCTCCAGCCCCATTTTGACCCGAGCCGACCCCACTATAGCACCGGCCTCGAAGGGGTGTCAAACCCTTTCACCCGGCGCGCCGGAAGCAGGTAGCTCAGCAGGCCGAGGGCGAGGCAGATCATGAGGAGGGCGAGCTCCAGCCGGCCGCCGATTCTGCCATAAAGCGTCACCCCATCACCGACGGCAACAGGGCCCGAGAGAACCTCCCGCGTGAAGAGACCGGTCCTTGCGGAAACGCGACCATAGGGATCCACAAGCATCGAGATACCGGTGTTGGCACACCTCGCCAACCCCACCCGGTTCTCCACGGCCCGCATGATCGCCATCTGAGCGTGCTGGCTCGGCCCCAGGCTCGGGCCGAACCATTCATCGTTGGTTATGTTCACGATGAAACGCGCCCCGGCCTTGACGAAGTCCCCCACCAGGTCGGGATAGATCGACTCGAAACAGATGGCAACCGCGAAGGGGGCGCCCCCGGCATCGAATACGGTGAGGTCGGTCCCGGGAGAGAAGTCACCCTCTCCCAGGTCGATACGCTTTAGGATCTCGAAGCGGTTCTCGAAGGGGATCATCTCGCCGAAAGGCACGAGGTGGATCTTACGATATGTGCCATCGACAATGCCTGCGGGCGAGACCAGGACCGCCGAGTTGAAATACCGGGTGACGCCTTCATCATAGGTGTAGTCCGGACATCCGACGAGGATACGGGAACTTTTTTGCCTCGCAAGTGAGGCGATGGTGTACATCTCCATGGGGCTGTGAAGCAGGTGGACGGGCACGGCGGTCTCCGGCCAGATGATGAGTGCCGAGTCGGGGCTCGCGAGCGTCATCCGGCGCAGGATGGCCATCGTTGTATCGCTGTAGGCTTTGTCCCACTTGACCTCACCCGA
>CAZRAU010000050.1:0-22005 GCA_964598025.1 uncultured bacterium
CATTGTCGCCTCCTCAGCCGAACTACTGCTTGTGCTGATCCTGTTAGCTGCACTATGGCCGGCTGTCGCATCCGTGTGACACCCAATACCCTGCACACTCCAATTACCTCGATTCTAAGCACTTGTCAACACGACTGTTGGCATGGTGCGTGTTAGGCTGTTTCCGTTCAACTCCGCGCTAACTGATTTCACCTCGAGGCCATTGGGCCTTCACTGGCACGTTCCGCACGGGTCCCCAAACAGGATTCGAACTCCACCTCCGCAAGCGCTAAGCATGTACCGTATTGAGGCACTCGTTCTATAATGATACGCTCCTGAGAGTGTCAGAAATGATGCTATTGAGCATCGTGAGCGTATTCGTCTGTAATATATAGAGTTAATGTGCTGTCTTTACAGGGCATACGTGGCACAGTTCATGCGATAGCAGTCCAGTGGAGGAGGTTGCGACGATGGTCTTTGCAAGAGTGAAGGGCCGGTGGACCACGCCTCAGCATGTGGACATGAGGCCTCATGGAAGTGAGTGATCTGAAGACTTGGAGGTGGTAACATGAGAATCGCGGTTTCTTCAACGGGTACAGGACTTGATGCCGAGATCGATCCCCGATTCGGGAGATGTCAGTATTTCGTCATCGTCGACAGCGACAGCATGGAGTTCGAAACAGTCGAGAACCCGAATGTGATGGCTTCTGGGGGCGCAGGCATTCAGTCTGCCCAGCTGGTGGCCGACAAGGGTGCAGAGGTTGTGCTCACGGGTAACTGCGGGCCCAACGCCTTCCAGACCCTGCAGGCTGCGGGTATCACCGTGTGTGTGGGCGTTGCGGGTACGGTAGGACGGGTTGTCGAGGGGTACAAGAACGGAGAATTCGCGCCCGTGTCGGGCCCCAGTGTCGGGGACAAGTTCGGAGTAGGTGGTGGTGGGGCCGGTGCAGCTGGTGGCCAAGCTGCACCCGGTGGTATGAGGGGAGGCCGTGGAATGGGAGGTGGCATGGGGGGTGGCATGGGTGGAGGTAGGGGTGGAGGCCGTGGCATGGGTGGAGGTAGGGGTGGAGGCCGTGGCATGGGTGGAGGTAGAGGTGGAGGTGGTGGGGGTCGTGGTATGGGTATGGGGGGGGGCAGAGGTATGGGTCGTGGTATGGGTGGTGTATGGCCGGCTCCAACGGGACTGAGTGGTATGGCGGGTGGTGATCTTGGCCGGCAAAGCTCGGGAAGTGAAGTCGAGACCCTCAAGGCCCAGGCCGAAGCTCTGGGCAGCCAGCTTGAACAGATAAAGCAGCGCATAGATCAACTCGAAAAGGGCGGGAGTAAGTGATGAGCAGGATAGCGGTTGCAAGCGGCAAAGGTGGTACGGGTAAGACAACCGTGGCTGTGGCCATTGCCCTGGCCTTGAGTCACAAGGAGCGCCTGCTCCAGTTTGCCGACTGCGATGTCGAGGAGCCGAATGCGGATCTTCTCCTGAAGCCGGAATTGACGGGTGAGGAGCCGGTGGAGATAAACATCCCCGTGGTGGATGAGGCCAAGTGCACTGGGTGCGGCAAGTGCAAGGACATCTGCGAGTACAATGCGGTGGCGGTCGTTAAAGACAAGGCCCTGATTTTTGAAAAGCTGTGCCACGGTTGCGGCGGCTGCCGGCTCATTTGTCCGGAGAATGCCATAAGCGAGAAAAAGAAGAAGATCGGAACGGTCAGTGCGGGGCGTAAGGATAGTATTCTATTCCTCAAGGGCACGCTCGATATAGGCGAACCCATGGCCACCCCCGTGGTTCGAGCGGTCAAATCCCGGGTCAGGGATGATGTCCTGACCATACTTGATGCTCCCCCCGGAACCGCATGCCCGGTGATTGCGACGGTGAAGGATTGTGACTATTGTTTGCTGGTAACTGAACCGACGCCTTTCGGGTTATACGATCTTGAGCTCATGCTTCGTGTCGTGAAGGAACTGGGCGTACCGGCTGGTATAGTCATAAACAAGGATGATGACTGGAGTGTCAACATAGAGGCATTCGCTTCCGGCAAAGGCTTACCGGTGCTGATGAAGATACCCTTCAGTCGTGAGATCGCCACCCTCTACTCGAAGGGGATAGCGCTCAATCAAACGGACCGAACCTGGGATGAGGAATTCCATCGCCTCTATGGGAAGGTGGAAAACGAGATATGCCAAAACCAACTGAAATAGTCGTCATCAGCGGCAAGGGCGGAACCGGCAAGACGGTTCTCACGTCTTCGCTTGCATTTCTCGCCGAAAACAAGATAACAGCCGACTGTGACGTGGATGCACCCGACATGCATCTTCTGCTTCAGCCTGAGATCGCGAGGGAGGAGATCTTCTCAGGCATGAAGGTGGCTCGGATCGATCCCGAAAAGTGTACCGGCTGCGGCAAGTGTGCCGAAGTATGTCGCTTCCGTGCGGTCAGGATTGAAGCGTCCGATCACGGGACTGGGTATTCCATAGACCCTTTGGGGTGCGAGGGTTGTGGAGTCTGTGTGTGGATGTGCCCGGCCGAGGCAATAATCTTTGAAGGCTCGGAAGGCGGGAAGTGGTTCGTGTCGGATACGAGGTTCGGGAAGTTCGTCCACGCCCAGCTCGAACCGGCCCAGGAGAATTCGGGCAAACTTGTATCACTGGTAAGGAGTGAGGCCCGGAAGTTGGCCGAGAAGGAGGGCGTTCGGACGGTCATAATCGATGGTCCACCCGGAATAGGATGTCCCGTCATAGCGTCGATCGCCGGTGTAGATCTTGCTGTGGTCGTCACCGAACCCACGGTCTCGGGGATTCACGACCTTGATCGAGTACTGGGGCTGGCCGACCACTTCAATCTCAAGGCAGGAGTCGTAATAAACAAGTATGACCTGAATGAAGAAATAGCCACCGAGATCGAACAGCATCTGCCCGGGCGCGGAGTGATGTTCCTTGGGAGGATCCCGTTCGGAGAGGAAGTGAAGGAAGCGATTACTGCGGGAAAAGTGATCCTCGAACATACGGAGAGCCCCGTTTCGAATGCGTTCAGGGTGATTGCGGAGAACATAATACGCCTGGCAGCGGAGACCCGCGAGGCTCATAGGGTGTCTAAAGGCTGAGAGGTGACCACAACCAAGACGAGGTGAGATATGCCGACAAGGACGGATCCCAAAGAGAGGGCGAGGATGCTGGAGGAGCGTAAGAAGCGACTTGGGCAACGGATGGCCCAGATAAAGCACAAGTTGATAGTGCTGAGCGGCAAAGGCGGTGTCGGAAAGAGCACGGTCTCGGCTTTCGTCGCGAGCGCTCTGGCATCGCGCGGGAATGCTGTTGGGCTTCTGGATACCGACATACACGGCCCCAGTATTCCGAAGATCCTGGGGATCGAGGACAGAAGGATCACTGTTGTGGGCGGCAGTATCATGCCCGTGAGTGTTTCCGATAACCTGAGAGTTATGTCGATTGCCTTCTTGCTTAAAGCCAAGAGCGATGCCGTGATCTGGCGGGGCCCCCTCAAGATGGGGATGATCGAGGAGTTCCTGGCTAATGTCGAGTGGGGGCAGCTTGATTATCTCATAATAGACTCGCCTCCGGGCACCGGCGACGAGCCGCTTTCGGTTTGCCAGCTCGTCCCGGGTCTCGATGGGGCGATCGTGGTGGCCACGCCTCAGGATGTGGCGCTGGCAGATGTCGAGAAGTCCATAGTATTCTGTGGGCAGGTCCACACCCGGGTGATAGGCGTCGTAGAGAACATGTCCGGGTTTGTCTGTCCGCACTGCGGTCAGGGCGTGGATATCTTCAAGAGCGGTGGTGCCGAGAAGCTGGCAAGGAGAATGGGGGTGCCGTTCCTGGGGCGGATTCCCATGGTGCCGGAAATCGTCCGGGCCTGCGACGAAGGGCGGTGTAACATAGAGAGTCTCGAGACCGAGTCGCTCAAGGCCCCCCTGGAGCAGGTGGCTTCGAGAATAGTGGAGCTGACTGAGATGGGCCCATCCGGGCAAGCCGGGACGAGCGGCGGCCCGCTTGGCAAGCAGGAGCACACAGCTGAGCCGGCGGTACCCGCCGAGACCGTGCCGGTCTCTAAGGGGGTCTCCGAGCACGCCCCCACGCGGGGAAACCATGAAGGTTCGGAAGGAGAACCTATGACAATAGCACTCCCGGTGGATAACGGCAACGTGAGCACCCACTTCGGCCACAGCCCGCATTTCGGGATATTCGAAGTGAGGGGCAAAGAGATCATAGGCGAGAAATACGTCGAGCCGCCGCCTCACAGTCCCGGCGTCCTCCCGGCGTGGCTCAAGGAACAGGGCGTCCAGGTTGTGTTGGCCAGCGGCCTGGGCCAGCGGGCGATCAGCCAATTCCAAGCAGCGGGCATAGAAGTTGTCTTCGGTGTTCCCATAGGGCCGGCCGCGGACGTGGTTACAGCATATCTCAATGGCAGCCTGACGGCCGGTGACAACGTCTGCGATCACTGATCGCGGAATGCTCTTCGGATGATGGCCGGGGAAGGCAAAGGTGAGATCGGGGTGGACGCCCATCGTGGAGATCGTTCGCCGGGTGGGGCCGGATTCGATCGCATAGCTGCGCGCTATGACCTTTGGTATGAAAAGCCGGTGAACCGGTTCATAGACAGGCTGGAAGAGCGGAATCTGGGAGATCTGCTGCCGCCGGGGCATGCGGGTTCGCTTCTTCTCGATGTAGGTTTTGGGACCGGGCACTCCGTCGCCCTGGCGAGCAAAGCCGGTTACAGCGTGACGGGATTGGACAAATCGAGTGGTATGTTGAGAATTGCCGCCTTGAAGGCTCCGTTGGGCGTGCCGCTGGTTCAAGGGGATGCTCATCGCCTCCCCTTCCCTGATGCCTGTTTTGATGCCATCCTCAGTGTGACCGCGCTTGAATTTTTCGGGAAGCCGCGGCAGGCGCTGGAAGAGATGGCAAGGTGCTTGAGGCCCGGTGGCTCCATGGTGATTGGTGTTCTTAACGCCTTTTCATATCTCGGGATCCAACGTAAGATTCTCCGGAAACCCACGTTCCGCGAAGCCCATTTCTTCAGGGTCGGGGAACTGAGGCGGATGCTTTCCAGTATCGGCAAAGTGAGGATTGATACCTGCGCCTTCATGCCTCCATGGGGATGGCTCTTGCCGGTGGGGGAGTGCTTGGAGCGTGTCGGAAGGGCTTTGGCGCCAGGGCTGGGACAGTTCATAGCGGCACGGGTGGAGAAACTGGGGAAGGGGGCGGAGAGCGGCATAAGATGAGGCAGGCAGCATATCCGACACAAACGCAGCCGTCCGACAGAACAGAATCGCTGTCCAGCGGCATACGCGTGGCGGCAGGTGCCACCTTCATCACCATCGGCCTGGCCGTGGCCAAGTGGGCGATCGGCGCCGTCACCGGCTCGGAGGCTCTCAGGGCGGATGCCCTCCACAGTGCCAGTGACGTTCTTGCGATAGGCTCGGCCTGGTTCGGACTTCATCTTGCGAGGCGACCGCCGTCGAGGGCCTTCCCGTTTGGCCTTTACAAGGCGGAAACCTTCGCCAGTTTCATTGCTTCGGTCTTCATTCTTGTTGCAGGTGGGGCCATGCTTCGCGATGGCCTGATGGCTATCCCGGGGAAACCGGAGATCGCCTTACCGGGGGCGGCCCTATCGGTAAGCCTCATATCGTCTCTGGTCTCGTATTTCATAGCACGCCGGGAGCGATCGGTAGGTCGGAGGATCAACGCCCACAGCCTCCTTGCCAACGCAGACGAATCCCGGGCTGATGTTGTAACCTCGGCAGTGGTACTCGCAGGAATCGTTGCAAGCATCTTGGGATTGCGGTATATTGAGGGAGTTGTAGCGGTTGGCGTCAGTGCTTTCGTGATCTGGTTGGGTTTGCGGAACATCAGAACGTCGATATACGGACTGCTCGATGCCAGCATCGAGCCCGAAAAGGAACGCAGCATCAAAGATGAGGTGGCGCGGGTCCGGGGCGTTCTCGATGTCGGTGACATAAGGATAAGAAGGGCCGGCCCGTTTTATTTCGGAGAAGTGCCCATAAAGGTGCGCAAATCCGTCGATGTTGCCAGGGGGCATGATGTCGCCAGTGCGGTAGAGGCGCTGCTACGCGAGAGGTTTCAGGAAATCGAACACGTGACCGTGCATGTGGAACCCTACAGAGCGACCTCATACAAAGTGCTGGTGCCGGTCGAAGAAGCAGGTGAGGGGTACGTGATAAGCAGGCATTTCGGCAGGTCCGGCTATTTCGCGGAATGTGATGTGGACCCGGACCGACAGCATGTGAGCGCATCTATGCCGAACAGACTCAAGGAACGTGATGTGAGGGTTGGTCTCAATGTGATACGCGAGATGGTGGAAGGGCGGGGGGTGGACAGCGTGATAGTCAAGGAGATAGGAGAGATCGCCTTCCATGCGCTGAGAGATAGTTTTGTGGAGATCTATAAGGCCACGGATGGTACACTCGCTGAAAATCTCGCGGCTCTGGCCGAGGGCCGGTTAGCGCTTCTTACCGAACCGACCCATAGCTCTGAGCGAAGAGTGTAAGGAATAGGCCTTGCCGTTGACACTGGACAAGATGAAGAAGGGGGCCACGGGGAGAGTGGTGGATGTGATCGGGGGACATGGCGCGGTGGCGAAGCTCTCTGCTCAGGGTATAGTCCGGGGCATGGTTGTTGAGAAGACAGGTGAGCTCAGAGGGGGGCCGGTATTGCTAAGGGTCAGGGGGGCCCAGGTTGCTGTGGGCAGGGGGCTTGCCAAGCGAGTGCTGATCGAGGTTATCAGCGTTTGAAGAAAGTACTTCTGGTCGGCAACCCCAACGTCGGTAAGAGCGTCATCTTCTCCAAGCTTACCGGCATCAACGTCGCTGTCTCCAATTACCCAGGTACGACGATCGAGTTCTCCGAGGGACGAAGCAAGATAGGTGCCGACGAGATGGACATAATAGATGTCCCCGGTGCCTATAGCCTGGAGCCGACCAATAAGGCCGAAGAGGTCGCCGTGGAAATGCTCCGGGACGGTGATGTTGCGGTCAATGTCATAGACGCTACCAATCTGGAGCGGAATCTCTATCTGACCATACAGCTTCTCGAACGGGACATACCCGTAGTGGTGGCCCTGAACATATGGGATGAGACCAAACACAAAGGTATAGAAATCGATGTCGAGAAGCTCTCGGACGTGCTGGGTGTCCCGGTCATACCTACCAATGCACGGAGCGGCTTCGGGCTCGTCAAGCTGGTGAGGAGCCTTCGGCAGGCGAAAAACCCACAGCTGGCCCCGGAGGGACCGGCGGAGAGGTGGGTGCGCATAGGTGAGATCACGCAGGCCGTTCAGCGAATCACCCACCACCACCACACTTTGCTCGAGAGGCTTGAGGATGCCAGCATCCACCCGGTGGGGGGATTCTTCGTTGCCGGCCTTGTTATCGTGTCCATGTTCGGCCTTATAAGAATGATGGGAGAAGCCATCATACGCTTCGTCATGGATCCCGTGTTCGGGAGGCTCTATCTTCCCCTGCTCTCCGCGCTGGACCACCGGATCGCCTCCCACCCGATCTTCCATAACATCCTGATCGGGAAGCTGGTCGAGGGGGATATCGACTTCATCCAGTCCTTCGGGCTTCTCACCACCGGATTATACGTGCCCCTGGCAATGGTGTTGCCCTATGTCCTATCCTTCTACCTCATGCTCGGCATCGTGGAAGATATAGGCTATCTCCCGCGGCTGGCCATACTTATGGACAGTTTCATGCACAGGCTGGGACTGCACGGCTACTCGGTGATTCCATCCCTGCTGGGGCTTGGATGTAATGTGCCGGCCCTGCTCGCCACGCGGATACTTGACAGCAGGCGCGAACGCTTCATCGTCGCCACCCTGATATCGATAGGCGTCCCGTGCGTGGCCCTTCAGGCCATGATAGTAGGGCTGCTGGGCCCCTACGGCATGCGCTACGTCGCGCTCGTCTACGGGGTGCTCTTCGCGGTCTGGCTCTGCCTCGGGCTTATCATGCGCCTCTTCACGAGGGGCTTCATTCCCGGATTACTCATAGAGATCCCGCCGTACCGGGTGCCTTACATGAAGACCCTGATGATGAAGTTCAAGATGAGGACGCTTGGGTTCCTTAAGGAAGCGCTTCCTGTGGTAATTGTGGGGGTGGCGGCCGTCAACGTGCTTTATGCCCTGGGTGTGCTGGAGAGTCTGGCCAGGTTCACATCGCCTGTTGTGACGCGGCTCCTGGGATTGCCGGAGGACGCGGTCCTGGCCGTTGTCATAGGTTTCTTGAGGAAAGACATAGGGGTCGGCATGCTTGCCCCCCTTGGAATGACGGTCAAGCAGCTGGTTATCGGGAGCGCGACGCTGGCGATGTTTTTTCCCTGCATAGCCACGTTTGTTGTGCTTTTCAAGGAACTCGGCGCGCTTGACACTGTAAAATCAATAGGTATCATGGTAGCAACGGCAATAGGTGTAGGAGCTATATTGAACCTCATACTCTGATTGGAGATCGAGAGCGGCGATGGACATTAGGATGAAAGCGGCGATAATCTCGATCGTCGTCAACATACTGCTGGTCATATTCAAGTTCTTCTTGGCCAAGTTCTCGGGAGCGTCCTCCCTGCATGCCGATGCGTGGCATTCGATCTCGGACCTCGCGGTTTCTCTGTTCGTGCTTGGTGGGCTTAAGATCACGACAACCACGGAGAAGCGCAACCTGGTCAACTGGCGTGGCCTGGAGCACGTAGTGGCCCTCGTGGTCGGTGCCGTCATTCTCTATACAGGCTGGCGGATATTCAGGGACGCTCTCAGGCAGCCGACCGAAGAGATCAGGAACGTCGGTTGGGTGATGCTGGGGGCCCTTGCCTGCGTGCTGGCATCCTATCTGATTGCATCTATGAAGATAAGGATCGGAAGGCTCAGGAACTCGCCCAGTCTTGTCGCCGACGGGTATCACTCCAAGATGGATGTATATTCCACGGTGGCGGTGGTGGTGGGCCTTTTCGGGGTGATGATCGGTATCAATCTGGATCGGGTTGCCGCCGGTGTCGTGTCGATCATGATCGGTGTAACCGGTGTGGAAATAGTGGTCGGGTCCATAAAGGCTATTGCGCATGGGACGGCTGTGACTGACTACTTTCTCTCATTCCTTTTCGAAATCGGCCGGGGCAAAGGCCGCGGACGTTTCGGGCGCGGCATGGCTAGGGCGTTTGCCTGGCTGGGTGCCGGGCACAGGTATGCCTATCTGATAACAGGTACAGTCCTGGTCGTATGGGGCTTGTCGGGTGTCTACATCGTCCGACAGGGTGAACTCGGCATGGTCTTCCGGTTCGGGCGGCTCTCAACGCTGGATGTAGGTGCCGGGCTCCATTTCCACATCCCGTCTCCTGTTGAGAGAGTGGAGAAGGTACCCGTGGACAAGATCCAGCGCGTGGAACTGGGTTTCCGTACCCTGGGTCGGGCTGCGGGAAGCGCCCGGGCCTATCAATGGGAGAGCAGGCATCAGACCGGTGCCTATGAAAAGCGCCTCGATGAATCCCTGACGTTCACCGGTGACGAGAACATAATCGACATAAACACCGTGATTCAATACCGCGTACAGGACGCCATGAAGTACATCCTCAATCTCGAGAATCCGGCTTTGGTGGTGGCCTCTTACGGCCAGGCCTCGATGAGGAGGATCGTGAGCATTACCGGTATCGACGAATTGCTGACCACGGACAGAATCCGCATAGAGAAGACGGTCGCCGCAAGGCTGCAGGATCTGCTGGACAGATCGAACTCGGGTATAGAGGTCATAGACGTGAAATTGCAGGATGTGCACCCGCCCGTGGAGGTGGTCGGTGCCTTCAGAGAGGTGGCGAGTGCCAAGGAGGACAAGAGCCGCATGATTAACCAGGCCGAGGCCTACCGTGACAGTCTGATCCCGGAGGCAAGGGGCCAGGGAGTCAAGCTGGTCACGGAGGCGGACGCCGAGAAGAATGAATCCGTTGAACGGGCCACCGGCGAGGCGAGCAGGTTTCTGTCCATGGTAGAAGAGCATAGCAAGAACCGGGATGTCACCGAACTCAGGATGTATCTGGAAACCATGGAGGTCGTGCTCCCCGGCCTCGATAAGTTCATTGTCGAGCCGGGATCGGGCGGCGAACCGCTTGACTTGCGTTTCTTTGACGAGAATGTGATCGCGCCGAAGGGAGGATGGTGATAATGGAGAGGTCGGCTGTTGTGCTGATTGTGGTTATCGCAATCGGCTTACTTGTACTTAATTCGGTTTTCTTTCAGGTAGCCGAGACAGAACAAATCGTGATAACCCAGTTCGGAAAGCCTGTGCGCGTCATAAGGGATGCGGGCCTCTACGCCAAGATCCCGGACCCCGTGCAATCGGTCAGGAGGTTTGACAAGCGGCTTCTGATCTATGACGTGAAGCCGAGTGAGTTCCTGACGGCGGACAAGAAGAATCTGATCCTGGACATGTATATGGCCTGGCAGATAGTCGATCCCACCAAGTTTCTTGCTTCCGTCAGGGACAGAAGGATGGCCGAGATTTTGCTGGCGGATGTGGCCGCCTCGGAGGTGGGAGCGGCCGTTGGGCAGATACCCTTGTCCGTCATGGTTTCCACGGTTCCGGAGGAGGTGGTAGTGGATAGTGTGATGCTCAATGTCACCCAGAACTGCCGGGACAGGGCGCTGGAGAACTACGGCATAGATGTCAAACATGTGAAGATGACGCAGCTCCGGCTCCCGGAGCAGAATCTCGAAAGCGTCTTCCAGCGAATGCGCGCAGAGCGTCAGAGGATGGCCAAGAAGTACAGGTCCGAGGGTGAGGAAGAGGCCCTTATGATAAGGGCGGACGCCGACAAGGAAAAACGGTCGATCCTCGCCCAGGCCTATCGCGAATCGGAGAAGATCAGGGGAGAGGGTGAGGCGGAAGCAGCCCGGATCTATTCGGGAGCCTTCAGCCAGGACCCGAGGTTCTATAAGCTTGTGAGGACGCTGCAGGCCTACGAGAAGTTCCTGAATGAGAAGACCACGGTTGTGCTTTCGACGGACTCGGAACTGCTGAAGCTTCTCAAAGAGGGCCAACCCTCGAGGTAGTCACATAGATGGAAGAGATGAGAGAAGAAGCCTGGAAAGACATTCTGCTGGGGGGCCTCAAGTCGGTGCCCTACCGTGACCGGCGCCTGATATTGATGTTGGTTGCGGCTGCGGTCGCGGTCTATTTCCTGACGGGGATATACGCGGTTCAACCCGAGGAGCTGGGAGTGGTCGTCCGGTTCGGTAAGGTGGTTGCCGATGGGGTGCCTTCGGGGATTCACTATCACCTGCCCGCCCCCTTCGAGAAGGTCTACAAACCCAAGACGGCAGAGATAAAGCAGGTCTTTGTGGGCGCGGTCGACGGCCGGTGGCCCTCCGGTGGCCTGGAGATGATTACCGGTGACACCAACGTGATCATGCTACAGGTCATTATCCAGTACGCCATCAGCCGGCCAGTGAGCTACCTCTTCTCCACGGAGAGTCCCGAGCGACTCGTAGCCTATATCGGCGAGGAGGCTCTGGCCAGGGTTGTGGGCTCCATGGGCGTGGATGACCTGCTCACCACGGAGAAACTCAAGGCACAGGACATGATCAAGGTGAGAATCCAGGATGTACTGAATACCTATGATGCCGGGGTCGATGTGATCGGTGCTTATTTCCAGGACATAAGTCCCCCGGTCGAGGTAGCATATGCTTTTCGCGACGTGGCGAGTGCCAGGGAAGACCGGAACCGGATCGTGAATGAAGCCGAAGGCTACCGCAACACCATTCTGCCGACGACCCGGGGTTTGGCGCAGGGTATGTTGAGGGACGCCGAGGGGTACAGCAAGGAGCGGGTTGAGCGCGCAACGGGTGAGGCCGATCGCTTCCTATCCTTGATGGAAGAGTACCAGAAGAACAAAGATCTGACCGCCTCGCGGATCTATGTAGAGAAGATGGAGCAAATCCTGCCGTACTTGAAGATCTACGTGATGGACAAGGACGATGGCAAAGGCGTATCCAACCTGCGCCTCATGCTCCCCCGCAAATAGGTCCCCGACTGCCGAACTCCCGTGGCATTGCCGTTCCCGCGGAACGCATGTCTTGGGCCGCGTTCCTGTGCCCGACGGTATTGCCGCGCTCGGCGTTCTCTCGCTCTGCCCCCGTGTAGCGTCGCCACTCCCACGGCGAGGAAGGGCTTGTGAACAGTCCGGGCTATTGCAGGTTCATGACATCCACTTCGATGTTGTATCTGACGTTGTTGCTCCAATACGTAGCGCCTATGTAATGCGAAGTGTCCTGGATTGCCTTCCAGTCTATGACTGCGGGGCTTTCCGTATAGGTACCGCTGGTTAGCACTGTGCCGTCTGGACCGAGAATCTCCAGATCCAGTTGGCTCCCGATGTCGGGGGCCTGATTCACGGTTACCGCAAGGGTCTGTCCTGCTCCAAGATGTATGGAATAGCAGTCTCTGTCCCGGTAGCAACCCCTCAAGCCCTCGGTCAATCCCGGGCCGATCGGGGAGGCTTCATCGATGAAATCGTTATCTTCGAGGCTGTCATCGAGACAAGGAGCCGACAGCTGTATGATCAGATTGTATATGACGATGCGGTCGGCCCCTGCGGTGCTGCCGGTGTGAAGATAGTAGGTGCCCGGTAGGAAAGTGAAACTGTGGTTTATGCTCATGCCTTCGGCAAACCACCCCGTATACCATGTGTAGGCGTCGTCCGTGGCACGCTTGAAGCGGATGTACCACATGGGCTGGGGGTCTTCGGAGTAGACGTGTTCGATGCGCGCCGTAACAAGCGCCGTATCGCTCAAGACGAACCTGTAATACTCGTTGTAGCCGTCGCCGCATGACGAAAGCAAAGGATACGCCTTGACGAGGTCGATCTCCGCGGCGTCATCGATGGTGTCGTTGGGTTCGAGGTAGTCCTCGAGGTGGTCACAGTCCATGGGGCCTGTGGTGAAATCAAACGATTCGTCTTCCGCCATGGGGTCGCCCGTCTTGTTTGCGATGGTCGAGGCTACGACGATCTCATAGCTCGTCTCCGGGGTCAGTAGCTCCCTCAGATAGAGGTGTATCGTCTTCCCGGAGTCGTCATACTCAAGGCGCTCGGTGACCGCCCCGGCCACGTAAAAAGCGGCCGAGTCTATGGTCGCCTCATCCAATTCCTGGTCAAACCACACCTGTATCAGCGGATTCAGATTGACATCGGCGGCGCCGTCCTGCGGATATGTCGCAACGATCTCTGGATTGTCCGTCTTGGTCCCGCCCCCTCCATCATCTCCGCACCCGGCCATAACAAGTGATCCGCCCAGTACAACTCCGACAAACAACATGCTTGAATTCGCCATTTCAGCCTCCGGTCTCCCCGATTCTCAGGGGCCCATTCTACACCAATTGCAGTAAAGGTTAAACACTTGCGATTATTCGCAGATATTCCCGGGAGGCCCATGTTTACGGGCCTCCTATGCCTCAATAAGCTTGAAGTCCATCCCCAAAGTGCGGTATAATAGTCAATGTCGAGCCTAGCCCACGATGTAATCCCCGGGAGTATGTAACAAGCATGAAACGGAGAAGAGGTAGTGTCTATGAAGCACATTGCCATAGGCATGTCTTACATTGTGGCTCTGGGTTTGATAACCTCCGCCCTCGCGCTGGACAGGCAGCCGGACGAAGCCGAGCTCCAGGCGATCGAACGCATCCGGAGCGACATAGCCGCGAAGGGTTATAGCTGGCAGGTGGGACCGACCTCGGTCTCGAATCTATCCGAAGAGGAGTTCGAGCGCCTTCTGGGGTTGCGCATACCTCCCGACTTCGAAGAGCGTTATGAGCGCGCGAAGCGCGATAACAGGTTGGTCAGAGCTCCCGTCGGAATGTATCTCCCACCGAGCTTTGACTGGAGGGCTCAGGGCGGGGTCACCGCGGTCAAGAATCAAGGCGGATGTGGCAGCTGTTGGGCCTTCTGTGCGGCCGCGGCATTCGAGTCCCGGATCATGATCTACAGCGGACTTGACCTGGACCTCTCAGAACAGGCGATGCTTTCGTGTAACACCGAAGGTGATGGCTGCAACGGCGGGTGGATGGAGACCGCCTATGACATCTGGATCGACCACGGCGCCGTACTGGAAGAATGCATGCCGTACCATGAGGTTGACACCGATCTCTGCATACAAGATTCGTGCGATGTCGTGGACGGTCTTGATGGCTATTATTACGTTGCCGACACCGTCGATGATATCAAGACCGCGGTGCTGAACGGGCCGGTGGCAGTGGCCATGGCGGTCTGTGGGGGCTTCAACGCCTATACCGGCGGCTGTTATGAAGATGTCTGCACCGACATCAACCACGGCGTTACCATAGTGGGTTGGGACGATACCATGTGTGGTGGGGAGGGGGCGTGGATAGTGAAGAACAGCTGGGGGCCGGACTGGGGCGATAACGGCTATATCTACATGAAGTACGGAACATGCTACATAGGCTATGGTGCGACATCTCTCAATTACAGTCCGGACCAAACCGTTCACTTCTTCCATGACTCCCATGTGATCGACGACGCCTCCGCCGACGGAGACGGCAATATCGAGACCGGGGAAGTTATAAGTCTGCCCATAACCGTTCTCAACATCGGAGCCGAGACAGCCACCAATGTGAACGGCCGCCTGGAATGCATGACTCCTGGTGTCGATGTAATCGACAGCGTGGCTGCCTACCCCGACATACCCAAAGGGGAGACCAGGCAGAGCGATTCGCCGCATTTCGCCTTTGCGCTCACACCGAGCGGGCCGGCATGCGGGGCCGTGAGGCTTCACCTCACTGTATCATCCGATCAGGGAACATCCGGAATCAACATAGTGCTCCAGGCCGGCGAGATCATGAGCGTTTTCGATGATGATTTCGAAACCGACCTGGGCTGGACAGTGGGCGACACGGGGGACGGCGCAACCACCGGTATCTGGGAACGGGGGGACCCCGACGCCACCTGGTGGGGCAGCGAACCGTGCCAGCCGGGGGATGACCATACGGCTTCACCCGGAACCGACTGCTTTGTCACCGGCCTTAGCGGTGGGTCGTCACAAGGCACCAATGATGTGGACGGCGGTAAGACCACTCTGCTCAGCCCGACCATCGATCTCTCGGACAAGAGTTCGGCCGTCCTCACCTATTACAGATGGTTCTCCAGTGAGACCGGCTCCAACCCAAATGACGATGACCTGGTCGTTGACGTATCCAATGACGGCGGCTCTTCCTGGACCAATCTGGAAACCGTGTCCTGCAGCGCCCGCGAGTGGATAGGCAAGGAATTCTACCTCGAGGACCATGTGGCCCTGACCGGTCAAGTCAAGATCCGATTCGTAGCGGACGATTCGGGGATCGGGGGCTCCATTGTGGAAGCCGGTGTCGATGACTTCCGGATCCTGGCTTGCGGCGCGGCTGTCGCGGACACCATCGATCCGGTTGTCGCCGTGATTGCGCCGAATGGCGGGGAGACCTGCACCTATCACACCGAATATGAGATACGCTGGGATGCCACCGATGACATGGGTGTCATACATGTGGCTATCCTCCTTTCCACGAACGGCGGGGCCACTTTCCCGGACACCATAGTATCCGGGCAGCCCAATGACGGGTCCTACACCTGGTTCGTGCCCGACATGGATTCAAGAACGGCTCGCGTGAAGGTCGTTGCCGAAGATGCTGCTACGAATGAAGGCGATGACATCAGTGAGGCGGACTTCACGCTCTGGGGTTCGCAGTCGGGCGTTGTAACGCCCGAACGGCCTGACATCCCGGACCGACTTGTACTTGAAGTGAAAGGAGGCAACCCGGCTGCTACCTCATCGAGGATCGTATTCGGCCTGCCGGCGGCCTCCAATATCAGTCTGGATCTTTATGATGTAGCCGGCCGGTTGACGGCCAACCTGCTAAGCGGGCACAGATCCGAGGGCTATCATACCCTGGACCTGAACGATCGAGGACCCGGCGGCCTGAGGCTAGGTCCAGGTATATACTTCGTGCGGCTGAGTTGTGGGGAGGGGGTGGGGGTGGTGAAGCTGGTAATCTCAAGATAGGCCGGTGAAAACCATCCATCTGCTGCGTTACTCTCGTCACCATCTCACTGCGGCGTACGCAAATGTGCGCCTCGCTCGTGGCAACTTCGCGTGCCTTGCATCTGAATGTTTTCGACCGGCCTGGGTATATTAGTGGTAGACTGGTGAAAATCACCCATCTGCTGCGTTACGCTCGTCACTATCTCACTTCGGTGGGGGCTAGGACATAAACCCAATAGGCTTTATGTCTTCGTCTTCGCTGAAGCCGTCGCGGTCGGGAAACGTCATTATGCCGACAATGTATTCCCAGCGCACAAGGATATGCGCGAGGTGGCTGTCATCCTCTTCGGGTGGGGGGGCGGGAGACCAATTCGGGTTCTCGACCCAGACGCCGACTCGCTCGTCCACCTCGACGATTTTCGCATAGACGTTTATGGAAGTTATGCCGAAGGTCGCCAGCTGCTCGTATTCCCTGAGCTTTATGAGTACAACTTCCCCTCTGAGATCATCGAGTATCATGGGAGCCCCTCCAGATAATACTTGTATCACAAGAAGGGGCCTAAGTCAATGAGCTGGTGACCCCTCAGGCTTTGATCATCACCAGCATCATCTTGAATCGCTCGCGGGCGTGGACCGCATGCGGCTCATCGGCCGGCATGAGGAGCGCCTGTCCCTGCCCCACCCTGAAGGGCTTTCCGGAAATCGTGATCTCTGCCAGGCCGTCCAGCACGAGGACAAGTGCGTCGAACGGTGCACTGTGCTCGCTGAGGGCCTGGCCCTGGTCGAACGCGAACAGGGTTATTGTCCCGGCGCTCTTCGATACTATGGTCCTGCTTACGACGGCCGAATCCTGGTACTCGACCATGTTCTCCACCGTCGCTACTTCGGCCGGAGTGATGCCGTTGCCGGCCTTCTTGTTATCGTTCACCGTAAGACCTCCATCTGCTATGTTCCGGCCGCGTCTGTGTACTCGTGCGCCGCGAGCTCCTGGAGCCGCTATGCGGCCCATCCCACACGGGGACCATGGCTGCCCGCGCTTGTGGGTCTACGGGCAACCACCGCCCAGGACGCCTTCACAATCGCCGGCCGGATTCCCGATGCTCAAATGCCGAGTTGTTTCCGCTTGCCCTCTATGTGCTTGAGAATATTAGCTGCTGCCTTTTCGGCGTCGGTCTCCACATCGAGGACTCCGCCGGTGACGTCCTTGCAGCCCTGTGTAAGAAGATTCACGAGGTCCGGCGCTCCCGTGACCGTGGGGACGGGGTTCACATATGTATAAAGGCCTAAGGCCAGAGCGAACACTGCGTCGATGGTTGCCTTCTGCTCCATATACTCGGGTGCGGCCGCAGCAACGGGGAGATCCGGAATCGGTACATCCCCCAGCGCTTTCGATATCGCCCCCAGCAGGTCGGCCAGCCGGCCGGTATCTGTGCAGGTGCCGAAGCTCAAGACGGGGGGTACCCCGAGCGCTCCGCAGACGGCCTGAAGACCGGGACCGGCATACTGCTTGGCCTGAGGGCTGCAGAGCCCGGCTACCTGCATGCCCGCGTTGCCACATCCCATGGACAAGACGAGAATGTCGCGTTCGATCAGATTTTTGGCGACAGCGACACTATGGACGTCCTGGCCGGAATCTCTCAAAGTGGTGCAGGATACCAGGCCGGCCACGCCTCTTATGGAGCCCTTCTTGATGGCGTCGAGCAGGGGGGCCAGCGAACCGCCCAGGGCGTCCACCATACTTTCCGGTGAGAAGCCCACCATAGCCTCTCTGACCGGAAGGCCTTCTACCGGTTCAACCGCACCATGTCTCTGTCTGAAATTCGTTATGGCCATGTCCAGGAGCATGGCAGCCTGCTCGTGCGCTTTCTCGGGATCGTAGTTCACACGGTCAGCGACCCCTTCAAATGCTACGAGCTCGCTCACCGGTACCAGCTTGAACCTGTATTTCTCTGCATAGACGGGATCGATAGGCATGGAGCAGTTCATATCGGCCACGAAGATGTCCACACACCCGCTGGCGAGGACCGCCTCCTGCATGATCCAATTGCCCGCGAAGCCGTAAAAGACATCGTCCATCTCCCATCGCTGCACCATCTCCTGCCCGGTCTCGATGTTGGCTATGACACGCAGGCCCCTGGCCCCCGCGGCCTTGGCCTTTTTCTGCCATTCGGGTTTCCGGGCGAGATCCACCAGGGCGAAACCGAGAAACGGCTCGTGGCCGTTGGGCAGCACGTTGACATACTCCGGATCGAGCACCCCGAGATCGACCCTCATCGAGTGGGGGCGTGGGATCCCGAAAAGCACGTCCTGTATGTACTCGTTCACTATCTGACTCTGGTAAGCCGTGGAAATCCCGAGTCTCATGGCCTTGAGCGCGAGGCTCAAGTAGTAGCCGTCGACGTTGGTCAGGCTTGAGCTCGTAGCGAGCATCATCTCGCCGTAGATGCCTCCCGGAAAGATACCCAATTTCTTCCAGGTCTCTCTGCGCTCCGGAGGGGCAAGAAGATCGACCAGCACGCTGGGTTCGTAGGACTTGCGATTGAAGTCGGCCTCCACGAAATCGCATAGTCTCAAGGCGACCTCTTCGATGGGCCCCGACGTATCCACTCCCAGGCGGTCGGCAAAAACCTTGAGTTTGCCCGGCTCCTTTATCTCATAGGGCGTCTTGCCCTTAGCCGTGGCCCTCAGGGTCCTCACGGTCTGGTCGGTGTGATAATGGTATGTGGATGCTCCCATCACGTTCCTGAGGAGCATCATACGCATGGCCATCCCATCCGCGGTGATTCCGCATACACCGCGCTTGTCCTTGGCCGCATCCGCCCGGCAAGGGCCGTTGGAGCAGAGATCACACCTTGTCCCGGCCAGGCAGAAGGCGCACCTCTTGTCGGGGTCGCCTGCCAGGCCCTGGGCTTCGTAGCGATCCCAGACGTTGTTCATGCCGTCCTGCTTGATTCGCTCATACATCCTGTGAACGGACGGATGATACGAAATTCGTTCCTTATCCATCCTAAACCTCCGTAGCAAGTTGGTTTGTCACCGATTTGGGGTAGGCGAGGCCACTGAGCCTCATACGAGCGCCCCCTTTATGGAAACTGTGTAGTCCTTTATTGCCATGGTCTTGCCGGATCGCCTGGCGGCCTCCTCAATCAGTTTGGCGAGCCCGAAGCAACATGGGACCTCCATGTGTATGACGGCCACCGACTTCACCGTGTTGTTCCTGAAGATCTCGGCCAGTTTCTCTATATAGGCTTCAGGCATCCTGTCGAGCTTGGGGCAAAAGATGATCAAGGTCTTGCCCTGTAGAAACCTCTTGTGAAAATCGGCGTAGGCAAAAGGAACGCAATCCGCCGCGATCACTAGATCCGCGTCCTGGAAATAGGGTGCGTTCACATTGACCAGTTGCAGCTGAACCGGCCACTGCCTCAACTCAGAGCCATCGCGTGGCGTGTCGCGCTCCCCGGATCCGGCGCCCTCCTTTCTCGAGTCGACCGTCCGGGAGCCCGGACACCCGCCGGCCTGTCTGAAATCCGTCATCCTGGCTCCGGGGCATCCGCCTCCGGCCTCCTCCCGGGGCTGTACTTCCTCTATCTGAGGTATGGCCATGCCTTTCTCTCTGAGGAACGCAACGGCCTGGCCCAGGCATTCGTGTTGGCCATGGCGCTTAAGATGCTCCAGGTGGGCTCTGGTTACACTCTCGCCCCCATGGATTACGTTCTCCATCACCTTGAGCTCATCGTAGGGCGCGGCCTCACGCTCTTCTATGGTGATGGCTCCCTCGGGACACCGGCCGATACACGCGCCCAGACCGTCACAAAAGAGGTCGCTGACCAGGCGGGCCTTACCGTCGATTACCTGGATGGCTCCCTCGGGGCAATTGGGGATGCAAAGGCCGCAGCCGTTGCATTTTTCATCGTCGATGCGAATTACACTGCGCTTCACCTTGCACCTCCAGATCTCTCAGGAGATCCTTGATCGTCAGGCCGTCGAATTCCTCGGTCACCATAGCTTCGATTTTCTGAATGCGTTTTCTGAGCACACATGTCTTTCGGTTGGAGCAGATCTTCTTGCGGAACATGCATTCGGTGAGCTGGATGTTGCCCTGAAACAGCCGTATGAGGTCGGCGATCTTGATACTGCCGGAGTCCGCCTTGAGACTCACTCCCCCGGTGGCTCCTTCCCGTGACTCTATGATTCCACCCTTGATCAGGGTCCGGAGAATGCGCCGCAGGAACTGGAGCGGAATATCCTCCTGGTGCGAGATGTCACGGGACGACACGAAGCCACTGTCCTGCCCGGCCAGGTTCATTACCGCGCGTATCGCATAATCGGTTTCCTTGGTAAGGAGCTTCATTTCCTCCTCCTTCGATAACTAATACTATTTTGATATCAGTTTGTCAAGCCCTTTCTTGAAACCGGGGTCAGATCTTGAGAAGTGAATTCGATTTTCAAGATCTGACCCCGTATGGTTTCTTGGGGATGGCGGCATGGGAGTTGCGTGGCGATGGGCGGATGGGGTAAGATGGTACGGGAGGTGGTCGACGTGGAATTCAATTATCGGGGCCGGATAATCGATGTGATATGGGGCGATATTACGAAGGTGGAGGTCGACGCGATCGTCAATGCGGCCAATGAGGGTCTGCGGGGGGGTGGGGGAGGTGATGGAGCCATACACCGAGCCGGGGGGCCGGTGATAAGGGAGGAGTGCAGGAGAATCGGACGCTGCCCTACGGGCTCGGCTGTGATTACGACTGCCGGCAGGCTTCCGGCCAAGCACGTGATACATACGGTCGGGCCGGTCTGGCAGGGTGGGGGGAAGAAGGAGCCGGACCTGCTCAGGAGTGCGTATGACAGCAGCTTGAGGCTTGCCGAGGAGCAAGCTCTCAAGTCTATTGCCTTTCCTTCTATAAGCACAGGTGCCTATGGCTATCCAATCAGGGAAGCCGCTCGGGTTGCCATAGGCGCGACCCTGGATCGCTTAAGGGGGGGCACCGGCTTGGAGAGGATTGTGTTCGTGCTCTTCAGCGAACACGATTACAACATGTATCTCGTCGGGATGATGGAGATGTTGGCCGAGGGCCCCTGACCCTTCTTGTCCTCATTGTCAGCGACCCTATTCGGTGCCAAGCAGAGCCCGGGTCTTCCACGAATCCGCCGGCAGCTGCTTTTTCAAGTTCTCCAGACGCCTCGTATCTTGTGAGGTCCCGGGCTCTATGCCGGCCAGCAGCCTGGCAACTGCGACTTCCACCTGCGCTTCCGAGCCGGCCCACGCGGAAAGCGCACCCTCCGCGACATCGAGTTTCCTGCCCGGCGGAAGGTTCCTGGAAGCATGGAGCGCGGCCGCAATCCCGATGGCGTCCAGGCCGGGCAATGCATCTATGAGGTCGCCGGCCACATCTTCGCACTCGCCCTTGGAAAGATCTCTAATGGCTTCCGCCGCCGACAAACGAACGGCATAGTGCGTATCATCCAACGCGCCGATGAGCAGGCCGAGCGAGCCACACATGCCTTGTCTCCCCGAAGTATAGGCTGCGTCCTTCCTCACATAGAAGACTTCATCGGTATCGGTAAGCACCTCACGGATCCTGTCCTCGAGACGGGCCCGGTCTTCGCTGGTAAGATCCTCGAGCTTTCCGATCGCATTCAGGGCACTTGAACGCAGTTTCCAGCTCTCCGATCGACTGAGGTCCAACAGGGCCTGAAAGGCCTCCCGGCTGCCTATAAGGCCCAGGATCCAGCTCGCTTCCGATTTCGCGTCGGGGCCGTCCTGGGCGACGGCATCGGCCAGCATCGCCACGGCAGGCCGGCCGATCTTACAGAGTATGTCCTTTATAGTGTGGCGTTCTCTGGCATCGTCGGTATCCAACACAGTCCTCAGATACGCTATTGTGGCAAGCGTGTCTTCCACTATCCTGTCGAAGGCATACTCCCGCCACTGCCGGAACCGCGGTTCGCCTCTGGAACTCAAGATAAAGAGGTCCTCCGAAGTGAACTCC
>CAZRAU010000051.1:0-21550 GCA_964598025.1 uncultured bacterium
CATCGGAGGGGAACCGTTATGCCGACGTGGTAAACGCGTTTTCCGAGAAGATAAGAGTGCTGGGGCCGAACCCAATCAATCGCAGGCCGGATTTTTGATAGAGGGGGACGACATGCACGATGAGAATGTTGTTGTCGTGGGAGGCGGACTCGCCGGGATGAAGGCGAGTCTCCTGCTTGCTCGGGCGGGCAAGAACGTGCATCTCGTCGAGACCCTGCCCATCATCGGCGGCAAGACCATAAAGAACGAGGAGAGCTTCCCCAATCTGGAGTGTTCCACATGCCTGGTTGCGCCTATCCAGCAGGAAGTACTGCAGAACCCGAGAATCGAAACGATGACCCTGAGCGCCGTGGAGAAGGTGGAAGGGGACAAGGGCAACTTCACTGTCACGATAAGAAAGACAGCCAGATACGTTAAGATCGCCGATTGCATCGGGTGCGGGATGTGTTACGAGCCCTGCCCCGTGTCCTTATCCAACGAGTGGGAAGAGAACCTGGGGACGAGGAAAGCCATATACGTGCCCTGTGCAGGCTCGCTCCCCAATGTCCCGATGGTCGATCCGGAGCAGTGCCTCAAGCTCAGCGGCAAGGGGGAATGCAACGTTTGTGTGGAGGCGTGCATGTTCGGGGCCGTGAACCTGGATGATCAGGACGAGACAGTCGATGTCAAAGCCGGCGCCGTCATAGTCGCCACAGGCGCGGGCCTTCTCGACGCGGCCGCGCTCCCGGATCTCGGATACGGCAAGTATCCTGGTGTTTACACCCCATTTGAGTTCGAAAGGCTCTTTGCCTCGAACGGCCCTACACTCGGAGAACTGAAGATGCGGGATACCGAAAAGGTGCCTGCACGGATAGCGATCATCCACTGCGTGGGGAGGAAGGAGCGGGGATACTGCTCCGGTGTATGCTGTATGTACTCATTCAAGTTTGCGCATTTCCTCAAGAAGAAACTACCTGAGGCTTCGGTCTATAACCTCCACTCGGATATCTGCGTGCCCGACAAGACCTACCAGAAGTTCTTCGACGGGGTGAAGGGGACGCATTCGGAGATGCTATACAATTCGTCGATGGACGACCTGAAAGTGAGCGGTGACGGTGCCGGCCTCAAGGTGGCTTATGTGGACGGGAAGGGCGCCGTGAGCGAGATCGATGTCGATATGGTGATACTGGCGACCGCTATCGTCCCTGACGAGGCGGCTTCGGGACTTGCCGCCGTGCTGGGTATCGATCGCGACGCCCGGGGGTTTTTCCGGGCGCTTGATAATGACATGTCTTCCGTGGAGAGCTCCAGGGAAGGGATATACATAGCCGGTACCGCCGAGGGGCCCAAGGACAGCCAGAGTTCGGTCGTGCAGGCCGAAGCGGCTGTCGGAAAGGCCCTGGCGTTTCTGGAAACGTGCCGGCCGCAGCCCGCGCAGGCGGCGGCGGATCGCGCAGGTTGAGACAAGGTGGACAGATGAAAGCGAAGATCGGAGTATATGTCTGCGAATGCGGCCCCAATATCGGCCAGAGCATAGACATACCCGGGGTCATGGAGGCCGTCCCGGCGCTTGAAGGTTACGGGGATGTCGAGATCGTAGCGAAGAGTTTCGGGCTGCTCTGTTCCGGCGATGGCAAGGAGTACCTCAAGCGTGAGATCACAGAGAACGGGTACACGCATCTGGTTGTCGCCGCCTGTTCGCCAAGGGACCATAATTCGACTTTCATGGGTGTCTGCAAGGAGGCGGGGCTCAATCCTTACCTCTATAAGATCATAAACATCCGCGAGCACTGCGGATGGATAATACATGACAAGGAAAAGGCGACCGATAAGGCCGTCCAGTATATACGCGCCGGTATCAGCAGGGTGCTTTACCAATCGGAGCTTTTCGAAAAACAGCTCAAGATAACCCCCGATGTGCTTGTCATAGGCGGCGGCATTGCCGGAATGGAAGCGGCCCTGTCGCTCGCAGGTCCGGACCGGAAGGTCTATCTCGCCGAAAGGACCGGGGAACTTGGAGGAAAGTCGGCCCGGTTCGCATCACTGCTTCCCAGACAGGGGCAGGGGGCGGCAGCTTTAAGGCGAAAGGTGGAAGCCGTCCGAGACAATGAGCATATCAGGGTCTTTTTCAATACGGAACTTGAGAGCACGATAGGTTTTCTCGGTAATTTCGAAGTCGTCCTGGCCGGGGCCGGGGATGATGTGAGGACCGATCTTAAGGTCGGGGCGATAATAGTCGCCACCGGGTACCGGATGTCGGACCCGAAGAGTTCCGCCGGCTATGACTATAGCGATTCCGATGAGGTCTATACGGCGCCTGAGATCGAGAAGATGCACTCAGGTGGGGGGATCGCCCTTCGTTCGGGCGGGAAACCCAGGTCGGTTGCACTGATACATTGTGTCGGCCGCCAGGCAAAAGGGTATTGCTCTAGGATCTGCTGCAACTACATGATGAAGATCGCCGGCTATTTCAAGCAGATGTCCGAGGGGACGGAGGTTACGGAGTTCTTCTTCGATATGTGCCTGCCGCACAAGGCGGACCAGGAGTTCTTCAACCACACCGCCGGCTTGGGCATAGAGTTCAAGCGCGTCACAGGGATCGGTGTCTCGGGCACAAGCGTCGGCTTCACCGAGATAGGCGGCAAGAAGCAAGAGAAGACCTTCGACATGGTCGTTCTCGCTCCCGCGATGGAGCCCTGCAAGGGCACGGAAGCCCTTGCGGAGCTCCTGGAGATCGATCTGGACGAGAGAGGCTTCTTCAAGGAAGCCCATCAGACGACCGATCCGGTGGCTACTTCTCTTGACGGCATCTTTGTTGTGGGCGCCTCGCAGGGCCCGCGGGGGATTTCGGATTGCGTTCTCATGGCACAGGCAGCGGCTGGGAGAATCCGCGCGCAGCTCATACCGGGAGGGAAGATAGTGCCTGAGGTCAAAGTGTCAGAGGTTCTTGAAGCTTATTGCACAGGCTGCAGGACCTGTCTGGAGATATGCGGATACGGGGCCATCTACTTCGACGATCAAAAGGGAATATCGGTAGTCAATGAGGCGGTATGCAGAGGGTGCGGCAACTGCTTCGGCAGCTGCCCATCGGGAGCTTTGCGGACAAAACACTTCACCAACAGCCAGCTATATCGGGAGGTAACTGAAGCACTCAGGTAGCGGCCCGCGGGAGACGGCGGTCAGACATGACCTGTCGGGCCTTGGGTTGGGAATGACATGCAGACGCGGAAAGGCGATTCAATGAGCGACCCTGAAAAGCAAGGGGCCAGGCTGGAAGCGAAGGACGGGCTCAGGAGTGCAATAAGGGGCTTTCTGCGCAAGGCCATGAAGGCTCCGGCTGCGGACGCCCTGCTGGTTCCTGTGGGAACACCGGCGGGAGACTCATACGCGTGGGTCCTCACAAACGAGCCGGCGCTTCTGGTGGGGGCGAACCCAGTGGCCTCCACCATGCCTGTACAGGGGGCAAAGGCCTTAAAGAGCCTGACCAGGAAAGGCAAAGGCACGATTAAGGTGATCGCCGTGATGAGGCCCTGCGAAATCAGGGCGGCCATAGAGCTCTCCAAGCTCAACCAGGTCCACTTGGACAACGTGATACTCGTGAGCTATGACTGCCTGGGAGCCGTCCCTCTCGAGGATTATGTCGGCGATGCCGCCGGCAGTGAAGAACGTTTTGCTTCGATGCTGGAAGCAAGGAAAACGGACGATGCGGCGGTGAAGCCGGTTTGCAGGATATGTGTCGATTTCGCCATGGTGGATTCGGATATTCATATCGGCACCATCGGCGAGCCGGCCGGGTCCGCGCTGCTTGTGGCGAGGAGCGACAAGGGAAGAACCGTGCTCGACACCATGGGGATCGCCTGCGAGGAGGACGTTTCGGGATGGGCTCAGGCCGTCTCGGCGCTCAAGTCGGAGAGAGAAGACCGGAGGGCGAAGGTCCTTGCCGACACGGGAAAGCGGCTACAAGGTTTCGACGGGCTTCATGCGACCTTCGCCGATTGCATCGGTTGTCACAACTGCCAGAGCGCCTGCCCGATCTGTTACTGCAGGCAATGTTACTTCGATTCTGAGGTGGCAAGGCCGGATCCGGCAACGCTTCTCGATACGGCGGCCCAGCGGGGAGGCATCGCCTTTCCGGGCAACAGGGTGATGTTCCATACTGGACGAATGGCGCACATGAGCCTTTCCTGCGTGTCCTGCGGACAGTGCTCGGATGCGTGCCCAGTCTCGATTCCGGTCGCCGACATCTTCAGTTACATGGCGGGGCTCACCCAACCCACATTCGAACACGTGGCCGGAAGGAATGACGGCGAGCCGCTTCCCTTGAGGCAATTCAGGGAGGACGAAGTGGAAAGGGTGCACGAGATTGTCAAGCACGCCGAGGAAGAGGAGGCAGCTCATGAGTAGCATCAAGCTTGATGTGAGCGCTTCCAAAGGCGTCTCGGCGCTCCTCACGCATCTGCTTGCTTCCGGAAAGGTAAGTGCCGTTCTCACGCCGCGGAGGGACCCGGATACCGGAGCCTATGATATCGGGCTCGTTGCGGATGAGGCCGGCCTCGGCAACTCAGCGCCCGTCGATCCCGTGATGATCGCCAACGCCGGCCGGATCGTCTCCTCGCTCACGCCCTCGAAGAAACCCATTGCTGCTGTGCTCAAACCCTGCGAGCTTCGCGCCTTCGTGGAGAGAGTGAAGAGGGAACAGGGATCGTTGGAGAATGTTCTGACCATATCGTACACATGCGGAGGGGTTTTCCCTCTGGAGAGGGTAATTGAGGAGTCGTTCGCCGGCGTCATACCGGGCTACCAGAAGCGCGTCGCCCTGGGTGAGATTGTGGAAGGGACACGAGAGACCTGCAAGGCGTGTGAGTACTTCGTTCCGATCGCGGCCGACGTGACAATCTCGATAGCCGGAGACGCGGATTCGACGTCCGCTTGCAACATCTATCTCAATACCGACAAGGCCAAGGAACTTGTGGAGGGACTCGAAGGGGAACAATCGGATCGCGAGTTCGACCCCGCCCTTACCGAGAAGCTCTCCGCGAAGCGGATAGCGGAGAAGCAGATACTCTTCTGTTCGCTCACACCAGGTGGGGGCGGGCTGGATGGCTTGATAGAGGTGTTCGGGAAATGTGTGGGATGTCATGGATGCGGACATGTATGCCCGATCTGCTACTGCCTGCTCTGTGACTTCGAATCGCGAAGCTTCGACTACGATCTGCCGTACTTCGAGAAAGAGCTCGCCGGAAGAGGGGCGGTCAGGCTGCCTCCGGACACCATATTCTTCCACCTCGGCAGGATGACCCACATGAGTTTCTCATGTGTCGGATGCGGGCTCTGCTCGGACACGTGTCCTGTGGGCATCCCCGTAGCGGCGATGTTCAAGAAGGTCGGCGAGCACACGGCGTCGCTCTTTGATTATGTAGCTGGGCGGGATGTCGAAGAACCGATCCCCGTTACGGTCTTTAAGGAAGAGGAATTCCATGAGCTGGGATAGGGAGGGAATGTACACGGGCCCCGAGGCCTCTCAGGAGACAGCCGATGGATAAGGAGTTTACACCGAGGATAACCGCTCTCCTGTGCAAGTGGTGCTCATACACCGGCGCCGACCTGGCGGGGACGAGCAGGCTTCAGTATCCGACGTCGATCATCGCGATGAAGGTGATGTGCTCAAGCAGGGTCGATCCGGTTCTGCTTATCAAAGCGTTCCTCAGCGGGTCTGACGGTGTTCTGCTTGCGGGATGCCACCCCGGGGACTGTCACTACGAGGTGGGCAATTACCATACCCGAAGAAGGTTCGCCATCCTCAAGGGGGTCTTCGATACCCTCGGGCTGGAAACCGGGAGGTTGAAGCTGTCGTGGATCTCGGCTTCGGAAGGCCCGAAGTTCGCACAGGTCGCGAACGAATACACCGAAGAGATAAAGAAGATGGGTGAGAATCCCACCAAACGTAAGATGTTTCTCTGACATGAGAATACAAGGGAAGATCGATGGGTAGCAGAAGCAAATCCGTTGTCGTCGTCGGTGCCGGGATAGCAGGTATACAGGCCTCTCTCGATCTGGCGGAGATGGGAGTGAACGTGCATCTTGTTGAGGATACACCCACTATCGGCGGGCGCATGCCTCAGCTGGACAAGACGTTTCCGACCAACGACTGTTCTATGTGCATCCTTTCGCCCAAGATGAGTGAATGCGCACGGCATCCCCGCATCACGATCCATATAAAGTCCGCGCTTGATGCGATCTCGGGAGAGCCGGGGAATTTCAAGTGCACGATCACCGAGAGAGCGAAATACGTCGATCCTGAAAAGTGCGTCGCCTGCGGGCTTTGCGAGGAAAAATGCCCGGTCAAGGTGGATGACGCCTTCGACATGGGGCTTCGCAAGCGAAAGGCCATCTCCCGGTACTTCCTGCAGAGCATACCTGCGGAGTACACTATCGACAAAGCCAACTGCCTCTTCTTCACCAGAGGCGTCTGCAAGATGTGTGAGAAAGTCTGTCCCGCCAAAGCGATAAACTATGAGGATGGCGACAAGCGATTAGAACTCCGGGCCGGCGCTGTGATCTTGGCGACCGGCATCAACACCTTCAACCCGATTGGGTTCGGGCACCTGGGCTATCACAGGTTCCCCAATGTGGTCACCTCGCTCGAGTTCGAGCGGATGCTTTCCGCTTCCGGCCCCCTGGGCGGACATGTCGTGCGGGCCTCCGACGGCAAGGAACCCAGGAAGATCGCCTTCATCCAGTGTGTGGGGTCCCGCGATGAGAGCATCGGAAGGAATTACTGCTCTTCTGCCTGCTGCATGTTCACCATAAAGCAGTCCATAATCGCGAAGGAGCACATCAAAGAGCTCGAGCCCTCGGTTTTCTATATGGACATCAGGGCATTCGGCAAGGACTTCGACAAGTACTATGAACAGGCAGAGAAGAAGTACGGGGTGATGTTCAAGCGGTCCAAGGTCGCCGACATCAACGAGCTCCCCGATGGGAACCTCAGGCTCAGATACACGCAAGAGAACGGGGACATAGAGTACGAAGACTTCGATATGGTGATCCTCGCCACCGGCCTCGAGGCCCGTGAAGAGAACCGCGTTCTCTCCGAGGAACTGGATGTGAAGCTCAATGAATTCGGTTTCTGTCGGTCCGACGCCTTCAGGCCCGTTCGGTCCACGCGGGAAGGGGTGTTCGTGTGCGGGGCCGCAAACGGCCCCAAGGACATCCCCGAATCGGTGGTTTCGGCATCGGGCGCCGTGGCTGGGGCGGTGAAGTACCTCAGACTAGAGCGACAGGACATGGCCCCGCCGGAGGACTCGGCGCCGGAGATAAACGTGACAGGCGACAGGCCGCGGGTGGGGGTGTTTGTCTGTCACTGCGGGATCAACATTGCAGGCGTGGTAGATGTCAAGGACGTGGCGGAATACGCGAGTACGCTGCCCAATGTCGAGCATGCCGAGAATGTCATGTACGCCTGCTCCACCGACTGCCTGGAGACCATCAAGAAGCGGATCGATGAGCACGGGCTTAACAGGGTTGTCGTCGCGGCGTGCACGCCGAGGACGCATGAACCGCTCTTCAGGGATACCGTGGCAGAGGCCGGACTCAACCCCTATCTTTGTGAGATGGCCAACATAAGGGACCAGTGTTCCTGGGCGCACATGGAGGAGCCGGAACTTGCAACGGAGAAGTCAAAGGACCTGGTCGAGATGACGGTCGCCAAGGCGCGGCGCCTGGGTTCTCTCAAGAGACTGCCCATCGACATAGACCCACGGGCCCTGGTGATAGGGGGCGGCCTGGCGGGTATGACCGCGGCCCTCTCGCTGGCGGAGGCGGGGCATGAAGTGGTTCTGGTGGAGAAAGAAGAGGAATTGGGCGGGAACATGAGGAACATCTTCTTTAACTTCGACGACAGCGACCCGCAGGCCTTCCTTGCCGAGACAGTCGCCAAGGTAATGGAAAACGAGAAGATTCGGGTCTTCACGGCCGGTCGGATCGACGCAATAGCCGGTTATGTAGGCAACTTCGAGACCACCATCACGACCGCAGGGAGCGGCGACGGCGAGAGAGTCAAACACGGCATCGTCATCGTGGCCACAGGCGGCGAAGAACATAAGACGGATGAGTATCTCTACGGCAAGTCTTCGCGTATTGTCACGCTTGTGGAGCTGGAGAGGATGCTCAAGACAAAGAGCTTCCCTGCCGGGAGGATGAGAAACGTCGTGATAGTGCAGTGTGTGGGATCCAGGGAGGAAGGGAGGATGTATTGCAGCCGCGTCTGCTGCACGAAGGCCGTGAAGAACGGGCTCGAGCTCATGAAGGCAAGACCCGGGGCGAATATCTACTTCGTTTATCGTGATATCAGGACCTATGGCTTCCGTGAGCAGTACTATACCGACCTGCGTGACAAGGGAGCTGTTTTCCTGAGATATACGCCCGAAACCAAGCCGGATGTCCGGAAAGTCGATGAAGCGAACCCCGACAGCCGGCTCAGGGTCACAGCCTTTGATCCTATTCTCGGGAAGGAGGTTGAGATCAACGCCGACCTGCTGGTTCTCTCCGCTGCGATCGACCCCCCGGAAGGGAATGTCAAGCTTGCTAAGATGCTCAAGGTCCCGCTTAACTCCGACGGCGTGTTTCTGGAAGCCCATGTGAAGCTTCGCCCCGTTGATTTTGCGACCGACGGCATTTTCGTCTGCGGTCTGGCTCACAGCCCCAAGGACATGGATGAATCTCTTGCCCAGGCGAAAGCGGCGGCCAGTCGGGCGCTGACCTTCCTCGGCAAGAAATCGATTCTTGCGGAAGGCACCATAGCAAGGGTGAGGCCGGAAAGGTGCTCGGGATGCGGTTACTGCCAGTCGATATGCGCATATGCCGCGGTCGAGGTCGACCCCGACAAAGAAGTCGCGGTCGTGAACGAAGCCCTCTGCAAGGGGTGTGGCGCGTGTGTGGCATCATGCCGGTGTGGCGCGCTCGATCTTATGGGATTCAGCAATGAACAGCTCTTCTCAGCCTTCGATTCTCTGGAGATGGCGACTACAGACGGGAGTGCAGACTAGATGAAGGACTGGCAGCCCAGGATCCTGGCCATACTGTGCAATTGGTGTTCATATGCAGGCGCCGACCTTGCCGGTGTGTCCAGGATTCAATATCCGCCGACGATACGTGTGGTCCGAGTACCATGCTCCGGCAGGGTCGATCCGCTTTTCATAATGAAAAGCCTGCAGAGCGGGTTCGACGGCGTGTTGATTTCCGGTTGTCATCCGGGCGATTGCCATTATCTCTCGGGCAATTATGTTGCCCGCAGGAAATTCGCAATTCTCAAGCCCCTCCTGGAGTTTGTCGGCATCGAGCCCGAGAGAGTGCAGTTCTCGTGGATCTCGGCGGGAGAAGGGGAGCGGTTCGCCCAGGTTATGACCAAAGTTACGAATGACATAAAGAGGATAGGTCCGGCCAAACGACTGGTAAAGGGAGCATAGAGGTGGTGAACGAACTGCGGGAGAAAGCGAAGAAGCTGCTCGCCGATAAGGATGTCGAACTCGTAATCGGGTGGGAGAGAGGTTCTCGTGCGCTTGCCGCGACTCCGGTCTTCATTGATTCCCCGGAGGAGGCCGACCGGCTGATTTTCGATTCCACATGCGGCAACAACCCGGCGGTCTATTTCACCAAGGACGCCAGGCGGCTGGTGAAAGACGGGAAAAGGATCGGTGTGGTGGTGAAGGGTTGCGACGCTCGTTCGCTTGCCCTCTACCTTGCCGAGAAACAGGTCAAACGTGAAAACATAGTCATAATAGGAGTTCCTTGCCGGGGTGTCATAGACCCTGACAAGGTTGCGACACGGACCGGCGGGCGGGAAGTGCTGGAATACTCGGAAGACGATGGGAAGGTGACGGTCAAGGGGAGGGATCTTGATCTCACCTTTGACGCGAGGGACGTACTCAGCAGTTCATGTCTCGCCTGCGTCCATCGGAATGCGAAAGAGTACGATCTTTTCATCGGGGAAATGCGGGACGGCACGGCGGACAAGGACCAGAATGCCGCTATCGATGAGTTCGAGAAACTCGAGCCTGAAGAGCGTTGGGAGAGAATGAAGGAGATGTACTCCAAGTGCATCCGGTGCTATGCCTGCAGGAATGTTTGCCCGTCATGTTATTGCAACGAGTGTTTCGTCGATCAGAACGATCCGCAATGGATCGGCAAGACCCATGAAATCACGGATACTCTGATATTCCACATCATCAGAAACCTGCATGTTGCCGGAAGGTGCGTCGAGTGCGGGGCCTGCGAAAGGGCATGTCCCATGGGGCTCAACCTGCTGCTTCTCAACCGCAAGGTCGCCAGGGAAGTGGAGGAACGGTTCGGCTACATCACGGGAATAGACTCAGGGGAAAAACCCGCAATGGCTGATTTCAGGGAAGGCGAGAAACAAGATTTCATAATGGGGTAGGGAGAATGGTCAGGCTTGAAAAGGACAGGTTCGATGACTTCATCCGCTCGCTCCTGGCTGATTACGCCGTGTACGCCGCCGTGACTGCCGATGGCAAGTCAGGGTTCAAAGTGATCAAGGCGGCACAAGAGATCGATCGGCGGCGGCTTGTCACCGACAGGTCCCCGAAGGAGGTCTTTTTTCCCCACTCGGAAGTCATTTTCGAATACGACAAGGATGGGGTCAGGGAGATTGAGAAAGCCGGCAAGCCTATAGCCATTTGGGGATTGAGGGGCTGCGACGTCAAGAGCCTCTCGATGCTTGACAAGGTCTTCGGAAGTGCCAGGCAGATGCCGGATGATGAGATGTTCCAGGACCCTTACTGGAAGAAGAAATACGACACATCGCTGTTATTCTGTATCGCATGCAACGAACCGCGTTCGACCTGCTTCTGCAACTGGCTCGGCGGAGATCCTCACAGCGGAGAGGGTTCCGACGTCTTCGTCATAGATGCAGGGGACGCTTTTCTTATGCAGCCCGGGAGTGAGAAGGGCAAGGCGTTCATCGAGAAGACGGCGGATCTCAAGCCGGCTTCCGGAGCGGAGGAGAGGCAGGCCGCAGAGCTGGCAGCCGGAGCCCGGGCCATGATGGATCGGCCGGTCGCGCTGGATGATCTCAACGAGAGACTAAAGGAGCTCTTTCACACGGACATCTGGGAAGACATGAGCGGGAAGTGCGTGAATTGCGGGGCCTGCGCGTTCGTCTGCTCCACTTGCCATTGTTTCGATATGCAGGATGAAGGCAAGGGTGGAAAGGGAAAGCGGATCCGGATATGGGATTCCTGCATGTTTCCGATTTTCACAAAAGAGGCTTCGGGGCACAATCCCAGACATCTATCCAAGGACCGTTTCAGACAGCGCGTGATGCATAAGTACAGCTACTTCGCCGACAATTACGGAGAATCTCTCTGCACGGGCTGCGGCAGGTGCGTGGTCGCGTGTCCGGTCGGCATCGATATAAGAGAAGTGATCAAGCATGTTCTGTCATATGAAAGCAAGGGTGCTCGATGAGTAATACCTATGTCCCCATGAACATGAGGGTTGAGAGGATAATGGTAGAGGACCCGGAGAGGACTCTGCGGACCTTCGATCTCGCCTTTGTCGATGAGGCGGAGGGGAAGAAGTTCACATATATGCCCGGACAGTTCTGTGAATTCTCCATATTGGGAAAGGGAGAGTCCCCCTTTGGCATAGCCTCCTCACCGACGGAGCCCGGCTTCTTGAGGTTCACTATAAACCGTACAGGTTCGGTCACAAACGAAATCCATTACCTCAGAGAAGGAGATCCTGTCGGCATACGGGGACCGCTGGGGAACTGGTATCCGGTCGAGAGATTCAAAGGCGGCAATGTCGTAATCATAGGCGGAGGGTTTGCCTTCACCACTCTAAGATCGCTCATAGTATACATGCTCGAACACCGGCAAGACTATGGGGACATGACCGTGATCTATGGAGCCCGGAATCCCGACCTCTTTCTGTACAAGGAGGAGCTTGCCCTGTGGCGGAAGCGGGACGACCTGACGCTTCATTTGACGATCGACAACCCGGTCGAAGGATGGACGGGGATGACCGGATTCGTACCCGCGGTCACGAAGGAAGTGGCGCCCGGGACGGAGAACGCATGGGTGGTGGTCTGCGGGCCGCCCATAATGATCAAGTTCACGCTGCCTGTGCTTGCGGAGCTCAGGTTTCCGGATGCCAGGGTGTACACATCGCTTGAAAGGCGGATGAAGTGCGGTATAGGGAAATGCGGGAGATGCAACATCGGATCCAAGTACATATGCATTGACGGTCCGGTTTTTTCGATGGAAGAAATCGGAAAGATACCGGAGATGACTTAGAGGAGACAGGTTGTATGGAAAAGATCGTACTCAGTGAGAAAGACCCGAATTTCAAAAACGAGATCGCTTCCCAGCCGGGGGCGGAAGTGTTCATGCGATGCTTTACTTGCGGGACATGCACCGCATCCTGTCCGGTGGCCGAGGTGAACAAGGAGTACGATCCAAGGAAGATCATAAGGATGGCCATTCTCGGGATGCGGGAGGAAGTGCTCTCCTCGGATATCCTCTGGATGTGCTCCAGGTGCTATACCTGCCACGCGCTTTGTCCCCAGAACGTGAAATTCACCGATGTCATAAGCGTGCTGAGGGGCATGGCGATAAAGGAAGGGTATGCCCCGGCGGAAAGACAGGGGCAGGCGAAGGAGCTGGACAAGGCGGTCCAGGATCTCAGATGTCTGCTGATCGATAACAAGCTGCACCCCGGCAAGAAGAAGGCGGCCAAGATACTCTCGAAGGTCGAGGATCTGTTGAAGAAGAACTGGTGAAACGGCAGGCTACGTGCCCTGATCTGAAGGATCAGGGTTGAATAGTGGGGAAACAGGATGGAAAAAGACAGGACATGGTCGTTCACCGACCTCGAAGCCGAAGTGGTGAAGAAAGGCATATGCGGAAAGTGCGGGGGGTGCGTTTCTTTCTGCTCGGCCAATAGGATTGGGGCCCTGGTCCTGGACGAGAAGGGGTTCCCGTCCTATGGGTACAAGGACAAGTGTCTTGAGTGCGGACTCTGCTACATGGTCTGTCCGCAGACCCACCCCATGAAAGACGAAGTGGACGAGCGATTTCAGTGGAGGCCTCCGATCGGCAACTTCGTGGATGTCTTCTCGGCCAGGAGCGCCCACACGGAAGTCCGAGACAAGGCCACGGACGGCGGTGTCGTAACGTCGCTTCTCATCCACATGCTCGACAAGGGTTTCGTGGACGGCGCGGTCGTGTCCTTAAGCGCCGATCCGCTTCTCAGGAAAGCAGTGGTGGCGACAACCAGAGAGGAACTTCTGCAGGCGGCAGGCTCACAGTTTGAGGAATCGCCTCATCTCGAGGAAGTCGGCAAGGGTTACACGACATATGTGCCGGTCGTCAAATCGATTCAGGAGATAACGCCGAAGGAGATACGGAGGCTGGCCGTCGTTGGGACGCCGTGCCAGATCGGGGCGATTAGGAAGATGCAGGCCCTCAAGATCGCTCCCTCGGACATGGTCACATTCACCGTGGGGCTCTTCTGCATGCAGTGTTTCGAGGTGGGCAATCTTATGGATAAGGCCCTCGTCAAGGCTCATAAGATCAGGGTCGAAGACATCATGAGGGTGAATATCAAAGAGGATTTCATACTGACGATGAAATCCGGCGTCAGCCTGCACATCCCTCTGAAGGAGATTGAGGAAATCGCAAGACCCGCCTGCCTTGCGTGCAAGCTCTTCGCCAATGACTATGCAGACATTTCCGTCGGAGGTCTCGGCTCCCCCGACGGCTACACTACGGTCATGATACGTACCATCAAAGGGAAAGAGATGTTCGCCGATGCGCTGTACCACGGGAGGATCCAGTACATATCGAGAAAGTCTGCCGAGGAACGCGCAGGGGCCAGACAGAGCATGGTCTCCTTGGTGGAAGACTTTGCCGAGCTCAAAAGGCGGCGCGGTGAAGCTGAGCTGGAGAGAATACGACTTCACGGGCTTTCCAGACCTTCATAGATAGGAAATGGTTCAGATGGACAAAACGGCCAAGAAACCGAAATCCGGGGCGGTAATGGTGATCGGCGGAGGTATAGCGGGGATACAGTCCTCGCTGGACCTCGCCGACTCGGGATTCAAGGTCTACCTGCTCGAGGAAACGCCGGCGATAGGCGGGACCATGGCGCAGCTGGACAAGACCTTCCCCACCAACGACTGTGCCATGTGCGTGATCTCACCGAAGCTCGTGGCCTGCGGGAGGCACCTCAATATCGACCTGATCACCAACTCGGAGATCCTTGGTGTAACCGGCGAGGCCGGCAATTTCACGGTCAGAGTCAAGCAAAGACCGAGATACATCGATCCGGGCAAGTGTACGGGGTGCGGTGCCTGCACGCAGAACTGCCCTGTGACCAAGATAGCCTACCAGGTGGAGAGGTCGGAGCTCGAAATCGAGAAGAAGGATCGCGAGATCGTGGATCCCATCCTCTCCAAGTACAAGGGGCAAAGGGGCAGCCTCATGCCGGTGCTTCAGGAGATCAACAGACGGTATAACTACCTGCCGAAAGATGTTCTGTGCTATGTCGCGGATGAGCTTGGACTGAGTATCTCGGATATATACAGCATCGCGAAGTTCTACAATGCGTTCAGCCTCGAACCGCGTGGGCGGCACAAGGTCAGTGTTTGCATGGGGACCACGTGTTATGTGAGGGGAGCCGACAAACTTCTACAGAGATTGTGCGAGCAACTTGATACCGCCCCCGGTGGAACCACGAAGGACATGCGGTTCACTATCGAATCGGCGAGGTGTCTCGGGTGCTGCAGTCTGGCTCCGGCCATAATGGTCAATGACAAAGTATACGGGCGGGTGAAGATAAGCGACCTGCCGAAGATTCTGAAGGATTACCAATGAGCGTTGACGCTATGAAGACACTGCAACAGATGGGGAAGATGGGCCTTCAGTCCATGTATCCCGGGAAGATCAAGATAGCCGTCGGGATGGCTACCTGTGGTCTGGCCACAGGAGCCCAGGATGTGTTCGATCAGCTCGAGAAGTCGATCGCCGGAACGAACCTGGACGCGATCCTGTCCCGTACGGGGTGTCTGGGTTTCTGCCAGATGGAACCTCTCGTCGATGTCTACATCCCTGGAAAGCCGAGACTGACTTTCGCGGATATGACCGCACCCAAAGCGGTGGAACTGATAGAATCGCTCAAGAAGGGGACGTTTCCCAGGGAGTACGTGCTGTGCAGGTACGGCACCGAGACACTTCTCGGTGAGGAATTCAGACAATGCGAACAGGAATCCGGTGGTACCGACCTGTCCGACATACCTCTTTACGAGGAAATACCGTTCTTTGCCAAGCAGAAAAAGATCGCCTTGAGAAACTGTGGGTTTATAGATCCCGGTTCCCTGGAAGAATATGTCGCCAGGTCGGGATACAAGTCGCTGCAAAGAGCCCTCACCCGCATGTCTCCCGAGGATGTCATCGAGGAGATCAAGAAGTCGGGCCTCAGGGGAAGGGGGGGTGGAGGTTTCCCTACGGGGCTCAAGTGGGAATTCACGAGGAAGGCAGAGGGAGAGGCCAAGTACATAATCTGTAACGCCGACGAGGGGGACCCCGGCGCCTACATGGACCGGTCCGTTCTTGAAGGAGATCCGCACACGGTTATCGAAGGCATGATCATAGGCGGCTACGCGATCGGGGCGCGGGCAGGGTTCATATACATAAGAACAGAGTATCCGTTGGCCATCGAGAGGCTCAGGAAAGCGCTGGCCCAGGCTGCCTCCGCCGGGTTCCTGGGCGAGCACATCTGCGGTTCGCAATTCAGTTTCGAGATACAGATCCGCGAAGGCTCCGGTGCTTTTGTCTGCGGGGAAGAGACATCGCTCATACATTCGATCGAGGGAGTGTCGCCGGAGCCGAGAAACCGACCTCCTTTTCCTGCCGAATCGGGGCTCTGGGAGAGTCCGACCAACATCAACAACGTGGAGACCTGGGCGAACGTCCCGGCGATAATAGAGAAGGGGAGCGGTTGGTACGCAGGTATCGGCACCGAGAAGTCCAAGGGCACCAAGGTTTTTTCCCTGGTCGGGAAAGTCAGGAATACAGGCCTTGTAGAAGTGCCGATGGGCATCACCTTGAGAGAGATCATCTTCGAGGTCGGCGGCGGCATCCCGGATGATAAGGAGTTCAAGGCTGTTCAGACCGGCGGGCCGTCCGGAGGCTGCATCCCCGCTTCTTTGATCGACCTGCCTGTCGACTATGAGAGGCTTGCGGAGGCAGGATCCATAATGGGTTCCGGCGGCATGGTTGTCATGGACGAGGATACCTGTGTCGTTGACATAGCCAAGTACTTCCTCGAATTCACAAATGATGAGTCATGCGGCAAGTGCACATCGTGCAGGGACGGAAGCGAGTTGATGCTCAAGACACTCGGCAGAATAACGGCCGGAGACGGCAAGCCGGAGGACATCGAGTTTCTTGTCGAGTTGGGGGAAGCCGTGAAGGACGCTTCCCAGTGCGGGCTCGGCCAGACACTGTCCAATCCTGTGCTGTCGACGATCCAGTACTTCAGGGCCGAATACAGGGCCCATACCGAGCAGGGCAAATGCCCGGCTCATGTCTGCAAGGGCCTCATCACATACAGCATAGACACCGAGAAGTGCACCGGATGCACCCTGTGTTCAAAGAACTGCTCGGCCGGGGCGATAACGGGCAAGCCCAAGCAGGCACATGCGATCGATCCGGTCAGATGCACGAAATGCGGTGCCTGCTTCGATGTCTGCAGGTTCAACGCGGTCATGGTGGAGTAGAAATGGAAAGGGAAAAGGAAAAGATCAATCTCGTAATCAATGACAGGCCCGTCGAGGTCCAGAAGGGCACCACGCTTCTCGAAGCGTGCAGGAAGCTTGATATAAACATCCCCACCCTTTGCTATCACAAAGCCCTGACTCCATACGGGGCGTGCCGGCTGTGCCTGGTCGAAGTCGAGCATGGAGGGCGCACATCGATCCAGACCTCCTGCAACTACCCCGCCCGGGAAGGACTCGTGGTCAGAACCTCTACGGAGCGGGTCCTGAAGACCCGCAGGCTGATGGCCGAGTTGCTGCTTGCAAGATGCCCCGACTCTGAGACTGTCAAGCGGATCGCGGAGGAGATCGGCGTCACCGGACAGAGGATGGAACCCAAGAACGAGGATTGCATCCTCTGCGGGCTGTGTGTGCGCATGTGCAAGGAACGGATGGGCAGGGGAGTCCTGGGCTTCTCGAACAGGGGAAGCAAACGAGTTGTAACCCCGGCCTTCGATGAACACTCGGAGGAGTGCCGGACCTGCGGGGCCTGCCTCTATATCTGTCCTACCAGAACCGGGGTGAAGCTCGACAAGATAACCGGCAACAGACCCCAAACCATGCGATCGGAATTCGATGCGGGCCTGATCGCGAGAGCGGCGGCCTATATCCCATATGCCCAGGCCGTGCCCAGTTATGCCAACATCGATCCGGAGCGCTGTGTCCACCTCAATACAGGCGAGTGTCAGATATGCAAAGAGTTCTGTGAGGCCGACGCCATCGACTTCGATCAGAAGGAGAAGTTGCTCGATGTCGACGTGGGTTCTATAATCATTGCCTCCGGTGCCGACAAGTTCGATCCTGTGCCGCTCCATGAATACGGATACGGAAGATACGCCAATGTGCTGACCAGCATAGAATTCGAGCGGATACTTGCTGCATCCGGTCCGTTCGAAGGGCATCTCCAGAGGCCCTCGGATGGTAAGGTGCCGACCAAGATAGCGTGGCTGCAATGCGTCGGCTCGAGGACGGAGGACTGTCACATGCCGTACTGCTCTTCGGTGTGCTGCATGTATGCGATAAAGGAAGCGATAATCGCGAAGGAGCATGTCGATACGGTGGAACCCGCGATCTTCTTCATGGATCTCAGGGCATACGGCAAGGACTTCGACCGGTTCTATGACAGGGCGAAGGAGACCGGTGTGAGGTTCATAAGGGCCAGGGTCGGAAAGGTCGGGGAGATAGAGGCATCCGGAAACCTCGAAGTCCTTTATGTCACCGAAGACGGCGACAACATGGCCGAGGAATTCGATCTTGTAGTACTCTCTGTGGGGCTCACGCCGCGGGGCGACGCCAAAGACCTTTCGGATAAGCTCGGAATCCGGCTGAACCGGTACGGGTTCATAGAACACTCAGCGACTTCACCGGTGGAAACCACTCGCCCTGGAGTGTTCGTCTGCGGACCGGCCGTGATGCCCAAGGACATACCGGAGACAGTCATACAGGCCTCGGGAGCGGTGGCCGGCGCCGGGGAGATCCTATCCGAGGTTCGTGGAACCGAGATAAAGCAGAAGGCGTATCCACCCGAGAAGGACGTCAGCGGGCAGGTGCCGCGTATTGGGGTTTTCGTCTGCCACTGCGGTATCAACATAGGGAGTATCGTCGATGTGCCCGCCGTGATGGAGTATGCCAGGGGCCTGCCGGGCGTCGTTTATGCGGAGCAGAACCTCTTCACCTGTTCACAGGATACTCAGGAGAAGATGAAGAAGGTCATAGAGGAGCAGAAGCTCAACCGCGTGGTGGTCTCCTCATGTTCCCCAAGCACCCACGAACCGCTCTTTCAGGAAACACTAAAGGAAGCCGGCCTTAACCCGTATCTTTTCGACATGGCCAACATAAGGAACCACTGCAGTTGGGTACACCGGGACGATCATGCCAAAGCCACGGAGAAAGCCAAGATTCTGACGCGCATAGCCGTGGGCAAGGCCCGCCTGTTGGAGCCGCTCCATTCGGTGGCGCTCAAGGTCACCCAGAAAGGCCTGGTCGTCGGGGGCGGCCTGGCGGGTATGACGGCCGCGCTGTCAATGGCGGATCAGGGTTATGAGGTCGCGCTGGTGGAGCGTAAGGATCGGCTCGGAGGCAACCTCGCGCGGCTGAAGACTATGCCGGACGGCAGGAGGGTAGATGAGTTTCTTAAGGAACTCTCCGACAGGGTCGAGAAGCATCCACGGATCAAGGTTTTCAAGAACGCGGAAGTCGCGGCCGTCGATGGTTACATAGGCAACTATGTCACGTCCATCCGACTTGAGGAGACCGGCGAGGCCGAGGATTTCGAGCACGGCGTGATACTGATAATGACCGGTGCAAATGAATCCAGGCCCAAAGAGTATCTGTACGGCCGCGGAGCCCCCGGCGTCATGACGCAGCTCGAGCTTGAAGACGACCTGGAAAAGGAAGAGAAAGCCTATAAGAAGATCAAAGACGTCGTGATGATTCAGTGCGTCGGTTCGAGGGATGATGAGCACAAGTATTGCTCCAGGGTGTGCTGTACCCAGGCGATAAAGAACGCCATAAGGCTCAAGGAGATCAATCCGAAGACGAATGTCTATGTCCTTTACCGCGACATACGCACCTATGGCTTTTATGAGCAATACTACCAGAAGGCAAGGGCTCTTGGAGTCGTCTTCATCAGGTACGACGAGGACAGGAAGCCCGTGGTCGAACAGGCGGGGCAGGAGGCCGGCGGCCAGATTACCGTGAGGGTCAGGGATCATGTGCTCGGAACCGAGCTGGAGATCAAGCCCGCCAGGGTCGTCCTGGCACCGGCGATGGTGCCGCAGGAGGATGCTTCCGTCCTGTCACAGATGCTCAAGATTCCGCTCAATGAGGACAACTTTTTCATGGAAGCGCACGTGAAGCTTCGGCCCGTGGATTTTTCCGCCGAGGGCATATTCCTTGCGGGGCTCGCTCATTCTCCCAAGATGGTCGACGAGACGATATCGCAAGCCAAGGCCGCCGCCGAGCGGGCATGTACCATAATCAGTTCCGACGAGTATCTCTCGGTGGCGAATGTCGCCACCGTGGATGGCGACATCTGCGCCGGGTGCGGCATGTGTGTTGCCGCCTGCCCCTACGGAGCCCCGGCTCTCGTGTGGCGGGGCGGCAGGCAGATCAGCGTAGTAAACACCGCGCTCTGCAAGGGGTGCGGGAGTTGTTCCGCGGTGTGCCCGTCGGGAGCCAGCCAACAGCTGGGTTTCAAGGACGAGCAGACCTTCGAGATGTTGGGGCAGGCCCTCGGATTACCGTAATCACCAGGCTGTCTAGCAGGGGTCAAGTCTGCGCTTGACGTATCCCGGGGTACGTCAAACGCAGACTTGACCCCTAAAGAAACCAGCAGTGCTGCGCCTTGTTGAACATATTTACGAATGCACCCACGCCCACGAAGCCCATGCCGGGATAGTCGATCAGCTCCTCTTGCTTGATCCCCATGAGATCCATGGACATCGTGCAGACATGAATCCGGATGCCGAATTCGGCCGCGTGCGCCATCAGCTCTTCCAGAGATTGCGCGCCGTGCTTCTTGATCACGCCTTTGATCATGCGGGGGCCCACACCCATCATCTGCATCTTGGAAAGCGGAAGGCGGCCCGCGCCCTTGGGTAGCATCATTCCGAACATGCGCCCGAGCACGTCCTTCTTCGCGGATTTCTTAGGATCACGCAGAGCGGCGGTGGCCCAGAAGGTGAAGAACATGTCCACTTGCATACCTGAGGCCGCCGCGCCCAGTGCGACAATGAAGGCGGCCATCGTGTAGTCCAGACTGCCGCTGATGACCCCCAGAACCAACCGATCCTCCGGCGCCTTAGCCTCGAGGGCTTCGACCCGTTTCAGCAGGTCCTGCAGGACCTTCTCATTCACATCCATGATTGTCTCCCCCTCCCGGCGAGGGAACCGGGTCCCCTCGCTTGGCTACCGGTCTGTAAAGGCCTCCACGGCCGGGTGCGGTTCCGCACCAAGAACTCCATATTGGACGCGGCAAACCGCCGCGGGGTTGCGGTTCCGCACCGCGGATCTGATGATACCTTGACTCGCGTGATCTGTGTGAACTATAATGGCGGCCGGTCGGAGATCGCGCGAGACGGCGGTCCTTGCACTGTCTGCGGCAAGCAGGTAGCAAGGTTCTTTATTTCCTTTGATACACCCACAAGCGAGTTGCGGGGAACATTCTCCGGAAGGGGGTCCGGTATGTTTCGATCGGGAAGTATGTGGGTGACAATAGGTCTTATCACCGTACTTCTCACGCTCTCATGCGGCGGTGGCATGAAGGGTCTCAAGGGCGGGGACAGAGCTTTCCTGGAGCCTGACTTCTGGACGCGGGCTGAGGCCATGTTCGGCGACGAAGGTGGCGGTTACTGGACAAGGCACAAGGATACCGAGGTTCGTTACGAGGGAGGCAACTGGTTTGTCAAGGAGAGGTACCACTATCAGATCGTGGTTCTGGATGCGGATAAGCTGGAGGAGTATGCCGATATCTCCATTCCCTTCGGACCCAGCTCGCGGCTTCTGAGCGTCAGAGCGCGGACCATCACATCTACAGGTGAGGTGATCCCCGTGGCATCGGGTAGCATGCATGAGAAATCCAGGATGCCGGGGTTCATGCTCTATTCGGATCGCAAGGCGAAGGTCTTTCCGATGCCTGGTTTCGTCGACCGGTGCATTCTGGATGTGGCCTTCGAACGGGAAGACGAGGCCCTCTACTTTGCGGACAAGTTCGAATTCGGCACACGTCTGCCTGTC
>CAZRAU010000052.1:0-3130 GCA_964598025.1 uncultured bacterium
AACGGACCGGCCGGCCGGCGATAACGTCTTTTGAGGTCATGGAAGAATTCGATTTCGCCAGCAGGCTCGAGGTCAGGCTGGAGACCGGACGCACCCATCAGATAAGGGTCCATCTTGCCCACGTCGGACATCCGGTTTTCGGGGATCCGACCTATGGCGGCAGGAGGCGCAAGTATGGATCTTTGAGCAGTCTGAAAATGGAAGAAGCTCGGGGTTTTCTGGAGCTCATCGGCCGGCAGGCGCTGCACGCAGCCCGCCTGTCCTTTGTTCATCCCGGTACTGGTCGGAGCATGGACTTTCAGGCTCCGGTGCCTCAGGACATGGAGAGGCTGATAAGCGCCTTAAGGCAAGAATCAGCAGAAGGAGGCGAGAAGTGAAGATAAAGATCAGAAAGACCGATACCGTGGCCATTCTGGATCTCTCGGGGAAACTCATGGGCGGGCCGGATGCCGACGTCTTCAAGGACACCATCAAGCAGCTCATCGAGGAAGGTTACAAGCGCGTGATCGTCAATCTCGAGCACGTTCCCTGGGTAAACAGCACCGGCCTGGGCATTCTGATAGCCGGGTATACCACGCTCAAGCGTGAGGGCGGGGCGCTCAAGTTGATCCACGTTACCGACAGGATCGAGAGCATCCTGATGATAACCAAGCTTGGGACCATTTTCGAATCATATAGCGAGGAACAGCAGGCCATGGACAGTTTCGGCGACTAAAGGTCGCAAGGACGAAGCAAGAACCATGCTTGAAGTATCCATTCCCGCCGGCATTGAGTATCTCTCTTTGGTGGACACGGTCTGCCAGGCCTTCTGTGGCTGGGCCGGAATCGAGAAAGAGATCGCCGACCAGATAGCCATGGCTGCGGTCGAAGGTGCAACCAACGCCGTAGTCCATGGCAACAGGTGTCAGCGAAGCAAGAAGGTCAAAGTCTTTTTTGAGAAGACGCGCCGCGAGATAGTCGTATCGGTAACGGATGAGGGAGAGGGTTTCGATCCCGACCGGGTGCCGGACCCCACCGACGAAGTCAACCTGATGAAAGAGAGCGGCAGGGGCATATTCATCATGAAGCAGGTGATGGACCGGGTGGAGTTCGAGCGGCCTGAAAGCGGAGGCACGCTGGTCCGCATGGCCAAGGAGATCGACTTCGGACGCGAAGGACGCGTCATGTGTGTCGACTACGGCCACAAACGACTGGGGCTGGCCCTGAGCGATGAGATGGGCGTGACCGCTCAGCCTCTGGGGAAGATCGAAGAGGAAGCCGAAGAGGATCAGATAAGGGCGGTCGAGAAGACCGCAGCCGAACACCAGGTATGCGAGATAGTGGTCGGCCTCCCCCTCACGATGAAGGGGAACGTCTCCAGATCGGCTTCCAGGGTGATCGCTTTCGCACGAGAGCTCAACAAGCGTCTGTGCATACCCATTGTCACCTGGGATGAGAGGCTCTCTACCAAGCAGAGCGAGCAGATTCTCATCCAGGCCGGCATGAGCAGATCGAAACGCAAGGGAATAGTGGATTCGATCGCTGCTGCAGTCATCCTTCAGAGTTACCTTGATGCGAGAAGCAAGAAGTGAGATGGCGCAGGACCAGACCTTTCTTGCCGGACGGCCTCGTGATCGTCGGTTTGACCTTGATCTGCCTGGCGGTCGTGATGGTCTTCTCTCAAGCTGATTTCCACGACAAGGCCTTCCTGTACGTGACCATCGAACCGGGTCTGACATTTTCCGAGATAGCGGGCCGTTTCGAGGACATCGGTCTGGTGAAAGATGAGCTGGCCTTCCTTGTCCTCGGGCGGGTTCTCCGGATCGAGCATAGGGCGAAGGCGGGGAGGTATCGCTTCAGGGCCACCGCCGACATGGCTGAGATCCTGAGGACGCTCTACCGGGGAGCCACCTACCGGGAACATGTGCTCATAAGGCCGGGCCAGACCATACGTGCCGTTGCCGAGGTCTTGATGAGGGAAGCAGAGGTGGATTCGGCCGCTTTCGTGACCCTGGCGCGGGATTCGGCCTTCGTGAGCCGCCTGGGCGTCCCCTCGACCACGGCCGAAGGCTTCCTCTTCCCGGACTCCTATGACATCGAGTGGCGGGAGGACCCCGGCACTGTGATAAGCAGGATGGTGGGACGGTTCTTCCGTGTCTTTGATGATTCGCTGAAGGCCAGGGTGGGCCGGATGGGGATGACGCTTACTGAGGCCGTCACCATGGCATCGATAATAGAAAAGGAGGCCATGCTGGATAGCGAACGCCCCCGCATATCGGCTGTCTTTCATAACCGGCTGGAGCAGGGCATGAAGCTTCAGGCGGATCCGACCGTGCGATACGCGCTCCAGAAGTGGTCCGGGCGAGTGCTCTACAAGGACCTGGAGGTGGACTCGCCCTTCAACACCTACGTCAAGTACGGCTTGCCGCCCCGCCCGATCTGTAATCCCGGCCTTCCGTCCCTGGTGGCCGCCGTCTATCCGCTTCCCGGTTCCAAGGACCTCTACTTCGTGGCCCAGGGCGACGGCAGTCATTTCTTCTCCGAAAGCGCCGGCGAGCACAACAGGGCCAAGGCCAGATACAGAAGTCATCTAAGAACCTCAGGCACGGAGAAGAGGGAGGCGGAGGATGCCGCTCAAGTCACTGAGTGAAGTGCCGGATGGGGCAATTGCCGCCAAGGTCGAAAGCCTTCTGGAGAACCTGAGGCGCCTGGGGAGCGTGGTTGTCGCTCTGTCCGGAGGAGTTGATTCCGGAGTTCTCCTTGCGGCGGCCGCCCAGGCTTGCGGGCGGGTGCTTGCCGTCACAGCCTCATCGGCCATACACCCGCGCCGGGAGCTGGAGCAGGCCCGCCGTGTCGCCGGGTTGGCGGGGTGCGAGCACACGGTGCTTAAGAGCGGCGAGCTGAAGAACAAGGATTTCACCGATAATCCCATACAGAGGTGCTACCACTGCAAGCGCGAGCTCTTCGCGAGCCTCAAAGACCTGGCGGACAGGCGCGGCTACGCGTCGGTCGTGGAGGGATCCAACGTCGACGATCTATCGGATTTCAGACCCGGTGAGAAGGCGCTGCTGGAACTGGGGATCGCAAGCCCCCTGAGACAGGCCGACTTGACCAAGGCTGAGATCAGGGAGTTAGCGCAGTGGGCGGGGCT
>CAZRAU010000052.1:3140-21318 GCA_964598025.1 uncultured bacterium
GATTACAGCCGATGCCCTCGCCCGCGTCGAGCGCCTGGAAGATGTGCTGATCGACATGGGTTTCGGCCAGGTACGGGTGCGATGCCATGTCGATCTGGTACGGATCGAGGTGGAGCCGGAGAGCATAGGCCGCTTCGCGGCCGGTGAGATCAGGGATCGTATCGTTCAGGCCGCCGGGCGGGAGGGCTTCCGCTTCGTCACCCTGGACCTTCGCGGCTATCGACGGGGCAGCTTGAATCCATGAGATCGCATCAAAAGAAGGGAACTTCCAAGGTCGGCACTTGTAGTTTATAGTGGTGAGCGGTTAGTATCTACACTGTGGCGGGCAGGGTCCGAAACGGATAGCGATAGTGAAACGGTTTGATCTACCGGAGACAGGAGGCAGGCATGGCGCAGCGCAAGAAGCAGAAGAAACCGCTAAAGGCGGCCGAGCCCAAGCGGCAGCGCCGCGAGGGATCGCTCGCAATGGGTTCGCGCAACGTTCTCATGCTGTTCGCGGGAATCGTGATCATCATGATCGGGTATTTCCTGCTCAGCAGAGGGAGCATAACCGCGGCGCCGCTGCTTCTGGTCCTGGGCTATTGCGTCGTGGTTCCTCTTTCTATTATTCTTTGGGTGAAAAGGTCTGAAGGCAACAATCAACGCGAAGCGGGCGAATAGCTCAGTGGTTAGAGCACCTGCCTTACAAGCAGGGGGTCGGAGGTTCAAATCCTCTTTCGCCCACCAATGTTTTTTGGGTCGAAGGCTTGAGGTGACGGAATGAAGACGACTATCGTATTGCTGGCGGGCTTGCTGCTCTTTGCGGCCTGGACGTTGGCGGGAGAAGTGAACGGCGGGACCGTACTTGCCGAATGGGAAGGCGGCAAGATAACCGTGGCCGACTACACTCACTGGTGGGAGCGCCTGACTGCGGACGCGAAGCCCGACCTGTCCACCATGGAAGCCAAGGCGGAATTCCTGGACAACATGATCAACGCCAGGATCATGCTTGACGAGGCCGAGGCGATGGGGGTGCCCGAACACCCGAATGTCAAGGACTGGGTCCATGGCCGGCGGGTGAGCGCCTTGAGAGAGCGCCTCTACCAAGAGGCGACCAAGGGGAGACTCGAGGTCGACGAAGCCGAGGTCCGGAAGATCTATGACAAACGTCTCACCCAGATAAGCGCCAGTCACCTGATCGTCCCCACATACGACAAGGCCCTGGCCATGCTTGATTCGCTGTCGGCGGGCGTTGCCTTCGAAGATCTGGCGACGCGGTACTCCACTTGCCCGTCCGCAGTCAATGGTGGATCTCTGGGGCCGGTGAGGTGGGGAGACTTCTCGGAAAGATGGAGCGCCCAGGCGTTCAGCCTCGAGCCGGGGGAGGTTTCCCAGCCCTTTGAGGTGGAGGGCGGCTACGCCATCGTCAAGGTGCATGATAAGACCTTGTTGGAACCGGGAAACGCCGAGGCGGAGAAGCAGGCCATACGCGCTACCCTCATGAAACAAGCCAACTTCGCGGAACGCGAGGCCTTTCTTGACTCGTTGAAGATCGCCTACGACATGGATGTGGACGTACCGGCCGTCGTGACACTCTGCACGCGTTACGCGCAGGCCCTCATGGATCAGGGTATCACGAGCCAAGTCATTTCCGAGGATATCGTGCCCCTGCTCACCGAACGGGAGAAGGCCGTGCCGCTGGTAACCTTCCGCGGCGGCTCCTTCAGCACCGAAGAGGTGGTCGGGCTTATCCTTGCGCAACCCTATGTGGTAAGACCGAAGCTTGACGACCCCGATGAGATGTTCAGTTTCATCACGCGGCAATTGAACGATTCCCTGCTCGTAAGGGAGGCGGAGAAGCGGGGCATGGACAAGATCCCCGAGATTGCGAACGACCTCGAGAAGATAACCCAGAACAGGATACTCACGCGCTTCTACCGCCTCAAAGTGCAGGATATCGAAATCCCGGAGGATACGCTGCGCACCTTCTACGATACCCATCGCGAGAGCTACGTTTCGGCGCCGGGCCACGTGGCCTCCAAGATAGTCCTTGCCACCAGGGAAGCCGCCGATTCGGCACTGCAAATGCTACAGGACGGAGCATCTTTCGAGGACCTTGCGCGCCAGCGGTCTATCGACGCTTTCACCGCACCCGAGGGCGGTGACATGGGTTTCTACGCTGAGGGCAGGGACGAGGAGTTCGACAGCTTCTTCGCGCAGATGGAGGTGGGGGAGAAGGGCATCTTCAGGAGCGTCGAGGGACATGTGGTGCTCTGGTTGCGGGAGAGGCACACGAGTCATCCGCTGAGCTATGAAGAAGCCAGACCCACCGTGATCCAGGACGTGTCGCGCCGGTTCAAGACCTATTATTTTAACGACTGGCTCAAGGCAAAACGCCGGGAAGTGAACGTCAGAGTATACGAGGACGCTCTGGCCGGGGTCACGGTCGGCCCATAGCCCAAGATCTGCGGCCTGCGTATCGTCGGGGCTCTGTGCCCGATGTCACGTTGTTTCTTGCTAATCCCTACTCGGACAGCTCCCGGAGGGCGTTGCGCGCCGGTGCGAAGTCAGGCCTTATGGCAAGCAGCTTCCTCAGCAGGGTCCGGGCTTCGCCGGTCTCTCCCCGGCCCGCCTTGATTGCCGCCAGCCCGAAGAGCGACAGCACTTGCTGCGGATCATCGGCAAGCGCCTCTTCGTAACACTCCTCTGCCCTGTCGGTCAGGCCCTTCTGCCTGTAGGCATTGCCGAGGTTGGCGAGCACGGAAGCGCCTCCGGGGCCCACGCGTCCGGCCATCTCGAGGTATCGGATCGTGCTGTCCACAAGGCCTTTGGATACGTAGATGGCCGCTATGTTGACCATCGCCTTCACGCTTTCCGGATCCAGCATGATGGTTCTGCGGAAGAGCTCAAGCGCCTCTTCCTGGTTGCCCTTTGCCGAGTAGACCAGCCCCAGGTTGAGATTGGCCACCCGGCTGTCGGGGTCGCTTCTGAGAGCACGTCTTAAGACGCTTTCCGCGCTGTCGGTAAGTCCCTTCTCGAAGAGGGTGCTTCCTATATTGGCAAGGGCCTCCGGACTACCGGGGGCAAGATCCAGTGCTTTCCGGTAGTGTTCGAGGGCCTCGTCCAGGCGGCCGCGGCCCTGGGCGATATTGCCGAGGCGGAAATGCGGTGTGGAATTGGCCGGGTCGATCTCGGCTGCACGCAGGTACTCGGCCGCGGCTTCATCGAGGCGCCCCAGGTTCATGAGCGTGCTTGCCCTGAACACCAGGACCTGCGGATTGCCGGGGTCGAGGTCGGCCAGGCGCGTGAGGCTATCCAGGGCCAGGCCGAAATCACCTGCCGCAAACGCGTCTTCGCCCGCTCCCATGAGCTTCGAGAACCGGGGCATGATCAGCTTGGGATCCGGGCCCTCCGTGTCGAGGACGGCGGGCACCGCGCCGGGGCCGCCGCTCACGTACCCGAGGGCGCGGATCTTCCTGATCTCCTCCTCATCCGGTCTGGACGCCGAAGCGGTTCCGTGCTTCTCCAGGGAGCCGGCCAATGCGACCAGCCGGTTCCTCAAGGCGTCCGCTCTTTGCTGTTCCTGCGCTGCCAGGTTGCGGCTCTCTCCCTGGTCATCATCGAGGTCATAGAGCTCCTCGCCGGGGGCGAGTATGTATTTCCACCGGCCCAGCCGCAGGCCCCTCAAGGGGCTCCACCGGTAGGCAAAGCGCGGATAGAGGGTCTCGAAGTAGCACGCCCGGGGTCGATCGGGGTCCCGCCCGATTGCTTCGAGCAGGCTCTCCCCATCGGTGTCGCGCTCTTGAGCGAACCCCAGCATTTCGAGCACGGAACCGAAGACATCCACCAGGCCGACGAGGCCGTCGACAGTGGAGCCCGGCACCAGCGTCTTGCGAAGGTCCGACGCCTCAGGCGCCCTCACAATCAGCGGGACGCGCAGCGTCGAATCATAGACGAGCACTCCGTGCGTCGGTTCGTCGTGTGCGCCCAGGCCCTCGCCGTGATCGGACAGCAAGACGACCAGTGTCCTCTCCAGCATACCCGCCTCCCGCAGGTAAGCGATCACGCGTCCAATGGCCTGATCGACATAGGCGATCTCACCGTCATAGGGGTTGCCCGCGTAAAGCGTGGCATAGGGCTCGGGAGGATCGTACGTGCTGTGGGGATCGTAGTAGTGGACGAATGCGAAGAAGGGTTCACGGGCCTGCCTCAGCCAGGCCACCGCCTTTCGGGTAACAGCGTCGGCAGGGATCTCCGCGTAGGCGAACTCGCTGGGCCGGCGCCCGCCTGAAAGGTCGTCGTCATAGTGATCGAAACCCTGGTCCAGGCCGTATCTTGAATCCAGCACAAAGGCTCCGACCACCGCGCAGGTCGAATAACCCTCGCGCTTCAGCACCTCGGCCAGCGTGGTCATCTCCTCGGGAAGCGACATGAATGCGTTGTCCCGAATGCCGTGGGACGGCGGGTAAAGGCCTGTGAGCACTGTGGCATGGGAGGGGAGCGTGAGCGGTACGGCCGATATGGCGTCGGCGAATCTGGCCCCCTCCTCGGCCAGGCGGTCGATATTGGGTGTTTCGATGCCGGCGTACCCGTAACAGCCGAGGTGATCGGGACGGAGCGTATCGACGCTTATGAGCAGCAGGTTAAGGCGCGGCCGGTTCCCAAAGAGAGCAAAGAGAGCCAAAACAGTGACAGCAATGATCGCAATTACGAGGAGTTTTCGCATAGGGCTTCAAGTAATGTAAAGCAAGGGCATCCTTGAAATCAAGGCGCAAAAAATCTCTTGACGTCCAGGGGACCGGGTGCTAAAGTTTCGACGGTGCACGAATCGCGCCTGTGTGTGTTCATGCGCCGGTTGCCAGGTAAGCCGGCCGACATAGGCTGGAAGCAAGCTTAAGGATACTTAGCGATCAAGGGAGGGTCTGGTATGAAAAAGGTTATCGTGATATCTCTTTGTGTTGTGCTCGCGGCTTGCACGGTTGCTTTTGCAGGCGCCAATCTGGGAGTCGCCAAGGGTGCTATCCATGTCCGTGCTCACAATGCCAAGGCGGGTTGTACGACAGGGCTGACCACGTGTTCCGACATAGTGCTTATCGAGCCCAGTTCCGACATTGACGCCTTCCCGGTCTTTTACGATCTGGTGGAGTACCAGGGCATAGAGTATGGCATCACCTGGCCGGCCTGGGCTTATTCAGCCGGCTTCGTCAGCTGCTCCGATCTTGCGATAGGGGAGATACACTGGTCGGGCCAGGGCGCCTCGCATGCCTGGACCACATGCCAGCACGGTATAGCCGCGCCTGATTATCTATGGCTTTATGCCGACGGTCCCGGCACGATATGCCTGACGGGCCATCCCCAGCATGGCAGTGCCTTCATTGTCGATTGCGGCGAGCAGGCCGACGTGCTCATAGGCTGGGGGTGTGCGGGCGTTTTTGGCGGTGCGAGCGATCCGGCATCCGGAGATGCGTGTGGTGAGCTGCCTTCGCCTGCAACCATCCCGGGGACGTGGGGCCAGATCAAGAGCCTATTTCAATAGCAGCACTTGGGGAATACAGGTTTACAGGGCGGCCTGCGGGCCGCCCTTGCTTTATATCTCAAGAGGACCTCGGCCAGGCTTGGCGCACCCCCGGCGATACATTTTAGGTTGACAGCCCTCCCCGGTTCTGGTATACTTATCACTGTCGGACAGGATGAAGCTTATCAGGGCTTCATGTAGTGTCTAGTAGTGTCGTAACCGCAACGGCAAGCGGTGCTGGCATGGGGAACTGTGCCAGGGAGGACAGCAAGAGCACGGCATAAGCTGCTTTGCTCCAAGCGATATTGACCGACATTGTTTTAGGTCGCAGGAGGTGTAGTGATGTACAAAAAGGTGTTGACTGCTTGCGCAGGGTTTGTCGTGTTGCTGCTGGTTTCCGGCATGGCATTCGCCGGCGTACCGTGTGCAGGCACAACCACAGTAACGGCCTCGGGCGATGATGTGTGTGCCCCCGGGGCTGCAGTTTGTCCGCAGGGTGACCTTCATTCGGTGAACGTACTGGTCACCGTGAGGGACTGCTATGGCGCGCCGCTTTCGGGCCAGATGGTGGGTGTGTTCTCTACGAGCGCGGGCTTCTGTTTCTGTACCAGCCCGGTGACCGCAGGTCCGACCGATGCTCTCGGTCAGGCCACGGCGGTTGTCAGCGATTTTGGCGGCTGCGGCGATGTTCAGTTCTATGCCTCGATCGGCATAGTGACGGCCGGCCCGAGTCCTGCAATCACCATAGGAAGTCCTGACGGCGACGGCGACTGCGATGTTGATCTGGTTGACTTCGTCAAGTTCGCCACCAACTACTTCACGGCGGCGACTTGCAGTGATCTTAACTGCGACGGCTTGGTCGACTTGATCGACTTCGTTATCTTTGCGTCGCACTATTTCCATGTATGTCCATAGGTGAACTGAACCCCAGCCCTCGGGCTGGTTTCGGCCGGCCCGGGCGGGGGATGCAAGGAGGTGATGCGAAAGGCGGAGGTTTTCGGTTGTTGGCCTCACGTGAGTGAGGACAGCCTGTTACTAGCTTCCTTCGACAAACTGAAGCTGGACCTGAACAGGTTGAGGTCAAGATGAGACAGCCAAAGCTGGTTCTTGAAAGGAGAGAATTCTGATGAGAGTTTTAGTCATAGCGATTGCCTTGACATTAGCACTGTGTGCGATGGCGTTTGCCGGAGCCAACCCTGATGCCAAGATCGCCATTCATGTTCGTAACCACAATGCGAAGGCAGCTTGCACCATAACGCCGGCCATCGTAACTTGTGCCGACGTTGTGACGACCAACGCTACCGGTAACTTTGACGCCTTCCCGGTGTTCTTCGATCTTACCGAATACCAGGGCGTGGAGTTCGGCGTCACCTGGCCGGTTTGGGCTTATTCGGCCGACTTCACCAACTGTGCCGACCTCGTAATCGGCGAGATCAAGAACCCGGGCGACGGTTCCTCGCATGCCTGGACCACATGCCAGTACGGTGTGGCTGCACCCTGCTTCCTGTGGATGTACGCGGATGCCGGGGGAGGCATGATTTGTCCTATCCCGCACCCGATAGCCGGCGCGATCTCGATCGTGGACTGCGCAGAGGGCGTCGACACTCCGATGTGCATCTTCTGTGCCGGTGTGTATGGCATGGTAGGTGACGATCCTTGTGCTCCCACAGCTACTGAGCCTAGCAGCTGGGGCGAGATCAAGGGCATGTTTAGGTAATCGCAAGTCCAGCGACAAAAGGCGGGTGGCTTCGGCCACCCGTTTTTTTGTGCGCCCGCGTAGCGTCGCTCCTGTGGCGACGAGTGGCATCGGGCCTCTGCGCCCGACGTCGGCCTGCCTTGTGTATCCAATGCTCACTGTTTCATACTTTCGTTTATCTCCTCCCGGCTGTCTGCCGATACCACTAGTGGCACAAACCCTGGGGCAAATGCCCCAGGTCTCCGTGAAAGGGGGGATGCGATAGGCGCGCACTGAGAATGTCGTCGGGTATATCTCAGAACTTGAGGCCGAAGGTAGACAGATGAAGGAGTGAGAGATGAACAGAATCATGGCTATTGCGGTTGTTTCGGTATTGGTGCTCGCAGGCCTCGCGTTTGCGGGCAACAACCCGCTTGCGAAAGTGGCGGTCCATGTCAAAGCCCACAGCGCCAAACAGGGTTGCACCGGCCTTCCGGCCATAACCGGCTGTGAGGACATCAGCACCACCTATGCCGAGTTCAATTTCGATGCGTTTCCGGTCTTCTTCGATCTGGCCGAGTACCAGGGTTTGGAATACGGCGTGTGCTGGCCGGATTGGACATATAGTGCGACCTGGACCCAGTGCGCGGACCTGGTGATCGGGGAGATCATATGGCCCGGTGACGGAGTGTCTCAGGCCTGGACCCAGTGCCACGCCGAGGGCATCGCCATAACCGGTTGGGCCTGGCTCTATGCGGACGGGCCGGGGTTGGTGAGTGTATGTGAACACCCCGTGACGGGGGAGATTCAGATCGTGGATTGTGCCGAGGGTGTCGACGAGCCCGTGAAGACCTACCAAGCCGGTGTTCTTGGAGCCGAGGGTGAAGATCCCTGCGCGCCGGTAATGATACAGCCCACGACCTGGGGCGCGATCAAAGGCATGTTCGAATAAGGCATGTGCGAATAGAGACCGGGCACACGGTCGAACACGGGGTCGGGTCTTGAGCCGGCAATTCAGGTTCAGAGATCCGGCCCCGTTTCACTCAGTAGGCAAGCGTGAATCTTCTGGAATCAAGATCCCCGTTTATGAAGCGGCAGACCTGATTGGGGTGCGTACACCGGCGGCACCGCGGGCACATGCTCTGAACATGGGAGAGCAGCGTGTCATTCGATATGTATTCGAAGTCCACCTCGACGCGATGGTCGTAAACGTAGAAGTACCTCACGGAGGGTTTTCCCACCAGGGTGGCCGCTATGTCTATGTAGGTTATGCCGTTTAAGACCTCCATACGGTTGGCGTGGACATGTCCGTTTATTGCAGCCACCACATCGCCGTGGTGCTCCAGAACGGCCCTGAGTTCCCGGCCGCCCTCATATACCCTGTAGTAGGGTATGTCGAGCATGGAGGGATAGCCCCCCGGCCCCTGAGCCGCGTCGTCTGAGATCGACTCGGCGCGTGAGGCCAGGCAGTTGAGCCCGGCCGCCTGATAGACCCTGAAAGTGGCGTCCCAACACCGGTTGAGCAGGGGATAGTGGTTGAACAGGAATGTCGGTGTCTGAGGTTCGGCGTCTAGAATACCCCTGACGTAGGCTCTTGTGTGCTCGTCGAAAAGCACCATTCTGTCGGGAGGCTCAAAGGGATCGAGCGTCGGGTCGATCACTATGAAGTTGAAACCCCCATACCGGAACATGTAGTTGGTGCTGTCGTATCCGAAGGCTTCCTTCCAGGCCCGCTTGTTGTCGTCCTGGAAGTTGTCATGATTGCCGACCACAGGGTAATACGGCGCATCGAGGTCCGCCAGGATCTCGGCCGCCCGTTGGAGTTCCCAGGCCTTTCCCGCGTCGGACAGGTCTCCCAGTACCATCGTAAAGTCCACCCGGGGATAGTGGCTGTTGATGTCCTCGACACAGTTCGCAAGCAGGGCCTCCGCTATCGAGAGGGCCTTGAGATGAAGATAGTCGTCACCGGGCGGGGAACCCCTTGAATCGGGCACATGCGTGTCGGCCAGCACCGCAAAGACAAACAGGGGCTCCGAGTACTCATAGGATGCGATGCCCCGGATGCCGCCCGGCCCGACGCGGTCGGGAGTGGGGGCGCAGGCCTGCACCAGGATCAGGGCCAGGGACACCGCAAGCAGAAACGCCGGGCTCTTGCGGGGCGCTCCGCCTCCGCAGGTGCAGCAAGGCATCTCCATGCGACACAGCTCCACAGCCCGGCCGCCGGACACCGCCGGACGGGCCGCCGGCCTGGGCCCTCCATGTCCGAACCCATCCCGCCCCTCTGCGGGTCAGCACTTGGTAAGCAAAGGAAATCGCTGTTGTCATTGTAGCATGTGCGCAGCGGTAAGTAAAGCGGAAGGGCACGCGGGCCTGCGGGGCGCGTGCAGGCCGGCTGCTTCAGGTTGACAAGCCCCGGAAGTCCTGGTAATGTATGCCGTAGACCTTATTATCGAGGCTGGATGAGGACAAACAAGACTTACATAGCACCCATCTACACCCTTTTCCTGGTATCAGGCGCCACCGGCCTTGCCTACGAAGTCATCTGGACGAGGATGCTTGTCCGGACCTTCGGTGCCACATCTTTCGCCGTCAGCACCGTGCTCGCGGCCTACATGGCGGGGATGGCGCTCGGGAGTTACCTCTTCGGGAGGATGATAGACAAGCGGGGCAACCCGGTGCTTGTCTATGGCATGCTCGAGCTCGGTATAGGCATTTTCGCATTCATCTTCCCCTTGCTGGTGGGGGCTTCGCACCCTCTCTTTAAGAGCTTGTACGCAAGCCTGGGGGGCAACTTCTACCTCCTGAGCCTGGTCCGGTTCGCGCTGGTCTTCGTCATACTGCTCATACCGACCACCCTGATGGGGGGGACGCTGCCCATCCTCAGCCGGTACGTGGCCCGAAGCCTGACCGATCTGGCCGGGAGGGTGGGGCTGCTTTATTCCATAAACACCTTCGGGGCGGTCGCCGGCACGTTTGCCACCGGTTTTCTCATCATGCCGGCTCTCGGCATGAGGATGACCACCTATGCCGCGATCGCCGCCAACGTGGCGATATTCCTTGTCAGCATGCTGCTGGCCGGGACCTCCAGGGGCAGGGAGGCCCCGGCCGGAGCCGAGGCCGCGGCCGACAGGTCGGCCGGGACGACCTCCTATGAGAAGACCATTCTGGCCGCGTTCTTCTTCACCGGCCTTGCGGCGCTTTCGGCCGAAGTCGTCTGGATGCGCGTGCTCGCGCTCGTTGTGGGTACCACCACATACGCCTTCACCACCATGCTCACTTGCTTTCTGCTGGGGCTGGCCCTGGGGAGCGCGGTCTTTGCGCGGGTAGCCCAGCGGACAGCGAGGCCGGGCACGGTCTTCGCCGTGCTTGTGGCCCTGATCGGCTTCACGGTGTTCAGCACCCTCGTGGCCTTCGGGAAGCTCCCATTTGCCTATGTAGCGCTCTTCGCATCGGTCAAGCCCACCTGGTTGAATACGATCTCGCTCCAATTTCTGCTCTCGGCGGGCCTCATGATCGTGCCCACCTTCCTCATGGGAGGCACGTTCCCACTTGTTGCGAGGATCTATGCCAAGGACCTGTCGCGCGTAGGGGCGCGGATCGGGACGGCATACGCTTTCAACACGCTGGGTTCCATATGCGGGTCTTTCCTGGGGAGTTTTGTGCTGCTCGAGCTCTTGGGCGTGCAGTACGGGATGGTGACCGTCGCCGTCATTTATCTGGCTGTCGGCGTCATGCTCGTGGCGGCGCTCACCGAACCGGTCAGGCCCCGGCTCAGACTTGCCGGCTCGTTGGCGCTTATGGCCGGTGCGGTCCTGATGGTAGTGCTCTCACCGGGTTGGGACAAGAAACTCATGACGAGCGGCGTCTATAATTACTCGTTCAGGTACGGCAGTGTGGAAGGACTCAAACGCATGCTCGCAAGCAATACGCTGCTTTTCTACGACGAGGGTCCGGGGGCCACGGTCTCGGTGGAGAGGTCGGAGGACAGCGTGCTTTCCTTGAGGATAGACGGCAAGACCGATGCCTCGAGCGGCGAGGACATGATAACCCAGGAGCTGATAGCGCACCTGCCGCTCCTGCTTCACGCCGATCCCGACACCATCCTGATCGTAGGTCTGGGCAGCGGCGTGAGCCTCAGTTCGGCGCTGACCCACCCTGTGGAACACCTCGACTGCGTGGAGCTGCTTGACAATGTCGTCAAGGCTGCCCGTTACTTCGATGCCTATACCGGTGACGTGCTTGCCGACCCGCGGGTCAATCTCATCATCGGTGACGGGCGGAACCACGTGAGACTCGTGGACAGGAAATACGATGTGATCATCTCGGAGCCTACCGACCCATGGGTATCGGGGGTAGGCGACCTGTTGACGCTTGAATATTTCAGGGAGGCCAAGGCCCGCCTCAAGCCCGGCGGCCTGATGACGGCCTGGCTTGCGCTGTACCGTGTGGGCGATCTCGAGGTCAAGTCGACGCTCAAGAGTTTCGTTTCCGTCTTTCCTTATACGACGATCTGGATGTCCAATGAGGGCAACACGGTGCTACTGGGCTCTTTCTCCCCGCTCAAGTTCGATGAAGCCATGATCGAGAGGATGGAGCAGCCCAGGGTGAAGGCGGACCTCGAACGGGTCGGCATCGACGAGATAAGCGATATCCTGGGCGGGCTCTTGATGGACGGCGAGGAAGCCGGAAGATACGCGAGCGAGGTGGATGTTCAGCACACCGATGACAATATGTTGCTCGAATACTACGCTTCGCGGCGTGTGTCCAATGTGACTTTTCTCGAGCATCTCGGCAGGCTGCTTTCGGTGTTTCACCCGAGGGACTTCGAAGATCTGCCGGCCGGGGTCGCCGAGGATGTAAGGACCAAGGTGGGGGCCAGGCGGCTCACCATGCAGGGCAGTGTCGAGAAGATGAGAGGGAACGCTGCTAAGACTGTGGACTTCTATAACAGGGCCTACGCCATGGCGCCCACGGACCGCTACGTTGCGTCGATGTACGGGGGCATGCAGGCCGATCTGGGTGACACCATGCTTGCCCGTGGGGATTGGGACAGGGCAATCGGATATTTCACCCAGGCTATCGGCAATGTCGAGGCCTACATGGCCTGGATTCCCCACGACGGGCTCGGCCAATGCTATATCGCCAAGGGGGAGTACTTGGAAGCCAAGCGGGAGCTCCTGGAGGCCGTCCGGTACAACCCGTATTATCCTCCTACCTGCTACAACCTGGGTGTCGTGTTCACCCTTCTGGGAAGTCCCGATATGGCGGCGGAGGCCTATGAGAGGTGTCTCAAACTGGATCCGGCGAATGTGGATGCCGCCAACAATCTGGCCTGGGAATACGCGGAAATGGGCGAGGACCTTGAACGGGCCCTCGAGCTGGCCGCCATGGCGGCGGCGGCGGCGCCCAACGCCAACCACTATGACACGCTCGGTTGGGTATACTATAAGATAGGTGATCCGGGCCGTGCCCGGAGAAATCTGGAGCGGGCGCTTGAGCTTGAACCCCGGAACGCTGAGGTGACCCTCCATCTTGCGATAGTGAGTCTGGACAATGGGGACGATGCCGGGGCCCGAACGCTCCTGGCAAGGGTGCTCGACCTTGATCGGGCAGGAGAATTCGCAGTCAAGGCGGGAGAACTGCTAAATGGGATGGGTAAAGAGTAGGCTGGTCTCGGGTGTGGTGGTTGCGGTGCTGGTGCTCTGCGGGTCTGCTTACGCGGCCGGTTTTGCCGGTCAGGAGATAGTCGCCCAGAGTGAGAACGAAGTCACCTTCACTGTGAGGCTGCCCCATTATCGATTGGATACGTTGGCTTATGACGGGATAGAGTATGTCAGGCCCTTTGCCACGGGTCTTGTGTCCTTTGCAGAGAGGGGGGCCCCCGATCTGCCGGTCTTCTCGGTCCTCCTGGCCCTGCCGCCCGGTGCCGAAGCGAGGCTCGTTGCCTCGGCCGCCTCCGGCGAGAGCAGGATCGCGGGGGTGCGGGTGGCCCCGGTGCCGAGAATCGAGGCCCTGGGAGAGGGAAGCGCGAGATTCCCGGCTTACCTCTATGAGGAGGATCCGGCAGTCTACGGCAATGCCTCCGGGTTCCCCGAGCCGGCCGTCTGGCTTGCCGACCGCGGCAGGCTCAGGCACCAGGATGTGGTGCGGGTCTTGGTCTCGCCCTTCAGGTATGCCCCCCTGGAATCCCGCCTCTCGGTGGTAGAGGAGGTTACGGTGACCGTCGCCTTCGAGGGCGGGACGCTCTTGCGGGGCGGCCTTGTTCCGGAAGACGCGTGGGAGGGCGTTTATCAGGGCGCCATCATGAACTACGAGCAGGGCAGGCGGTGGCGAAGTGCCCCGGCGCGCGCCCTGAGGAGTGCCGTGCCCCCCAATTACAGGGTGAAGGTGCTTATTGATACGACCGGGATCTATAGTATCGGATATGACACGCTCGCCGGACTCGGGTTTCCCGAGGATGTGCCGCTCGATGAGGTATTCCTCTACCAGGACCGGTTCCGCGAAGGCGCGCCGGGCACGGTGGAGATCGCCGAATCGGCCATTGCCGTCGCCGATAACGATGTGGACGGTACGCTGTCACCGGGGGATACGATCACCTTCTTCGGCCAGGATTTTTACGACCAGTATGGGCGCAGAGGAGCAGAAGACTATTTCTTCGACAAGAACGTCTACTGGCTTTCCTGGTCGGCGGGGGTGCATGAGCGCATCCGGTCACGGAGCGGGTGGCGTGATGGCGTATCGCCCCAGACCCCGGCCCATTTCATTGACTTCGTCCATGAGGAGCAAGACAGCAATTTCATCAACTTCCCACCGGCCGGTGCGGAGATGGATTACTACACCTGGCGGAGGACCCGGGGTGACTTCGGGTTTGCGCTGCCGGGGCTGGACAGCCTGCTTCCGGCGACACTGGTCACGCAGTTTGTCAGCTACCTTAGCAGGGACGCTGGCTCAACGAGTGGGCTCATGGGCATCTTCATCGCCAGCTGCAAGACACCGCAGACCCGGATAGCGACGCTCAACATTGGAGTGCCTTCCACTGTCATTCGAACGCTTGAGATCGATCCCGATGTGCTCTGTAGCAAGGGCAATACTTTCAGGTTCGAGAGCGCCCTTGCGTCCAGCCTGACCCCCGGCCATCAGCTCGACTGGTTCGAAGTCATCTATGCCCGGAAGTACGAAGCCTACGACGATATGCTCGCGTTTGATAACGGCGATCTCGCGGGCGAGCTTGAATACCGGCTGCGAGGCTTCTCCGGGCCGGACATCAGGGTCTATGATGTCACCGATTCGCTTGCCCCGGTCCGCATCGACATAGCCCCCGAACAGATAGTCGAAGAGGGCGGCACCTTTACGCTGGCTTTCAGGGACAGTATCGCGGGACCGAAGAGGTACTTCTCAGTGCTCGCTTCCTCCGTGAAAGTGCCGGCGCCTCATGCGCTTTCACTTATAGGCCCTCCGCTCTTAAGGGATGCGACCGGAGCATATCTCATAGTGACCCACCCCGATTTCACCGGCGCCCTCGATCCCCTGATTGCCCGGCGCGAGGCCCAGGGCCGCTCGGTGCTGCTCGTTACGACCGATGAGGTCTACGACGATTTCGGTAACGGCGCAAAGTCCGATGTTGCCATAAAGCGCTTTGCAGAGAGCGCCTTCTACAATGGGGACGCTCAGTTTCTGCTGCTCGTTGGCGATGCCAATGTGGACAGGCGCGGCGTCCTGCTTCATCCCTCGGGGACGCAGATACCCAGTGATCTGGATCGTGTCCCTTCCCACAACATAATTCTCAAGGACGACACCAACTTTAACCGGGAGATAAGACCGAGTGAGAACTGGTTCGCCATGCTGGATGGCCCCACGGACCGGTATCCCGACATCTATATCGGACGGCTCCCGGCCGACGATACCGACGAGCTCGAAGCCATGATCACCAAGATCGCCACGTTTGAAGACTATGCCGGTACGGATCCCTGGAAAAAGCGCCTGCTTTTCCTGTCCGATGACTATTACAGCCAGCCCAAAGCTGGCGTGGACTCGCTCTGCAGTCTCTCCGGTGACAGGGCGTTCGAGCGGGCTTCCGACAGTGCCGCGGTGATTGCAAGGGATTACGCCGTGGTTGCCGTCGATACGGTGAAATACTATCTCCGCCGATGTACCAAGTTCCACAAGCCCGACCGGCGGAACCTCAGCCTGTGTGTGCACGACTACTCCGCCATTGTCTATACCCGTGCGAACTGCAAGCCCGACCTGCTTTCACTGCTAAACGGCGGCGCGCTTCTCCTCAACTTCCAGGGCCACTCCAACATGAATGTGCTGACATCGGAATGGATAATAGAGGACGATTATTCCTTCCACGACGTGCGGGGTCTCCACAACTCCGAATCGCCCTTCATCTTCCTGGCCTTCGGGTGCTGGACGTCGGATTTTCAGCGCCAGAGCGAGGCCGCCGTCTTCGTCGGGGATGCCATTGCCGAGAAATTCATAAAGAACCCCGATGGGGGCGCCTGTTTCACTTTCGCGAGTGCCTGTGCGGACTATATCAGCGATAATGAACGCTTCAATCCATTCGTCATCCGGGCCATCTTCACGCACCTCCAGGGGTTTGACCCGCAGGGCAGTCCGATCCCGGCCAGGCTCCTTGCGAGTGAGGCCCTGGTTACTGCGATACTCAGGTTCGGCCATGTGTCCTATGCCGAGCGGCACGTCCTGCTCGGCGATCCCGCCATGGTGATCGATATGGGCCCTCCCCTGCTTGAGGTCACGGCCAACGGCACGCCGGTCGGGGACTCATATGTCTATGCAGGTTCCGACACGCTTGCCGTCGTGGCCGAGATAAAGGACGAAGAGGCGATCATGTCGATCGACCTCGATATGGCCGAGAATGGGATCGTAACCGCGGTCGCTCCCGGCGCCTATACGGCCACAGCTCTGGTCGATACCGATTTCATCCGGAGCCGGGCTTACGAAGTGGCATATAGCCACGTGCCGCATCTTGGCGACTACACCATAGAGATAAGCGGCGAGGATTACTCGGGCAAGTCAAGCGGGGCCGAGGTACGGGTGGCGACCGGTTCGGCCGTCTTTTATGGGGACGACCAGCAACTTGGGCCGGGTGATCCTCTGGGGTTCGGTCAGAGACTGAGAATCGAGATTGCGAGACCCGTGGTTGTGGGGGAGAGCGAAATCCAGGCTGTCGTTGACAGCATGCCCGCCTCGGAATTCGAGGATTACAGGCTTGATATGCTGGATGCCCAAGGCAAGAAGTGGGGGATATCCTTTGTCCCGTCTCTGGAGCGCGGGGACCACACGGTGAAGGTCACCGTCCAGGGGATCTCGGCAAGCCGTGATTTCGAATATGTGCCGGCGCGCGTCGAGGTTTTCGCCGATGACAAGATAGTCTATGACAATGACTATGTTTCGTCCCTGGCCGAGTTGCGGATCGTGGTGGAAGGGGGGGCAGGTATGGGGGAAAGCGATCTCGGTGTGGACCTGGATGAGGAAGCGCTGCCCGTGACCTTCGTGGCCGATTCGACCGGGGTTGTCTTCACAACCTCTTTCGGTGTGGACTTGGATCCCGGCGAGCACCAGCTTGCCGTCACGGTTTTCGAGACATCGTTGAGCTGGACATTTCGGGTGGCGGATGACTTGCTGCTGAGCGACGTGTCGGTGTTTCCGAGTCCTTTCTCCGGGCAGACCTACTTCTTCTATACCCTGTCGCGTGATGCGCGCGAGGTGGATCTTTCCATTTATACGGTCTCGGGCAGACTCATATATGAGGGAGATATGCCGGTCTCGACCGGTTATAACCAGTACCTCTGGGACGGGTATGACATGGCGCTGGACCGGGTCGCCAACGGCACGTATCTCTATAGGATCGTGGCCAGGGTCGGTTCCCGGGAGCGCGAATCCACCGGATGGGTCGTCAAGATCGAGTAGGGGCCTTTGAGCGTCGGCCCGACCGGTACGGTTGCCTGCCGGTGGTGTGTTCCACATCCTGGATAGGTTGGAGAGATTGGCGAAAAAGCGTCCGGCCATTTTCGATGAGATAGCCGCACTCACCACGGAGTCTATCAATCCTCGTACGGTCACCTTCGACCGGTCATCCACCATGAGTGTGCTGAGGATGATAAACCGGGAGGACCACCGGGTCGCCCCGGCCGTCCTCAAGCAACTCCCCGCCATAGCCCGAGCGGTCGACCTTGTCGTGGCGTCTATCCGGGCGGGGGGCAGGGTCTTCTACGTGGGTGCGGGTACGAGCGGCAGACTGGGAGTCATAGACGCCGCGGAATGCCCACCTACCTTCGGGACGCCGCCGCATCTCTTCCAGGGGATTATTGCAGGCGGTTCGGATGCCGTGTTTCGGGCCAAGGAAGGGGCCGAAGACCGGGCGGGCGAGGCCGGGCGTGTGTTGGGGCGAAAAGGGGTCGGGCCGCGGGATGTCGTCATCGGGCTTGCGGCCTGCCGGCGCACCCCCTTCGTGCTCGCAGCTCTGGAGAAGGCGCGCGGACTGGGAGCGTCCACCGTATATGTGACATGCAATCCGGACTCCGCCGGCATCGATGCCGGTGTCGTCATTGCCGTGGAGGTCGGGCCCGAGGCGATCATGGGGTCCACTCGGATGAAGTGCGGCACCGCCGAGAAGATGGTGCTCAACATGATCTCGACGGCATCCATGGTGCGGCTGGGAAAGGTCTACCGGAACATGATGGTGGACCTCATGGCCACCAGTGAGAAGTTGCGTCAGCGATCGGTCAGGGTGATAATGCTTGCCACCGGGTGTTCCCACGAAGCCGCGGCGAAAATGTTGAAGCGAGCCGGCGGAAGCGTGAAGATAGCGATCGTTATGGTTGTGAAAGGCGTGCCGAAGCGCGAAGCCTCGAGGCTGCTCGACCGGGCCGGCGGTTTCGTAAGGAAGGTGCTGGAGGCGAAGCCATGACCCCAGGCTTGTGTAGCGTTGCCACTCCTGTGGCGACGAATGTCTTGCGTAGCGTCGGGGTTCCATCCCCGACGGG
>CAZRAU010000053.1:0-3481 GCA_964598025.1 uncultured bacterium
CAACAGGCTGGCTCTCTGGTAATTGCAGAGAGTGGGCTGCCGGGGTTTGTTCTCAGGAGCAGCTGTATATAGTGTAGTTATCCGGGTCCGAGTATATAGTAGTTATAGTAGTTGTGCCGAAGAAGAATGATGCATGAATGAGAATGTTCACAAGTGGGAGCCGCTATCCATACAGGAGGTCGTTGATCTTCTTTCCGGACTATCGGTGCCCTGGTGGATTGCCGGAGGTCAGGCCATTGACCTCTTCGTCGGCCGCGAGACGAGATCACACGGGGACACGGATGTTCTCATTCGCCGTGATGACCAGCTTGCAGCTCAAGCGTACTTGTCAGGCTGGGACTTGCACAAGACTCAGCAACCGGGTCTCAAGCCGTGGCCCATCGGTGAGTTCCAAGTTCGCCCGGTCAATAACATCTGGTGTCGTCGCACACAGGACTCTCCGTGGCAGCTTCAACTTATGCTTCTCGATACCGATGGTGACCAATGGGTCTTCAAACGCGACCCGGGGATCCGCTGTGCCATTGATGCTCTTGGGCGGCGCACATCCACGGGTGTGCCCTACCTGGCCCCCGAGATCCAGCTACTTCACAAGGCGAAATCGGAGACCCTCGAGAAAGACGAGGCCGACTTCCAGGTTGCCGTTCCCCTGATGGAGGACTCGGCATGCGCATGGCTACTCGAGTGCTTGGAGAAGCGATTCCCAGATGGACACGCTTGGATTGAACAACTCAAGGAAAGACAGGCACAACAAAGCCTTTGAGTCTACCGCGTAGACGCGGCGCCTCAAGGCAGATGTTGGGCCGCAGCAAGGAGCCGGGCTGCACAGTGGAAGAGATGTACCCAGACAGCCTGCGCACTGTGATTCGAGAAGCGATGGAGAGAGGCGCACGGAGCTTCACGTACGCGCCGGGCTCTCCGACTGTGCGCATTCATCTTGAACCCGAGAGGGAGTACATCTCTCATTTGAATGTGTTTCTCGCGCACGCTTCAGCAGATAAAGCGTGGGCAGATGTCGTTGCCCAGAAGATCTCGCACATCGGCTTCCAGGTTACATACTTGCCAGCAGGGCGCGTTGATCTTGGTGATTCCAAGGACGAAATCGCCGGCAGGCTCGTGGAGGAAGTGGGGCGGGCCGACTGCCTTTGTCTGTTGTTCTCGAAGAACTCCGCTGCCAGGGAATGGGTGGGGCTTGAGTTCGCGGCAGCGGCCCGTGCGATCGGGCGCGTCGTTATGCTACGCCATCCATCGGTGTCGACGATTTCGGACTTCGACATGCCGCGATTCGCCGATCGGGCGCTCCTGACCGTGAAGTACCAGATCTTCGACTACGATGATTCTGATGAGACGATGATGAAGGTCGCCCGTATGCTGATTAACCACCCGGACGAAGGCGTCACGAACGGGGCCTTCCGACCACTCTCGATTCGAGAGCGCGACCTTCGGCGGGAGAGCGTCCACAGAAGGCATGCCCGGCTCTTCTTGGACAACATCCCCGAGTATGAGGAGCGGCACGTCGTTGATGTACTCCCATTTGACTGGCTGGATCTGGGGTTGAATGTGGGTGACATACCGGGTGCCTTCAACTGGTTCGTCCGCAATCACGGAAGGCTAAATCTGGCAGTCCTGGCTGCCCGGAAAAAGATACGCGTGTCCTTGGTAGTGGTCCCGACTAATGATGAGCTGCGCCTGTGGACCGAAGCTCCGGCGATCTTCGCGCTCGTGATATGGAAACCGGAGTGGGACCCCGAGGTGGATGAAGCCATCAATCATGGGTTCTTGTAAAGTGAATAGCCCAGGCCTAACTCTGCGTTCACCAGACATGAACGGCAGTTTACGCCGCTGACGCATGGCGTGAGGCGAGCCGACGCATGAGGCATCCGAAGATGATATCCGCACCTCTGGTGGTCCCCGATGATAAGAGCCGATTCACCCACGGGACGGTGTATCACGCCCTCTACGATCGACATCAGGCAGAGGCCCGCAAGGTCGTTGTTGACCTGGTGCCGGAGGGATCCAGCGTCTTGGATATTGCCTGTGGTACCGGGGAGCTGTGCTTCGAGCTGGCCGCCAGGAAGGACTGCCGGGTCGTGGGCATTGACCTGTCGCGTCGAATGATCGAGTTCGCGCGGAAACGTGATCAAGGCGCCCAAGTGCGTTTCGAGCATGGCGATGGGACCGATCTCGCTGATTTCGCGCCCGATACCTTCGACTTCACCACGGTTCTTTTTCTTCTGCATGAGGTATCCAGGGAGAAACAGATCGCTATACTCAATGAGGCGTTGCGCGTCGCTGGAAAGGCGGTCATTATCGACTCACAGGTTCCGCTTCCGAGGAACCTCCATGGGATTGTCTTGCGGCTTGTCGAGGCATCAGGGGGGCCGGAGCACTACGCACCCTTCGCTGACTACCTGGCCGGAGGCGGCATCGGGGGTATTCTGGCCGATCCCCGTATCGATGCCTCGCTCGTACAACGTTTCGTGTTCTGGCATGGCTGCCGCGAGATGGTGGTGCTTGAAAGGAGGATGAAATGACCAAGGCGGTTGCGATCAATGGAAGTCCCCGCAAGGGAGAGGGCAATACCGCGGCCCTCCTCACCCCTTTTGTTGAAGGCATGACCGATGGCGGTTCCAGTGTCGACCTGTTATACGCCGGCGACCTCAAGGTCAGACCCTGCACATGCAGTGAGATGTACTGCTGGTACAAGAAGCCCGGGGAGTGTTGCATCAAGGACGATATGGAGCCGGTCTACACGAAGCTCAGGGGTGCGGATGTCCTCATACTGGCCACGCCGGTCTACATTCCCCTCCCCGGCGTCATGCAGAATGTGATCAACAGGCTGTGCCCCTTGCTCGAGCCTCTGCTTGAAACCCGCGGGGGCAGGACGCGTGGCAGATTCCGCGAGGACGTTGCGATCCGGAGAATCGTGCTCGTCTCCACCTGCGGTTGGTGGGAGAAGGCCAACTTCGATACCGTGGTACGCATCGTCAAAGAGGTTGCCGAAGATGCGAGCGTGGAGTTCGCCGGTGCGGTCTTGAGGCCCCACGCGTTTCTTATGATGCATGATGGGCAGCCGACAGAGGATGGAAAGGCGGTCTTGGATGCGGTGAAGAGGGCGGGCCTTGAGCTTGTCAGAGACGGCGCGATGAAGCAGGAGACACTCGATGCCGTCGGACGTCCGCTGATTTCAGAGCATGAACTCAGGGGGATGTACAACTCGTTTCTTGGGAAGTAGGCTTCACCGGCCCGAGACCACCTGCTCTATGATCGTGAGGACGGCGTCCGCGGAGTCGTCCCAGTTGAAGCGCCGCGCATGGGCTATTGCCTGGTCGCTCAGGGTCCTGCGGAGTGGCTCATTCTCCAGCACTTCCAGCATCCTCCGGGCGAAGCCTCCGACATCTCCAAAGGGCACGAGGAACCCGGTCTTCCCATCGACCACGGCATCCCTCAAACCCTGGACGTCACTTGCTATGACCGGAGTGCC
>CAZRAU010000053.1:3491-20913 GCA_964598025.1 uncultured bacterium
TCACCCCCCAGCCCTCTTTGCTCGAGGGGTTCACAACCACATGGGCACGCTGAAGCATCCCGATCTTGGCTTGCTCGCCCACAAAGCCCATGAACTCGACCCTGTCCGATATACGCAAGCGCGCGGCCAGGGAAACCAGCGAGGGAAGATAGTCGCCTGAGCCTGCAAGCATGAGGCGGGCGCCCGGAACGCGCTCAAGCACGATCTTCAGGGCTTCGAGGAGATAGTCAATCTTCTTGTAGCGCTTGATCCTTCCCACATAGCCGATCAAGGGCTCGGGCGGCTTGGGCTGTTCCGAGGGTTTATACATGGTGTGGTCAACGGCGTTGTAGACGACATCGATCCCGGCTTCGGGTATCCCCTTCTCCATAAGCTCCTGCTTGGTGCTTTCGGAGACCACCACAAACCTGGTTCTCCTGTAAACCCGTGGGATCATGGTCTCGTTCATATGGACATAGAGGGCCAATGGGAAAGGGGCCTCGAGATATATGGTCCTGCCGAAAAGATGATGGGCAAGGGCGAGCAGGGGGCGCTTCACATATAGCGGGGTGAAGAAGGGGATCTTGTTGATATCGTCCACTACGATATCGAAGGTTTGCTCCCGCGAAAGCCTTCGGATAGAACCCGGGACACTGAAATTGAAGGTGAACTTCCCCCCTTTCCTTACAACCCTCACCCCGTCTATCTCCTCTTCGGGGAGGGCATCCGGGAAGGTGGAGGCCAGCACGGTCACCGAGTGCCCCTTGGCTGCGATGCGCTTGGTGATCTCATGCAGGTGGACTTCGGCGCCGCCGGCTTCGGGGTTTTTGATGTCCCGCCAATTTATGAAGAGGATGCGATACACGCCCTATTCACCCCATGAGAGCCGGTTGGCGAGTACTGCCGGCAGGCCGGCTTCGATTATGCGTTTCTTGGCCGCCTCCACATCGTATTCGATCCTGTGTATGACGATCTCGCTCTTATCAAGATCGTAGACGCAAATGGCGGCTTTGGGATTGCCGTCGCGGGGCTGCCCGACACTTCCCACATTGACCAGGTACCGGCGTCCTTCTCTCACCTGTACGCGATCGGTGTTTACGATGAGGGTCTCGCTGTCCATGAGTTCATAGATCATGGGCTGGTGGGAATGGCCTACGAAGCAGATCTGCTCCTCGAAGGCCTCGAACTCGCCCAGGGCATGCTCGTGGCTTAAGATGTAGTTCCAGCGCTCCGGGTCCCGGGGTGTGGCGTGAACGATCCGCATGTTGCCATCCACAACCTCCGTCAGGGGGCGGTCGGAGAGAAAGTCAGAGGCTTCTTCCTTGAGCGTTCTTGCCGTCCAGAGGATAGCCTCACGGGCATACATATTGAAGTATGTGATGTCTGTCCGACCGATCGCGCCGAAGTCGTGATTGCCTGCAACCGTGGCGTCACAGATCTCCCGGGCGGCCTCCACGCACTCATTGGGCGATGCACCGTAACCGACGATGTCACCCAGACAGAGGATCTTGTCGGGTGAGATCTCTGCTATCTTCTTACGGGCGGATTCAAAAGCTTCCAGATTCGCATGTATGTCAGATATTATCACGTACTTCACGTCTCAACCTCGCCACTTTGTCGAGAATACCGTTGACGAACCTCCCTGAGTTCTCCGTGGAGAAGCGCTTGGCTATCTCTATCGCTTCATTGATGGCGACCTTCTCAGGGACCTCATCCATGAACATCAGTTCAACCGTTCCCAGTCTCAGCACATTCCTGTCTATGGCCGCCATACGTGAAAGGTGCCAGTTCTCGGCCACCTTTGCAATGATCTTGTCCGCTTCATCACCGTGGGCCACGGTCTCGTTCAGGAGCCTCATGGCGAAGCTCTGCGTCTCGGGACGCTTGCACTTCTTCATCACGCGTTCCCTGGCACTCGTCATGTCCAGGTCCCCCATCTCTATCTCATAGAGGGTCTTCACGACAACTTCCCGGGCTTGACGCTTGAGGCTCGCGAGTGACGGTTTTGATTTCATTTGCCCGCTTTCGGTTTGAGCTTGCCGAAAAGGTCGGCCATCTCAAGCGCCGACATCGCCGCATCCCAACCCTTGTTGCCGCTCTTGCCGCCGGAGCGCTCCATGGCCTGTTCCAGCGAATCCGCCGTTATGACTCCGAATATTGCGGGCACCCCTGTATCCTGGGCGAGCCGCGCGACCCCCTTGGCAACCTCCGATGCTATGTAGTCGAAGTGCGGTGTGGCGCCGCGGACGAGGGCTCCCAGACAGATCACGGCATCATACTTGCCCATGGCGGCCACCTTCTGGGCTGCGACCGGGATTTCGAAGGATCCGGGCACCCAGGCCACGTCTATCCGGCCGTCTTCCGTATTGTGCCGTCTCAAGCAATCCAGGGCGCCTTCAAGCAGACGAAGCGATATCGCCTCATTGAACCTGCTGACCACGATGGCGAAGGTCTTCTTTCGCCCGTCCAGTATGCCTTCAAAGGTCCTGTGCATCTCGGCCTCCTCTCCCGGTCATCATACCTCCTCTAGAAGATGACCCAACTTGACTCGTTTCGTCTTGAGATACTTTTCATTCAGAGGATTGGGAGGTACCTCTATGGAGATTCGCTCCACAACCTCAAGTCCAAAAGCTTCGAGTCCCACTATCTTCCTGGGGTTATTGGTAAGCAGCCTTATTCGCGTAAGCCCCAGGTCGGCCAGGATCTGGGCACCGATGCCGTAGTCCCTGGGATCGGCAGTGAAGCCGAGTTCCTCGTTGGCTTCGACCGTGTCCTTGCCGCCATCCTGGAGGGCGTAGGCCCTTATCTTATTGGCGAGACCAATGTTCCGGCCCTCCTGACGCATGTAAAGGAATACGCCGATCCCCTCCTTCTCTATCATAACAAGCGCCTTGCCCAGCTGCTCGCCGCAATCGCATCTCAGGGAGCCCAGGATGTCACCGGTAAGACACTGGGAATGCACTCGAACCATGGGAGGCTTTTCGGCCGCGGCCAGGTCGCCTTTCACAAGGGCTATGTGGTGCTCTCCGGTTATCACACTCTCATAGAGATAGAGATCGAAGGTACCGTACTTGCTGGGAAGCGGGGTCTCCACCACCCGCTTCACAAGCATCTCACGCTGGTGACGGTACTGGATAAGATCGGCTATGGTTATGATCTTGAGTCCGAACTCCGCGGCCATCTCCATGAGCCGAGGCACTCTCGCCATCGTACCGTCTTCATCCATGATCTCACATAGAACCCCCGCCGGATAGAGCCCCGCAAGCCGGGCAAGATCGACCACGGCCTCGGTGTGACCGGCCCGTCTCAAGACCCCGCCGGCCATCGCCCTCAAAGGGAAAACATGGCCGGGACGAGCCAGATCGGTGGGCTTGGCCCTGGGGTCTATAAGGGCCTCTATGGTGGCCGCCCTGTCATGGGCGGAGCTCCCGGTAGTTGTACTATGCTTGGCATCGACCGAGATGGTGAAGGGCGTGCCCAGCCTGGCGGTATTGTCCGACACCATGGGACCCAGACCCAGCTCGTCCAGCCTTTCCCCGGTCATGGGGACACAGATGAGCCCCCTCCCGTACTTGGCCATGAAATTCACGGCTTCGGGGGTGATCTGGTCGGCAGCCAGGATGAAGTCGCCCTCGTTCTCCCGATCCGCATCATCAACCACAATGACCATCTTGCCTTGCTTTATGTCGCCGATGGCCGCCTCAACCGAATCGAACCCTCTCACGTTTGCCCACCTCCCTTATTATTGATTCCAAGGGCCACATACTTGGCGATCTGATCGACCTCGACGTTGACGCGGCTGCCTGATCGCCATCCCCTTATTATGGTTGTATCGAGTGTGTATGGTATCACGGTGATCTCCACGATGCTTCCCCGCACGGCCTTGACGGTGAGACTTACGCCATCCAGACAGATGGAGCCTTTGTCACCGATATAAGCCCTGAGGTCGTCCGGCACCTGAAGTGTGAAATCGATGTTGCGGTAGCCCGCGCTCCGGCGGCTTCTTATGACCGCAGTCGCATCTATATGACCGGATACGAAATGGCCGGACACCCTGTCTCCGAGCCTGAGTGCGGGCTCGAGATTGACGGGGGAGGCCCGGCCCAGGAGCGAGAGGTTGGTGGTCCTTAAGGTCTGGGCAACCGAATCGAAGGTGAAGGTATCGGCCCCTGCCGCGGTCACGGTCTGGCATGCACCGTTTACCGAGACGCTGTCTCCTGCCTCAAGGTCCGGGGCCAGAGCCGGCGCCTTGATCCTGAAAGTCACAGTGCCGCCGTGTTTTTCGACGCCGTCCACCTTGCCTACCTCTCGAACGATTCCACTGAACACGATCTTAGCCTCCGGACCGCCGCTTGGGGTAGAGCACGATCATCGCATCGTCTCCTACCCTGCAGAGCTCATCCAGTTTGAAACCATAACAGGTCTTCAGATCCTTGACATCAAGTTTGGAGAAAGTCCCGAGACCGTTTACATCTCCTAAGACCTTGGGTGCTATGAAAGCCACAACCTTATCAACGAGGCCCGCCGCGAGAAGCGAGCTCGAGACGACGCTCCCCCCTTCCACAAAGACATGCATTACACCCAGGGAGGCCAGGTCTCGAAGCACGGCTTCCAGGTCGAGAAGACCCGTCTCTGCCGTAGCAACGCTCCTTACCTTGACACCTTCGGCCTCAAGCCTTGCAGTCTTTTGGCTTCGAGTGCCGGCACAGTAGACCATGGTCGGGTGGCGGTCGGCGGTCTCCACCACCTGGCGTTTCAGCGGGGTCGAGAGATTGGTGTCCAGCACGCACCGGTAGTAGGTCTTTCTCCGGGGCACGGGCAGGAGCCCGGGGTCATCGTTTATCACGGTGTTGACCCCCACCATTATGGCCTGGGCTTCCGCGCGCATGCGTCTGGCGAGGCTCCGTGACCGGGTACCGGTCACCCACCTGGCGTCCCCACCGCGTGTCGCGATCTTGCCGTCCAGGGTTTGGGCGACTTTGAGCGTCACAAAGGGCATACCTGTTTTCATGAACTTGAAGTAGGCCTCATTGAGTTTCTCCGCCTCTCGAGCTTCCAGTCCGACCACGACCTCGATGCCGGCGCCTCTCATGGCTTTTATGCCTCTCCCCTTGACGAGGCGATTCGGATCGATGCAGGGGATGAAGACACGCTTGACGCCGCTGCCGATTATGGCCTCCGTACAGGGGGGCGTCCTCCCCCAATGGGAGCATGGCTCAAGCGTCACATAGAGATCGGCCCCGTCTGATAGCCGGCCCGCATCGACCAGGGCCTCCACCTCGGCGTGAGGCATACCCCAGCGCTTGTGGAAACCTCTGCCCACGATGCGCTCACCCCGGGCCACCACGGCTCCAACGGCGGGATTGGGAAACGTTCTGCCCTTGCCCTTTTCCGCCTCCGCCAAGGCCTCGCGCATGAGCATATGCTGAGTGTCACCGGCTTTGGAACGCCGCTTTTGCTTGCTCATGGCCCACGTCCTATAAGCAAAAAACCCGAGTTGAACCCTCGGGTTGGTAGCAGATCAAGCCTGAACCTTCTCCCTTCCGGACTATACCGTCGGCTCCGGATTTCCACCGGATCTGCAGCGGAGGCTGCTCGCGGGCTTTAACCGCCGGTGGGGAGTCTCACCCCGCCCCGAAGGCCCCAGTGTTTCCGACCGAATTTAACACATGCCCCCGTCTGTGTCAACCGTCCGCTTGCATGCTTGGTCCTCGCGCCGGGCAGGCCTTGCCTGGTTGATCGGCGGCACCGGCTCCTCGCAAGAACCCGGTTCTGCGGCCGGCGACCTTCCAGCACTTGGGCGTATGCACGTGAAACACAGATATCACACGCCCTTGTACGCATCGTTCAAGTCCCTCCAAACACATTAGGGCTTGCCAAAAAGCGCCAATCTGTGCAACAATCCCCGGGACCCACGGTGCCTTTCGGCTCCTAAGGGTCAGGTCGGACAGAAGAGGTGTCGTGCGCCGCTTTCACCGAATGTGATTGAAAGGAGGTTCATCGTGAATTGCAAAACGTTCAAAGCACCTCTGCTGGTCGCAGTGCTTAGTCTGGCTGTGCTTCTGTCCAGTGCTTTGCCGGCCCTCTGTGGCGGCTGGGTTTTCGGGGTGCGACCCGGAAGTACGGTCGAGTCGGCATACTTCGGCCCCAACATGGGGACTGTTGTGCCATTCGTAGGCCTGGATTTCCTGGGCGTTTCTCTGACCGTTGAGGATGCCGATGTGTCGGCATCGATGTATGTGCCCAGCTTCGGCGCCAGGGTTTATCTCAACAGCAACACGACGTCAGGGGCGGTTGTCCCGTACATCCAGGGCGCCTTCATGAAGTCCTTCGCATCCGTCGACTTGGGGGAAGGGACCGCGGATATCGAGAATGCTATCGGCGATCTGTTGAGCTTCTACGGCATCAGCGTGGCCTTCGGGGCCGAATACTTCTTTGCCGAACGTTTCAGCCTGGGCGGGGAATACGGGCTGCGTTACTTCAAGACCTCGGCCGATGTCAGTGTCGATCTCGACGTACTTGATGAGCCCATATCAGTGGACAGCAATCTTGAGGCCGCCTATAGGGCCTCCTATGCCGGTGTCAGTTTGAATTTCCACTTTTAGAGAGTGGTATGTTGAATGGGAGCGGCGCGCAACACCTTTTCCGGCTGACCTATCTGAGCATGACGATCGGCCGCTCATAAGAGCGGCCGTTCATGCTCGCTCTGAAGAAATAGACCCCGCCGGCGACCCCGGCACCATTGGAGGCCTCACCGTCCCAGTGGAAGGTGCGATAGCCGGCTGGAACCCTTGAATCGTGGATCAATCTGACGAGGCGGCCCCTTACATCGTAGACGGCCAGCCTCAAGTGTCCCCCGACGGAGATGGCAAGTCCCATGGAGACCTCACCGGTACTAGGGTTGGGCCATACGGTGGTCCCCGGATCGAAGGGCTCATCTCCGCCCTGTACGGGTTGCTCTCTTGGTGGTGTAAGGGACCTTAGCCCCATAGACCACACGTCTCTCCCGGTGCCGGCCGCTACCCGGCCGCATGCAACCACAACCTGACCCCCGGAAGGTCTCAGTATCGCGGCTCCACCCGAGCGCGGGGCCGGTCCCGAACCCATCACGCCACCGGGGATTTCAATCCAATCCAGACGGTCCGGGTTGAAAAGCCAGACATCACCGTAGGCCGCTGTCACACCTGTCCCTGCGAATACGACGAGATCGCCGGTCCGGTTGTTCGCCACCGCAGCATGCCCCCATCTTGCACCAGGAGCAAGGCCGCTCCCATCATGAAGCAGGATCCATTCGTAGGTCTCTAGCGAGAAGGCCCACGTGTCGGCGAGAGGCTCATCTTGCATCGGTCCCCCACGGCCACCATGGATGATGAGCCATCGCCGGCCGTCATCATAGGCACAGGCTGCATCCACGCGCGCGCAGGGCGCGGTCCCTCCACCGGTGTGAAGGGTCGTCCACTGAAAGTCCCCAGGCGGGACCGGGGCTTTCGCGGGTCCCGGCACCGGAGGCGGTCCGCCCCGCACTGCCCCCTCCGGCAGCTCAGGCGATAACCCGAGCGCCCGGACATCATTCCTGGCCGTCTCACCATCGGAGCCCCCAAATACGACCATGCGATCCCCGACAGGGTCGTAGACAGCCACTCCACCGGCCCTCACGTCCTCACCGGCGGTATCCAGCCTGTGCCACAGCGCGGTATCGAAATCGAAGGCCCAGGTGTCATCGAGGTACTGCGCGCTGCGTCCTCCTGAGATGAGGAGCCTCCCCCACGAGTCCCATACAGCCGCATGCGCCCAGCGGGCCTCCGGGGCTCCATCGAGGCCGTCATGGGCCCGGCCCCAGACCATGCTCCCGAAATCAAAGACCCAGGTGTCGCTATGGGCGTGGAAATCCGTCGAGCGGCCGCCGAAGAGGACTAGCCGGTCCCCATCCGGGTCATAGACGGCCGGTGCGTCCGATCTCGCCGGGCCCGCCTCGTCGCCGGCATTGAGCACCGACCAGGTGAAGGCTTCGGGTTCCGATATGGAAAAAGCCGGGCTATAGCCCACCACTTCGAGATCAGGGTCGCATTGGAGTTCCGCCCTCACGGCCAGGATACACCTGTCGCCGGCCGGCCCTGTCACATTCCAGTTGGTGCGCCCCCGGCTTTCGCCGACGGACACCGAAATCGGACGCCACGTCTTCCCGGCATTCCCGGAGACAGACACCCTCACGGCATCCGAAAGCCGGAGACCGGCGGATGAGATCTCCCATTCGATTCTCATAGGGTAACCGGCGATCCATGTGCGGTCGCCTTCCGGCCGGACCGAAGTCACCGTGCCGGCTCCGACAATATAGGGGTTCCAGGTATACTCATTGTAGCCGGGCATATCGCGATCCGGCCATTCATCGAGATAGCGTTCCATTGCCTGTGCGGGCCTGAAGAACCACTCTCCCATGGCCAGGCCGTCACCCGTCGCGTCACGGGCCCAGGGCGGGTTCGCGCCCGGGTCCTGTCCATCGGCTGCGATAAAGACCGGAAGATCCTCCAGCGTACAACCCGGAGCAACCTCATAGTCGAAGGTCTCCTCAAACAGGCCCTCCCCACCCACGTCGTGCCTAAGGGGCCAGAGCGAACTCATAAGGGGAATGAGCTGATACTCGCAGACGGCCTCCTGGGCGCGCCCCTGTGGACCTTGATGGGCGCCGTACCGGAAAACCACAGAAGCACCGGCCACAGGCTCTGCATCAGGAACGTAGCCGGGATCGGTGCTGCATCTATACACTACGCCTGCACCGCTTCCGAACCTGTACTGCTTCTTCCCTATGGTATAAGCCCCGCTATCATCCACCCTCATGGCCCGGCCCAGACCGCCGATGCCGTGCCCTCCGGCTTCCACAAACAGGCACGGGCGGCCTTCGAAGAAGCTCACCTGGAGTTCACCTGAGGCCAGGTCCCAGGCCCAGGACTTGGGTCTTATACCGGCATCGGTGACGAAGCAGTAGTTCTGAAGATGACACACGGTACCTATGAGGCGGAGTTTCCCGTAGCCGCTATCCTTGAGAATCACGAGGGTTGCACTCTCCAGATCATTCTCGTGGGTCGCAGGCAAAGGGGCTCCGGCACCCGGGGCTCCCGAAGCGAGATACCACCGCCAATCGCGCGGGTGAAACAGGGAGTACGCGATGTAGTAATGGCTCCGCGTCTCTATGACGCTATAGTAGACATAGGGCAGGAGCGGAAAATCCAGCTTCCTCTTGTCGTCCGCGTTTTCCCAGTTATTACCGCCACACGTGTCACCGTCGAAGTCGACACCCGTGATGAGATCGTAACGCCCGAGCGGATTTGCAGTACTCACCTGTACGGCTTGGAAGATACACGGAGCCCAGTGTCTCGCAAGGTCCTCGTGCCAAGGGTTCGCGGCGAGAACCACTCGCGGTGACAGTCCCACTACGGACCCGACCGCAACGGCAAGCAGCATCAGAGCGGCCCGCATCCTGCATTTCCAATCGGCGACGCTTGAAGCCAATCCCGACACCTCCCATCCCCAAGATACTACTACCCATGAGCACCCTATTCAACCTGTCTCCATGCGTGTCCGGAGCCGGAAGAATCAGACGAACCGTCTTGTGCAGCGTCGGGGTTGGAACCCCGATGCTAGATGCGAAGTCGTGGCGTTGCCACTCCCGTGTCAATGAATGGTCTTTGTAGCGTCGGGGCTCCGTGCCCGACGGGCTTCGTCGTGGGTGGAACCACGACGCTACGGGTGCGCCGCAGTGACGGACGGCAAGCCTAACGCGGCAGACGGGCGGTCTTCACCGATTCCGCACTCTATTACAGGCTGGTCAAGAACGCTTGGATGCAAGGCTTGCGCAGTCGGCAGGAATGAGGCGCACTTCCGGGTGCGCCGCAGTGACGGACGGCAAGCCTAACGCGGCAGACGGGCGGTCTTCACCAGCCTGGGGCTACTTGGGGACGCAGTCCCCATACGTCGTATGCTTCGCCGACGCCTTCTTCTTCATCAGATGATCATGCTCGATGGGGTCCACGAAGGCCGCTATGCGGCAAATGCTGGATTCCCCACCCACAAAACGCCAAGGGAAACAGCCTATCGTGACGCGCTGGTTGAGCACGAGATCGATATCCCCGCCAAGGTTCTCCGCATGCACTATCGGGCAGTGAAAAAGCGCTACATGCATGAGCTGATAGTGATCGGCTGGAAAAAGGTCGTCAAGGCCCTTGCCATACTTCTGTTTCAGGAACTCATCGGCCTTCGCGGCCTCTTTGGGCATCCAGTCCCTGATCTTGGTGTTCATGGGGTGGTCGGCCGAACCGCAATCCACGCCTATCCACTTAAGCTGCTTCTTCTTGGCCCAGTCGGCAAACTCCATCTGGGGTCCGGGGTGGCGTATCATATAACGCACCTCATCGGCCTCCGGTTGGTCCCACGCATACTTGTGGTAGCCGGTATTGATGATAAGGATGTCACCCTCACGCACCTCGACCCGGTCCTCCACATCTTTCGATGAGTAGAGCCCATAGTCTTCGGTCATGTCGCTCAGGTCCACCACGACTCCGGGTCCGCAAAGGTAGTCATTGAGCGGAAGACTGGCTATGTCACCGCCATGGGTACAGAAGTGAATCGGGCCGTCCAAGTGCGTACCCACATGGTTGCTCGTGGTAATTAGCTGGCCGTTTGCACCGTTGGGGGCAAGCCGCTTGAAGAACTTAAGCTGAAGCGGTTCATAGGTCGGCCATGGCGGCGTGAGGACGCTCAGCGGCTGCGTGAGATCGATTAGGCGGAAGTCGACTTGCTTCATGTTTCATCCTCCTTCATTCCGGATCCACGATCCGGTCGATGCCGGAGAGGCGATCTTCAATCGCCCGCCGGTTCATTGCTTCTTCCCTTGATGCTTAAGCTCCTGATAGAGGGCCTTCAAGGCTGCTTCGAAACACGCCATGGGAGGCTCAACAAGACCGGCCCCGACCTGGCCTATGCCTGGCTTCCTGTGGGCTATGCCCGTATTCACGGCCGGCACAATGCCCGTCTCGACCACCTTCATTATGTCTATGCCGGTAGGGGTACCGCGGAAGCCCATCGCAGGGATGCGATACTGGCTGCTCTCCCCCACGGTGATCTCATACATGGAAAGCGTAAAGCGGACGGCATCCTGGGGCGTGCCCCCCACGAATTCCACAATTGCGGGAGCGGCCGCCATCGCGAATCCGCCTATGCCGTAGGTTTCACATATTGTGCTGTCGCCTATGTCCGGATTGGCGTCCTTTTCATCATAGCCTGGGAAATAGAGTCCCTTCACTTCGGGGGCCGGTGCGGTGAACCACCTGTCCCCGAGTCCGCTCACCCGGATACCGAAATCGGTGCCGTTCCTGGCCATGGCCACAACCATGCTGCTTGCCGCCATACCGGCCGCGGGATCGAGACAGGCTTTGCCGGCGGGCATGGAGAGATTCAGGAAGAAGTGATCATTGGAATGCATGAAAGCGAGTACCTCACTCTTGGCCACATCGCTTGAAGCACAGCGCACTATGGCCGGGGCGAGCTCTCTTATCAGAAGCGAGGTGCCTGCCTTGTTCCTGTTGTGGCACTCATCCCCCATCTGGAGCGCCTGGGCTATGAGACTCCTGAGATCGATCTCCCCGTGAATCGTCAGGGCCTCAGCAAGAACCGCAGCGAGGGTCGTCTCCATCCACTTGAGCCGCTCTATCACTTCACTGCTGTAGGCCCCGTATCGGAGCACCTTCCCAAGGCCTTCATTGAGGGTGCAAAACGCCCGGTTACCCTGGGCCTTATTCTCGATGATCCAGACGGGCATGGATGGGGACACGATGCCCGCCATGGGACCCACAGCATTGTGGTGATGGCAGGGCTCGAAGCCGATCCCGCCCGAGGCAGCAAGATCCCGGGCATCTTCAGGGGACTCGGCCAGGCCTTCATAGATCAAGGCCCCGATCACGGCCCCTTTCATAGGACCGCACATGCGGTCCCAGGCGACCGGCGGGCCGGCATGGAGTATGAGATCGCGTCTCATGCCGGGGATATCCTCTATCGCCTTCCCGACGCCTGTTAAGATCGGATGGGAACAGGCTATGACCTCAAGCGCCTCGGCGTTGGCGTGGGCTATTGTCTCAGCCATGGTCCCCCGGCCATCGCCGCGCCCAGCCTCAGTCCGGAGCGCCGCAAGCATCGAGAGCATCTCCGGGTTTCCCGAGGCGGGAGGCGTCCAATCCACTTGAACAGGGCGCCGGCCCTGCATGCGCAACGCATCGGCAAAAAGCGGAACACCGACATTTGCCACGACAGGCTCACCCATGAGAAGTTCACGTACCTTATCCATCACAGACACCTTTGAGTAGTCCCCCGGCAAGCTCACATGCACGGGCGTTGGTTGAAGCCACAACAACACCGGCCGCCTCAAGCGCCCGCTTCTGCCGGCCGTAGCCCTGGGGGTCCCCGTGGGTGCCGCAGATCGACGCAACGATCAGGGGCATCGTGACGCCTGCGTCCAGGCTCCGGGCCGTCTCGCGCAAGGCGGCCGCGATCTCACCTCCGGGATCGCCGTTGCAGCCGTAACCCAGAACCACATCCAAGAGGATGACGGCTACCTCAGGGTCCCTGGCTTCGCGCGTAAGCCGCGCAAGCCGCTGGGCCTGATCGATCATGGGGTGGGCCCGCCCTCTTGTGAAAACATCGTCTCCGAGATCCACGATAGTGTGCCCCTCACTCACCCCGGGATCGCGCAGGGTCGGGAGGCCTTCAACATGAAGGTTGGAGTGGATTGCTCCCAACGAGGGCACGAGCAGGAAAAGGGCTTCTTGCGCCAGCGTCCCGCCGCTATAGAGTCCGCGAAGATAGCGCCTGGGTGGAGCAATCTGCATGCTTAAGTCATGGGTATCACCCTCGAGGCCGGTGCCCGCGGGGATTTCATCCGCCTTGCCCGTAAGCGCCCATGCGGCCGCCAATGCAGCTTCGGTGAGCGTGGTCGTGAAGGTGAGGTTGCCCTCCCCCCCGGCTTCCGACCGGCCGGCGAAATTCACGATGCAGGGCTTGCCGGCTTCGGCCGCCATGGCAAGTATCCCCTCAGCCACACCGGTATCGGGAGCCTTCGATATGATGACGATGACCTCTGTGGCGACATCGTCGGCCAGGCCCGCGAGGCCCGCTTTCATCGTGATTGCTCCGACACCGCTCGATACATCACGCCCGCCGGTGCCGATTATGTGAGATACTCCAAGGCCCAGCCTCGCGAGAATCGAGGCGACTTCTTGGGCGCCCGTACCGGAGGCGGATACAATACCTATCTTGCCCGGGGGAACATCGTTGGCAAACCCAAGACCGACACCGCCGATCATGGCGGTGCCGCAGTCGGGTCCCATAACGAGCAGACCATCCCGGGCACCGGTTTCTTTCAGGTTCTTCTCGTCTTCCATGGAAACGTTGTCGCTGAAGATCATCACGTGCCGTCCGGCGGCGAGGGCCCTTCGGGCTTCATAGGCTGCATACCGGCCCGGGACCGAGATCAGCACCAGATTGATTTCGGGATACTCCTCAATGGCGGCTTCAAGGCTTCGTGGAGCGCGGGCGGCATCCCCTCGCCGGGAGCCACCCTTTATCTCCGTTTTCACCATGTCGAAGGCGCGGTCCACCGCATCCTCGCTTTCCGCCTCCACCGCGATCACAAGATCGTTGGGCGTTGCCTCACCGATGGTGTCCGGCCGGAAGCCGACCTCTTTCATGAGAGCGAGATTGGTGTCGGTGGCCATGGAGATGACGGCGTTGCTCACCCCCGGAGCACCGGTCGCCATCTTGGAGATGCGCATGAGGCTCACGGAATCAAGGTATGTGGACTTGAGAATCTCAATTCGCTGCATGTGCCCACCCTGCTCCGGCTTCGATATCAAGATAGGTGGTAAGACCTGCGAGCATGTCTTCCCCCGATGTCGCCCCGGTCCCCGTCAGACGCTTGAGCGCCCCGGCCAGGTCATCCTCCACCCCTTCCCCAAGCGCACGCAGCAAACCTGCGAGGGGCTCGGGCAGGCGGCCGAGGAGGGCCGCCTTGAGCATATAGCATGAAGGCAGCGATGTCCGGTGGATCATCGGCGATATGCCCGCACGGAGCGCCTCTCCCATTCGGTCGCCGGGGCTCATGTACCAATAGGCGCCGATAAGCCCGGTGAGGTAATCATCGCCTGAAGGGGTGAAGCCGAAACCAAGGCCCACCGCACGTTCCGCAGCGGCGAGCACCGTCCGCGGATGCGATGCCCGGAGGCCGGCTTTGATGCCGCCCACAATACCCGCTGCCTCGCTCCACAGCGCACGCGACCACCCATCGGTCGCGGCGGCGGGTTTGCCTGACACGGCGGCGAGGAAGGGCGAGACGACACGCCCTGTAGCGACAAGATCACTCAGCCTGTCAAAAACGCGCGCATGATCGATTTCACCTCCACTCTGCAAAGGGAGGAGTAGTGGGTCCCAGGGTTCGGCGCACCGCAAGTCAATCGCGAGAGCCTGCCTTTCAAACCATATGCGAGATCTGCAAAGCGTGGCCGGATCTCCTGCCGCGATATCAACGAAACTCTCCACCGGCACCATGACGGCATACGGATGCATCGGAGCGCCGATCGGGTGAAGACTGAGCCAGGTCATATCATCGCAGAGTATGTTCACGGTCCGGCTGAAGGCCGAATGCACACTGCCGGATGTCGGAATCGCGGATAGGCCGGACAGTGCCGATGCACTTATGCTCTCCGCCTTGAGCTTCATGATCGCCCGGTCTTCTGCTTGAGGGCCAGGAACACGCGCTCGGGACTCAGGGGTAGATCGGTGATCCTGACTCCGGTCCCCTCGTGAATCGCATTTGCGATGGCGGGAGGCACCGAGATCATTGGATGTTCGGCAACACCACGGGCGCCGAATGGACCCTTGTCATGCGGGGTTTCGATGAAGATCTGGACCATCTCGCGCGGGATATCCCTGACGGTCGGGATCTTGTAGTCGGTGAATGAAGGGTTGAGAAGGTGACCGGCCTCATCATAGACATAGTGTTCGGTCAGGGCGGATCCTATGCCCTGGACTCCGCCTCCCACGACCTGGCCGCGGCAGAGATCTTCATTTATGACCCTGCCCACATCGAAGGCTGAGGCGATCTTCAGAATGTCTATGTCGCCGGTCCTGGTGTCTATTTCGATGTCCACGGCGTGGGCCCCGTATGTCCAATTGAGAGCCGGCAGACCCTGACCGGTCTCGGTATCGAGATTGGTGAGGCCTTCGGCAACGTAGCTGCCCCGCCCGATCACCGGCCCGCCGATTGCGTTGCCGTTGGGATACATGTAACCCATGACCACTTGCCTGTAATCGAGGCCCCTATCCGGATCGCCCTGGACGAAAACCCTGCCGCCGTCCACCTCGAGGGCGTCTTTGTCGACGTCGAGGGCCCGGGCCGCGACGGTCTTGATCTGATCGACGGCATCGGCTGCAGCGCGCAGGATACAGAGCCCGCCCATCACCGTAAGCCGGCTTGCCACGGTTTGCCAGTCATAGGGACTGTAGTCGGTATCCTTGGTCCATATGAAGTGAATGCGGTCGAATGGGAGCTTCAGGGCATGGGCCGCTATCTGGCTCAAGGACGTTGCGGTACCCTGGCCGTAATCAAGCCCGCTCACGAGCACATCGGCTGTGGCATCCTCATTGAATTTTATGATCGCACTTGAAGCCGTGTTGGGCGGCATCGCCGGAGCCTTGTGAAGCACGGCTATGCCTCTCGCCCTGACCTTTTCGGCCGACGATGCCGGCGGCGGAGGCTCGGACCAGCCTATCTCATCGGCCACCGCCTCAAGACACTTGCGCACGCTGCCGGTGTGCTCCGTGACTCTCTCACCGGTAATCGTTGTCGCACCCGGCTTGAGCAGGTTCTTGAGTTTGAAGGTCACCGGGTCCATATCCAGCCGGCGGGCAACCATGTCCATCTGGCTTTCGATCGCCCAGAAGAGCTCCACATGGCCGAAGCCCCGGTAGGCGGTGCCGAAGGGTTTGTTGGTATAGACGGTGTATGAGTCCAGTTTCACATTGTCGATCTCATAGGGCCCCGCTCCGGAGTAGCCGGATGCCCTCCCTATGTTGACCCCATAGTCCGCATATGCACCGGCGTCCCAGATATACTCGATCTCCTGGGCCGTGATCCTGCCATGGCTCGTAACCCCGGTCTTGATGCGTGCGTGAAGCCCCTGGCGGCAGGGGAGCGTCATGAACTCCTCCTTGCGCGTTGCGACAAGTTTCACGGGTAGATAGCCGGCCTCCTTTGAAAGCAGCGAGACCAGCGGTTCCAGATGAATACCGGCCTTGCCGCCGAAAGCGCCGCCCAGGTACGGCACCACAACGCGGATGCGCGCGTGAGAGATGCCGAATGCGACACTGAGGAGATGCCGGACGGCAAATGGCGACTGGGCCGAGGTCCAGATCTCAATCCGGCCCTTGCGCGTCCAATGGGCAATCGTCGCGTGGGTCTCCATAGGTACATGTTGTACCTGTGGTACATAGAAGCGGTTTTCGAAAACGTGGTCGGCTGCTTTGAAACCAGCCTCGACATCGCCCTTTCTAAGCTTGAAGTGGTTGGCGATGTTGGATTCCGCGATCGGGCAGAAGACACCTTTGATGCAATCGTAGGTATGCAGGAGCTCGTGGACGAGCGGCGATTCCGGCTCGAGGGCTTTCCTGGCATCGAGCACCGGTTCGAGAGGCTCGTACCGGACATCTATTAGATCCACCGCCTGTTGGGCTATCTCTTCGCTCGTGGCCGCCACGGCAGCCACAGGCTCCCCGAAATAGCGGACCTTGACATCGGCCAGCACGGGTTTGTCCACCATGTAGAGACCGACTCTGTAGGGCAGGTTGCGCCCTGTGAGGACGGCCTTGACGCCGGGAAGGCCGGCGGCACGGCTCACGTCGATCTTGACGATCCTGGCGTGGGCATGTGGACTCAGGAGCATCCTGGCATGGAGCATCCCGGGAAACTTCATGTCGTCGGTATAGGTCGCAGTGCCCGTCGCTTTCTCGAAGCCGTCAATCCGCGGGATCGACTTGCCGATCAGATCGTCACTCATGCTTCCGCTCCCGCTTGGCCGCCTCGAGAATCGCGGCGATTATGGGTTGGTAGCCGGTACAGCGACAGAGGTTGCCCTCTATGGCCACCTTGACTTCCTCTTCATCCGGATCGGGGTTTCGCGCCAGAAGGGCCCTCGCCGACATGATCATGCCCGATGTGCAGAAGCCGCATTGGATGGCTCCCTTATCGATAAAGGCCTGCTGAAGCGCGCTTAGCTCCTCCCCGCTTGCCTCTCCCTCTATCGTCCTTACATCGCACCCGTCGGCCTCGCGCGCGAGCACAAGGCATGAAGTCACGGGTTTACCGTCCAGGATCACGGTGCAGGCCCCGCACTCACCCATACCA
>CAZRAU010000054.1:0-14082 GCA_964598025.1 uncultured bacterium
TCAGCCCAGCACCTGGGGCAACATCAAGTCGATGTACGAGTAGTAGTTAGGGCATCAAAGAAGGGCGTCCTATGGGCGCCCTTTTTTATTGCCCCCCCCAGGCCGGTCAAGAATGTCCATCTGCGGTGTTGCGCTTGTCGCTCGTCACTGCGGCGTATGGAACTATACGCCTCGCTTCTCCCGACGTCGCGCGCCTTGCATCTGAACATCCTTGACCAGCCTGGCCGATAGTGTAACAGATGTCCATCTGCGGTGTTGCGCTTGTCGCTCGTCACACCTTCGTATGCCTCGCATCCAAGCGCTTGTCGCCGGCCTGGAACAGGCTCCCCGGGAGCCCTCGATTTTTCGCTTGCCAAAATCCGCAACCATAGCTACACTGTCCTATCACAGATATCGAAGGGGGTAGTGTGTCCAAGAGGCGTGTGTGGCTTCTGCTTCTCTTTGCCGGTTGCTTGTGGTTTTTGGCTTGCGCGCCTAGGTATACCTCCCGGGTCACACCGCCGAAGCCGGAGGCTCCCGATACGCCGGCCGAGCTGGGGAGCATTATCAACAACGCGGCAGCATCCTATGACATGGGTGTGGATTACTTCGTCCGGGAGAAATACGATTCGGCTGCCTTCCATCTGGACCGGGCCGTGGCCCTGCTCAGCGGGAACATGGACTGGTCACAGGACGACGGGCTTCTGAGTGAAAGGCGGCTGCTGCTTTACAAATGCCGGTACTTCCTGGAACGTATTCCAGTCGAAGTTGTAAGGCTTCCTCGGCCTGTCGAGACACAAGATGCCGCCTTGAGGGAGTCAGCACTCCCTTCGATAGAGATGGTCAGAAACTCGAGAGTCGATCGGTGGATCGATTACTTCACGGGGGATGGGAGACAGGACTTTGAAAGATGGGTCAACAGGTCGGGCAAGTACCGTGAGGATGCCCTCGAAGTACTCGAAGAAGAGGGGCTTCCTCTTGAAATCATAAATCTCGCCCTCATAGAAAGCGGTTTCAATCCGAAGGCTCACTCCAGAGCCCATGCAGTCGGGATGTGGCAGTTCATCGAGAGCACCGGCCGGATCTATGGTCTCAGGATAGACTGGTGGGTCGACGAGAGGAGGGACCCGGCTAGATCGACCCGGGCCGCCGCCCACTACCTTAAAGACCTTCACGAAGCCCTGGATTCCTGGCCCTTGGCGCTGGCGGCATACAATTGCGGTCAGGGAGGTGTGGAACGGGCCATGCAAAAATGCCGCAGCCGCGATTACTGGGATCTCAGCCTGAAGCGCGAAACCGTCGACTATGTGCCCAAGTTCATGGCCGCATGCATCATAATGAAGAATCCCGAGGAGTATGGATTCGATTTCACGCTGGACGGCCCACTGGAATATGACGAGATCGAGGTGGAGCCGAAGACCCGGCTGAAGGCCATCGCTCGATCCTGCGGTGCGCCCGAGCCCGCGATTGAGGAGCTCAACCCGCACATTCTCCAGGGTTGCGTCCCGGACGGCAGGTCAGGCTATCCGGTCCGTATCCCGGGGGGCAAGCTCGCGATGTGCAGGGCGGAACTTGCCAAGATCCCGGCCGAAGAACGCATCTCGGATGTCACCGAAATAACAATAGTGAAGCACAAGGTAAGAAGCGGCGACACGCTCTCCCAGATTGCCGAGCGCTACGGCAGCAGCGTGCGCGAAGTAGCCCGGGCCAATGATATCAGCAACTACAACCGTCTGCGTATCGGCCAGGTCCTGAGCATTCCTACCCGGGGTTACCGGGGATATCCTGAAAACCCCGGCATCCATGTGGTGAGAAAAAGCGAGACGCTCAGCTCTATTGCTGCCATGTACCGGGTGCGTGTAAGCGATATCGTGAAATGGAACGGTCTGAGATCGGAGCACCTGATATATGCAGGCCAGAACCTTGTGGTCTCGGGCGACCGGGTCTACGACTCAGAGACTCTCGTTCACAGAGTGCAAAGAGGGGAGACGCTGAGCAGCATCGCCAGGGCCTACAAAAGATCGTTGGAAGAGATAATGGCGGCAAACAACATGGGATCTGCGGATATCATATATCCTAATCAGACCATCAGAATACCGTGTGCGGCCCCGGCCGCCCGGTCCGAAGGTTCGCTGGTGCACGAAGTGCGGAAGGGCGAAACGGTCAGTCAAATCGCAGAGCACTATGGCGTGTCTACTTCCTCGGTGTTGAGCGCCAACAACATGGATTCCAGGGCCAATATCCTCGTCGGCCAGAAGGTGATTGTCCCGGGCGCGTCCAGGCAGGCATCGTCCGGTGGAGCAATAATACACGAGGTTGAGCGCGGCGAAACGGTCTACTCGATTGCGCGGAAGTACTCGGCCTCCTGGCAGGATGTGCTCAAAGCCAACGACCTGAGAGAGACCGACACCATACACCCGGGACAGAAGCTCATGGTAGCCGGCGGCCCGGCCGTTGGGGGCATGGTGATCCACACCGTCGCGGCCGGGGAAAACGTGACGGTAATAGCCCGGAAGTACGGGGTCTCGGTGGACCGAGTCCTCGATATGAATGGTCTCGGTCGAAATCACAGAATCTACCCCGGGCAGAAGATGAAGATTCCCATCACCAAGTAAGAGGCGTCGCGAGTCCCGTCAGGAGAGGTTGTGGCCGCTCTTCAAGATTAAAGCTTCGTTGCCTCTGTCACATCTTAGAACCTGGCAGTTTCTACCGATGACCGAGCCCGCGGGGATGATGCTTCCCTTCTCGACCAGCGTAAGCCCGGTATTCATCAGGTCGGGGTGTTCGTGGTTGGGGCTGAAATCGACGCCGTAGCCTACCTTGGCGCGCTCGCCGACCACCGCCTGCTTGTCGATTATTGAGAGATTGACCAGCGCTCCGCCCATTACGGCGGAGCCTGCGAACACGACCGAATTCCTTACGACTGCGTCCTTCTCGACGATCACCCCGGAGGAGATCACCGAGCTTTCCACGGTTCCCTTGATCACAGCCCCATGGCAAACCAGGGAATCCGAAACCCGACAGTCGTCGGCGAAAAAGGCGGGGGGAAGATCCTCGAAATTGGTAAGAATCGGCCAGTCCGGGTCCGACAGATCGACCGGCGGCCGACAGCCCAGGAGATCCATGCTTGTTTCGAAATAGGTGCCGACAGTGCCCACATCCCGCCAGTAACCACGGAATTCGTAGCCATAGACCCTGTTCTGTCTCACCAGTGCGGGAAGTACGTCTCCGCCGAAATCATGTGCGGTCTCCATGCCGGCGTCCTCCCCGAGCAGGCACTCGCGCAGGGCTTTGCGGCTGAACACATAGATGCCCATGGAAGCCAGGGTGCTCTTGGCGTCCGTGGATTTCTCATGAAACTCGACAATCCGTTTCTGGCCGTCCAGAGTGCAGGTCCCGAGCTTGGGCGTCTCCTCCGGTTTCACCCTGGTCACAGCTACGGTGAGATCTGCCTTTCTCTGCTTATGGAAGTCAAGGAGCGGTCTGTAGTCCATCTTGTAAACATGATCGCCGGCAAGGACCAAGACTGAATCCGGTGTCCGCTCCTCTATGAAGTGCATGTTTCGACGGACCGCGTCCGCATTGCCCTCATACCACCTGTCTTCGGCATTCCCGATATACGGCTGGAGTATCACCACCTCGCTGCCCATGCTGTTCAGATCCCAGGGATTGCCGAAATCCAGATGCCTCCAAAGGGACCGGGGCTCATACTGGCTCAGAATGAATATCTGGCGCAGCCCCGAGTTCACGCAATTGGAGAGCGCGAAGTCGATTATTCTGTAAATCCCGCCGAACGGTACCGCCGGTTTCGCCCGGTACCGGGAAAGCAAGAGCAGCCGCTTCCCGGCCCCGCCGGCAAGAATTATGACGAGATCTCTTGCCATTTCGCCTCGCTGCCGAGCGTCTCACCGCAGACAATATCCCGGCTGGGTATCGCATCAGAGGTGAGATCGGCTCCTATGAGTACGTTCCTCCCGATGCGGATGCCATCGGGGATCACGGTACCCTTGCCGATGATGGTCACTCCGGAGTCAAGTGTGTTCGGAAACCGCGAATTGGTGGTCGAGGCCGTTCCGAACCCGACCACAGACTTCCGGCCGATTTTCACATTCTTGTCGAGGATGCAGCGGTTGACTGTCGCCCCGCGCTTCACCACGGTATCGGAGAAAACAATCGAATCCTGGATCTTCGCCCCCGGCTCCACGCGCACCCCTGGAAACAGGACCGACCTGTGCACCTCTCCGTCGATGTGGCACTGATTGGCCGCAAACGAACTCCGGATCACGGCGTTCTTGCCTATGCGGGACGGGGATCTGACTTCGGTCTTCGTGAAGATGGGCCAGGCGCGATCGTTGAGATCAAGGTCGCCGGGTTGATCGATGAGGGCCATCGAGGAGTCATAGTATTGCCGGACCCAGCCGATGTCGGCCCAGTACCCGTTATGCACATGGGCCCTGACTTTCCGTTCCCTGACCAGCGGAATCAGGACATCATAGACGAGATCGTATTTCCCTTCTCCGGCGACGGCGAGCCGTTCTTCAAGAACCTCTTTTCTGAAGATGTATATTCCCAGCGAGAAGAACTCCAGGCCCTTGTCCTCAGGTTTCTCCACGAACCGGCCGACAAAACCGTCACGATCAATCTCAAGGGCCCCGTAACGCTCCGGAGCTCCTCTGTAAAGACGTTTGGCCGCAATCGTCACCCACGCGCCGCTATATTGGTGAGCCCTGATCATGTCTCGATAGTCCATCTTGTACACCTGGTCTCCGGAGAGGATCAGCACATCCTCGGCGGAGGTGGCCTTGACAACCCGGAGATGTTGCCACAGGGCATCGGCAGTGCCGCGGAACCAATTGGACTCCGTTCTCGCGGCATAGGGCTGGAGAATCATCAGACCGCCCTTTCGTCTATTGAGATCCCAGGGCTTTCCGTTCCCCACGTGAGCTATGAGAGAAGTGGGATTGTACTGGGCCAGGATGCCGACGTTGTGGACGTCCGAATTGGCACAGTTGGACAGGCAGAAGTCCACGATCCGGAATCGCCCGCCATAGGGCAGAGCTGCCTTGGATCTGTATGCGGTCAGCACGGGGAGTTCGCGGCTGGCCCCGCCTGCAAGAATCAGGGCCGGGATATCATTCATGCTCTTCTTCCGCCAGCTTCAAGTTCTCCCTCGCCATTTCATTGGTCGGGTCGAGTACCAGCGCCCGCTTCCAGGCTTCGATGGCCCTCGCAAGACTGTCCATGTCGGCGTATACGGTTCCCATGTTGACTAGAATGTCCGCATTCCCGGGATCGTACTTATACAGCTCCTTGAAGTGGCCGAGGGCGTCCTGGGGCCGGTCGGCTCGGAAGAGGCAATTCGCCAGTTTGAACCTCAAGGGCATGTTTCCGGGATCGACACTGAGTATGTTTCCAAGTACCTCACACGCCTTGAGAGGCTGCCCCAGTTTGGAGTAGGTGTCCGCAAGTTGGACGGAGGCCGACGCATTATATGGGTTGACGGCCAGGGCCGACTCCAGATATCGGGCGGCATCTTCGTACTCCCCGAGTTCGAACGCGGCTCTCCCGAGCGCCGAGAATGTGATCACACCGCCCCCCACATGATCGAGTTCCGTCTCGAGATCTTGCAATGCAATGTCAGGCCTTCCGATATCCAGATTACTCAATCCCATCAACTGGTATAACCGGGGTTCATACGGATGGGTGCGCCTGACGTCCTCCAGGCCCGACAGCGCTTCATCATATCTGCCCAACATGATCAAGAGCGAAGATCTTTCGATGCCGATGCGCGGATCCTGTATTTTCCGGCCGGTCGCCGCGTCCAGAATCTCGACTCCGGCCGGGGCCTTTCCGGTATTGCCATAGAGCGTGGCCAATGAGACATAGGGCTCCGGACGGTCCGGGTTTTGGGACATGGCCTCCTTATACAGCTCCTCGGCCCTGTCGAAAACGGCGACCTCGCCGTAGACATCCCCTGCGAGCACCAAATTCGCCACCGTGTCCACTTCCTTGGCGGGAAGCAGGTAGACCAGGAGCCCGACAACCACCACAGTCGCAATCAGGGCCGCGGCCCTACCCGTCTCGCTCCGCCTGAGTCTCCTTACCAATTCCGACACCAGGTACCCGCTGAAGACACAGAGGAAAGGCAATACCATGATCTTTCCGGCATCGCTCACCAGGAAAACCGCGATTATCAGCGAAGAGAGCGGTATGAAGATGCTCAGATGCAGCAGTTCCCGCCTGGTCCCAAGCACAAGACCGGCAAGGCCCAGAGTCGCAATCACGGCGAAGGAGAAAACCCGGGTCTTGAGCAGCCATGAGTACTTGGCAAGAAACCGCATGTCCAGATTTGCCGGGGGTTGGGACCTTCCCCAGAAAAGGCCCAGCTTGGTGAAGTAGGTGCCCAGGTAAGCCAGGGGGGCCGAGGCGAGATCCTCCATCGCTCTCCGCCCCCAGTGCCGGTGAGCCTCCACGGGTGTCTCGATTGTCGGGTTCTCGATGACCGCAAACCGCAGAGCATCCCGCTGGCCCTCGATGCGGCTCGGCATTGCTATAGCCCGATACGCCCCTTCTTGCCCCGCGACGTTTATCTCGTACCAGGATTGGATTGCGGTCCCGCCCGTATTGCCCCCGCCGAGAAAGGCCTGCCATGACGTCCGCAGAGGGAGCATCGTTCTCTGGTCGGTCCGTAATAGGAAAAGGTGGTAGCAGAAGGGGGCTATCAGGAAGCCGATCACCATGACCGCAGCGGCCCTTCTGACCCTTGTGTTCTTGGAGGCCAGACAGCCGATGAACCATGCCGGCAGCGCGGCGATTGCCGCGAAACTGCTCATAAAGGCGGCGCCGAGGCAAAGCCCGGAGAGGCCGCAGTTGAGATAGGTGCGGCCATGGTTCGCACGCACAAGCAAATATGCTCCGGCCACCAGCAGAAAAACGGTAAGCGTCACCTCGTTTAGTTCCGAGGCGAAGAACAGAGCAGGTCCGGCCAGCGCGAAGAGAATGCCGCCGACGATTCCTGCTGCCAAGCCGTAAATCTTCCGGCCAGTCAAGTAAACCAGCAGGGCGGTGGCGGCCCCGAGTATGCACTGGATGACTCGCACCAGGTTCATGCTCTCTCTGAGGACTGAGTACACCAGTCCAAGGAAGTATGCATAGAGGGGCTCCCTAAACGGAACAGCCTGGTCCACCCACGAAACCTGCTGTCTGAATGCCGCCCAGCGGTGGAAGAACCCCGCGTCGAGGACAGGGTGATAGTAAAACGGCAAATCCTTGACCTGTAGCAGGTAGACCAGCCTCGCCGCAAATGCTCCCACGAAGATCAACGCCGCGATCATCCTTAATCTGGGCTTCTCCATCATCTCTTCCTTAGTCTTGCGTAGTAGATCTCATTGCTGCCCGTAAGGCCGCTGAACCACATGACGTGAATCAAATCCCCATGAGCTGCTACCGATGCGTATCTTCCGTTTTGCCGATGCCGGTAGACTTCCAGGGGGTCGCCCCAATGCTCCCCATCATAGCACCGCACAACCACAGTACGCTCATCGGATGCGAGAATTCTCTCCTCCCAGGCCACCACGGCGCCGTCTCGATCCAACGCTGCCACATTAGGGTAGTATGCGAGCGCGCCACCGCTTAGCTTGGTCTGGCCATACCAATCTGTTCCGTTGAAAAACTTCGCGAAGACCTCCTCACCTGCTTCGCCACGGTCAAACCACGTAGCCACCCAGGTTCCATTCCGGAGGCTGGCTATGGAGAGCCTCCACGGTTTGCTCAGGTTGGAGGCCACCAACTGCACCTTTCCCCAAGATGCCCCGTCCCAGAGACGAGACTTGACCTCCACACCATCAAACCAGATTATGAGCACGCGGCCCTGCCGATCGCACGCTATGTCCGGTCTGAAAGCTTCGGGATCTGTGGTGCAGATCGGCTCGGTTGCAACCACGCTGTCATCGACGATCTTGGCATAGTATATGGCTGTCTGCTGGAATGGGCCTTCATGCCACGCTACGTGGACGGCCCCATCCGGCCCCACCGCGCACACCGGGCAGGAGGAGTCAAGATAGGTATCGGTGACTCTCACCCTGGCCACTTCTTCTCTGTCTCTCAGATGCACGTAGTAGATCTCCGAATCATTACCCATCACTTCTTCCCAGACGATATAGACATCCGCGGAATCGCAGGCAATCGCGGGATAGCTGGACTCGGCAGGCGATCGTGTCAGCCTGATCTCGGGCAGAACGCTATCGCCGAGGGTAGAGGTGTAGAAGACCTCGAAGGCGTTCATGTAACGGCCGTCCTCCCAAGTCATATGGGCGTTTCCATCTGCATCCAGACACAGGCAGCGGCCGCTCGACCGTGTTGTCTGAGCCCGGGCACCGGCGTTCGTCACTTGTATGGTCTCTTCCAGGTCGAATGAAGCCGGAGAAGGCACCAGACAGGCCGGCAGGACAAACACAGCCAGAACAACGCAAGTGCATATGAATCTCATCGAGCCTCCTAAGGATCGCGGGCCATTATACATTAAGCCCTTTCCACAGGGCAAGCAAGTTATCGCCCTCGCCGTTCGAAAGCCGTACTCATGGATTGAAACCCCGCAATCGAGCGGTCGGTTCCGCGGATTCTCGCATCTCCGGACCAAGCAGGCCGGGAGTGTCCGGAGGCAAGGCCGCCGGTATCGGAGTCAATCCGGTCATTGTGAATAACCTCCTGTCGTTTGAACGCATCTAAACTGTAGCAAGGATGTGTATGGCAGCCGATGAGCTTGTTTGTGCAAAGGAAGCAAGGTGCGACATGCTGAGAGTTTCTTGACACTTGCTGACTTCCCCGCGAGTCTATTGGGGGCGAAGCCAAGAAACCTCTTGCGGTTGCCATGGTGCTGAGTGTCTGTTATAATTGACTGACGCAAGTATGGGAGAATGAAGACGATGAGAAGACTGCTCGCTTTATTGCTGGTGACACTTTCTCTGCTTGGTGCGGCCTGCAGCTCCGAAAAGGCGCCACAGAGCGATGTCCGGGCCAGGGCGGCCCTCGGCAGGGTCATTGTCATAGGTTTCGACGGGCTTGAACCGACCATGGTGCGCAAGTACGTGGGCGAGGGCCGGCTGCCGACTTTTTCCCGCTTGATGAAAGAGGGCGCGTTCGGAGACCTGATAACGGTTCTGCCTCCATCTTCGGCGTCCGCATGGACCTCGGCTGTTACCGGAGTGAATCCCGGGAAGCACGGCATTTTTGGTTTCCTCAAGACAAGCGGCGATGATCCCGGAGCATCGCCTGTTTTCAATACCTCAAGGGACAGGGGTTTTGCACCGGTCTGGGAGGTGCTGGGCCAATACGGCCGCAAGTCATACATAGTGAACATCCCGCTGAGTTCGCCCGCCGACAGCCTGAACGGCCTTATGATAGCGGGTTTCCCCCATGCTTCCGATGATGAGCAATCCTACTATTGGCCCAAGTCGCTTGAGACGATGCTGACCGATTACAGCTTCGATGCATTCCGTGTTACGTGTGCGAAGAACAGAGAGGAGCGATTCCTCACCAAGATGCAGAGCATAGCGGGCCAAAGGCTGAATCTTGGGCTGGAACTCTACGCGCAGCAAGGGTGGGACCTCTTCTGGCTCGTGTTCACTTTTCCCGACAGATACCAGCACTATATGTGGAAGTACATGGACGAGCATCACCCCATGTATGATCCCATAAACGGACCCATCTATCGGGATGAGATCCGGGGGGCATATGTGCTCGCCGACAACTATCTTGCCGAGTTCATGAGAAGGATGGCGGATGACGATCTGCTCATAGTCATGTCCGATCACGGTTTCGGCCATCTATACTATACCGTGAATGCCAACAATTTCATTCAGCGGACCCTTGGCTCGACGGATGAGGTGACGTGTGCGGACTTCTTCGGCGGCAAGTTCTTGATCAATGTCTCGGGACCCGGCTCCGAGGAGCGATACCTGAGCATAAGGAAGAGGCTCATTGAAGGGCTTCGGAACCTCCAAGACCCCGTGCGGGGCACGCCCATAGTGGATTCCATTTACGTCAAGGAGGACATCTACGTGGGGCCCTATGTGAGTACGGCACCCGACGTCCTGTGTTTCGAGAAGCCGGGATATCTGTTCTTCACCCTGCCCAAGACACCCGATCTCCGTCTGCTTGACAGCGGGCCGAGTCCCGACAAAGCCTTCTCCGGGTTCCATCGCCGCAGGGGGACCTTTGGGGCGTTCGGCAAGTATGTAGTAGCCGGGAGGCCGATCGAAGCCAGGATCGTGGATGTCTCCGCCATAATCTATTCCTATCTGGGCGTTCCGGCCCCGCGGGATCTGGACGGTAAGGTACCCGCCTCGCTGTTCAAGGATGAAGGAGCAGGCGCATTTCAGCTGGTCAAGTCGAAGGAGCCGGGCTACCGCAAGCCCACCGGCCTGGGCAGCCAGAACTCCGAGAAGATCGAGAAGCAGCTTCGCGCTGTGGGCTACATCCAGTGAGGCCATGAAAACTGAGAAGATCAGTCTGCATACCCTGCTCAAGGACATTCTGAACCGGGACAGTCTCGGTGTCGATCTAAGGCGCGAGATAGGCAGCGCCGTAAGTGAGTCCGATCCCCTGATTGCCTGGGAAAAGACCCTGGCGATCATGCAGGGATTGCACCGCTCGGGTAAACTGGTGTGGCAGGGTGTGGCCGAGAGGAACGGCGAGCGCTATATCAGGTTCAGCGATCCTTCCAGCGGCAATGTCCTTTCGCTCGTAGAACCCCCTGCAGTCAGGGCCGAGGTTCTCCCGTGTTTGCCCAGGGGGTTTGTTGGAAAGAACGACGCGGACAGGATCGAATCGCTCTTCACCTCCATCGCGACCTGCAGATCGGAGGACGAGCTGGGCGGTGTTCTGAAGAAGATGCTCGCCACGATTCGAGAGATGGTCTCAGCCGACTATGGCGCGGTCCATTTCACCGACCTGGGGGTGCGGGACAGCATTGATAAGATCGGCGACGGATCGCCGGTGGCGGCTTCGAGATTCGCCCCCGCCATGATAGACCGCTGGGTGCTGGAGGAAGGTTTCTGCGTTCATGTTCCGAACCTCAATCGCGGGGCCGACCTGAGAAGGTATTCCAATGAGGGCTCATTCGCATCCGTAGTGGTGATGCCCCTGAAGAGCCGGGGCAGGATCTACGGTCTGCTTGAGGTTTGGAGCCGGTACCCCGGTCATTTCACCACCGACGATCTCGGCTTTCTCGCTCTCCTGGCGCTTCTAGCGGCCGGGATGATAAGAAACGCGGAGCATCTGGAGTCTCTGATTTTCAGGGACCCCCTGACCCATGTTTATAACCGCGGTTTCATGGAAGACCAGCTGCAGAGGGAGATAGAGAGGTACAAACGTACCAATGAACCTGTGGCTTTTCTGCTTGTGGATGTCGACAACTTCAAGCAGGTTAATACGCGTTTCGGGCACCCGGTAGGGGATCTGGTTCTATCGGCGATCGGGCACCTGCTTGAGGACAAGGTGAGACAGATCGATGTCGTGTCAAGATATGGTGGAGATGAGTTCGGCATAATACTGCCCGACACGATCACCGAGCATGCGGTTGTGACCGCCGAGAGGCTGCGCAGTGTTGTGGATGAGCACGATTTCGCCGCCGCCTGCCCCGAGCTTGGCGACCCGAGGATTACGATCAGCATAGGCGGCGCGATGTGTCCGGATGACGCGGTGAGTAAGGAGACTCTGATTGAACGGGCGGACCGGGCGTTGGCCGAAGCCGAACGCGGAGGCAAGAACTGCGTGGTCTTTGCCGGTGTAGCTCCGCCTGATGCGGAGGAATAGGCTCCATGCCTTATGAGATTTCCACGGAGGGGACTTTCTCCGCTGCTCATTTTCTGGAAGGTTACGAGGGCGATTGCGCACGCCTTCATGGCCATAACTGGAGGGTCCGGGTGGCCGTCCGGGCGGAGGAGAACAAGCCGGCTGGTCTGACGTACGACTTTAGACATCTCAGGTCCCTGATTGAGCAGGTGATCCAGCCGCTCGACCACAGCGTGCTCAACGAACTCCCTTTCTTTAAGGCCAAGAACCCGACGGCAGAAACGATCGCGGAATGGTGCTATGGGGAGATGGCCTCACGCCTCGAGGACGATGCCGTCGAAGTGATCAGAGTTGAAGTCTGGGAATCCCTCCTGAATTGCGCGACCTACGTCAAGGAGTAGGATTTGCGGTTCATCGTGTTGCTTTCCGGCGGCCTGGATTCCGTGGTCAACTTCAAGTGCGCCGTTGACCGCGGCAGTGTGGAGAGCGCCGTGACGTTCGATTACGGTCAGGCGCCTTCGGAGAATGAAAAACATGCCGCCGCGGAGTGTGCGAGGCGTTTCGGTGTGCGGCACGAAGTTGTGGACTTGGGCTGGTACGGCAGATTCCTGCCGGGGGCTATGTCGGGGACCGCAGAGGCAACGGCGTGTGAACCGGCCGGCCTTGGTGACAGAGACAGCATGCTGAGGGAAGCCTGGGTCCCCAACCGTAACGGGGTCTTCGTCAATGTCGGCGCAGCATTCGCCGAAGCCTCCGGTGTCGATGCCGTGGTGATCGGACTGAACCGGGAGGAAGCCCGGGTCTTCCCGGACAATTCGGAGGAGTTCATGAAGAGCGCCGCCGAAGCGTTGAAGATCTCGACTTTGAGCGGGGTGGCTGTGGTGTCCTTCACCGCGGCCCTGTCGAAGCGAGAGATCGTGCGTCTGGGGGTCGACAACGGTTCCCCGTTGGATCTGGTGTATTCCTGCTACCGGGCGTCTTCCGATCAGCGTATGTGCGGAAAATGTCAATCGTGCACGCGACTCAAGGCCGCCTTCGAGAGCGAGGGTCAGAACCGATTCAGAGAGAGGTTTGTCGAATGAAGATCTTGTTCGTTACGGACAGAATCGACTACACGGGCCGTGAACTCCGTCCCCATTGGATCATGGAGCGGTGCGGGCTCGTCGGAGATGCCGCCGTGAGCTTCTTGGGCTCGTGCGGTGTGAGTGGTGAGGATCTTGTCGACCTCGAGGACCGCGCCCTGGGGAATACGGTTGCCGGGGACCGCATGCTCCACTTCATAGTGGAGTTGTTCGGGATCGCTCTGCCCGGAATCGTCTTCGCCCAACGGCTTCTCTGCGCGGCCGCAAAGGATGCCATCGAAGCGGCCGGCGGCACCATGATAAGAAGAGAGGGGGACGATCTCTTTGTGGGCACCGGGAAGCTGTCGGTGTCGGTGGCAACGGTGTCGCCGGTGTCGGGCCTCATACACCTGGGGCTCAATGTCACCAAGGACGGAGTGCCGGTCGAGGCTGGGTGCCTTGATGATCTCAAGATCGATCCGGCCGCGTTGTCCGAGGAGATACTGACCTCCTTCGCTCGGGAAATCGGCGGTGCGCTGGAAGCCGCCAAGAAGGTAAGGCCGGTGATATAGCAATGGAGGTCGCCTTTCTCAGCGAGGTCTTCAGCTCCATACAGGGAGAGGGGATGGATGCCGGTGCTCGTGCGGTCTTCCTGAGATTCGCCGGCTGCAACCTTGCCTGCTCCTACTGCGATACGCGCGCCGCTGCGACGTGCCCCAAGACGTTCCCGGTCCACGGTGACACAGGTACGGCGGAGATCGAGAACCCTATTGAATGCAGCGAGATCATCGGTATTGTGACCCGGGAATTCGGGTGCCGGAGGCTGGCTGTTCTGACCGGCGGCGAGCCCTTGCTTCAGGCGCCCGCCCTTGGCCGGGTGATAACCGGTCTTAAGGGAAATGGGATGAGCACCTATCTCGAGACAAACGGCACGCTTCCGGAGGCGATGCGGGAGGTGCGGGAGGTCATCGATTTCGTGTCGATGGATATCAAACTGCCTGCCGGGCAGCAAGGCCGGGATCTCAGCTGTGAGCACGGGGAGTTTCTGGAAGCCATCGAAGAGGGACACGGCGCCGTCAAGATCGTGATTCCGCGTGATGCCTCCGACGGCGAAGTCATGGCGGCCATCCGCCTTGTGGCCGATACCAAACCCGCCTTTCGCGTTTTCCTCCAGCCGGTATTCAGTGGTGTGAAGCCCGAGGTCACGGGGGAAAGGCTGCTTCGCCTTCAGCAAGAGGCGACATCTTTG
>CAZRAU010000054.1:14092-20851 GCA_964598025.1 uncultured bacterium
TCTCGGTTCAGATGCACAAGATCCTGGGTATCAGATAGCCATGGCACGAAGTGTCGGCATAACTTCAACCGTCCCAATAGAAGTCATCTACGGCTCCGGGGGGCGGGTGGTGGACCTCAACAACGTCTTCATCGAGGATCGATCGGCGCCCGCGATGATCGAACGGGCGGAGCGGGCGGGCTTTCCGGAGAGCAGCTGCGCCTGGATAAAGGGCATCTACTCGGCGGCCCACGCAAGCGATGTGGATGCGGTCATCGCCATCACCCAGGGGGATTGCAGCAATACACATGCCTTGATGGAGACGCTCGAGATAGAGGGCGTGCGGACCATCCCTTTCATGTATCCGTACGACAGGGACCGCTGTTTCCTGGAGCTCCAGATCGAGAAACTGATGAAGGAGTTTGATGTCACCCGGGGCGCCGTGCGCGATACCTTGGAATGCATGGATGCACTCAGGGCCGACGTTGCTGAGATCGACAGGCTTACATGGGAAGCCGGGCTGGTAAGCGGGTTTGAAAACCACTACTTCCACATATCCTGCAGCGACATGAGGGGGAATCCTGATGCGTTCGGGGCCGAAGTCAAGGACTTCCTGGCCGGCCTCGGATCACGCAAGAGCGGGAAGTATGAGGTCAGGCTCGGCTATGTCGGTATCCCTCCCATCCTCGGCGGGCTGTATGAGTATGTCGAGAGCCAGGGGGGGGGTGTGGTCTTCAATGAGCTCCAGCGGCAATTCAGCATGCCGCCGGATTCGGATTCATTGGTGGACCGCTATCTGAGGTACACCTATCCCTATCACGTCCGTTACAGACTGGAGGACATAGGGCGGGAAGTCCGGCGCAGGCGATTAGACGGCATTATTCATTACGTTCAGGCATTCTGCTTCAGGCAGATCGAAGACATCATCCTTAGAAAAGAGATGGATGTGCCGGTGCTCACCATTGAAGGCAACCGGCCGGGCAGAATCGACCTGAGGACCAAGGTCAGGATAGAGGCCTTCCTCGACATGTTGAGGACCCGCAAGTCCCTGTAGCGACAGGAGGCCCTCCCTCCACGCCACCCGGTCGGCTCACTCGTTCTCCTCGCCGCCACCTGCATCTCCGTCACCTTGCGATGGGGTTCAGGAATAATCCGGGCCCGGAGTCAGGGCCTTCACATGGCGAGCCTGTAGTTGACCTTAACCAGGAATGTGTTGCCCGGCACTGTATCGAAGAGGGCATCGACGTCACGACGTAGATTCAAGTCCGCGGTGTCGCTCACAACTCCCCTCGCCTGAGTCCACACCACATAGAGCGTGCTGCCCGGTCTGTATTCCCAGCGCAGGATGACATTGGAGTTGAACGAATTCCAATCGAAGTCGGGTTGCTCGACCGCCTCGTCATAGACTGACTCGTCCACAGGCTCGTAAGAGTGCGGCGGCACCAGCTTTTTGAAGTTGCTGTAATCCACCGCCGCCATGAAAGGCTCAGCATAAAGCTGTAGCGTAAGATCGCGCGTGAAGGTGAAGGTGCCGCGTAACGTCATATCTGCCTGGCGCAGGTGCTGTTCCCCGAAGATATACTGCCGGTCCCCGTGCTCGTCATCGACCTGCTTGAGGTATCGCGAAACCCGGCGCTCCTCACGATATCCGGGCCCCAGGCTCAGCTCCACATTGGAAAGAGGTCGCAGGTTGACCCAGAGCCGGTAGGTATTGAACCGGCCGTCCCAGGTGTCACCGCCCCCGGCATAGGGGTTCACTTCCCACCATTTCCTGGGATCGGTGTTGAAGCTCAGGTTCCAGCTCTGGCCCAGGGGGATGGGGACTGGGGGGCCGCCGCGGGTCTCCCAGTCGAAGTATGTGCGACCGAAGTCGATCCAACCGCCGCCGCTGACCGTCCAGAAGTTGGAGATCTCTATGTCGCTGTCGAAGTCAAAGCCGTAGTTCTGTTTGAGCCCGTCCAGGTTTTCCAGGCGGTCGGCGTAGATTGCATTCCAGGTCCGGTTTACGATCCACCACTTCTTGTTGGTTCGGTACTGTACCCAGCCGCTCATCTCTTTGGTGCCGTTGCGTCTCAGGTAACCCACACGGTTAAGATCGAGCTTGCTGTCCTTGTACTCGATATCGATGTTGGCGCGAAGGTGCTCTCCGCCTTCCTTGGCGATACGGGTGAAGCCGCCCCAACCCTTCGTGTCCGGTCCGGTGACCGAACCGACGACCTGGCCGTGCGAGGCATAGTCGCCGTTGCCGAAGCGCAGGATCCAGTCGATGCCGCCGGTGTAGGCGGGATCCATTGTCTTCTGATTGCCGGCGGTCGCCATGATACCGACCGTGGAATTCATCAAGACGTCCTGCTTGACCCTGGCGACGAAGTAGTTGGCTTGGGGCTCTATCACGGCCTCTTTGCCGGAGCCGTCATAGGCGATGTAGCGCGCGGTTTCCCTCTGAGTGGCGGCTTCGACAATACCTATGGTGGTGCCGCCGCCGGTCTTGCCCGTCACTTTGGCTGCCCCCAGGATGGTGGTTGCGCCGGGTCTGTCCACATAATGAGCCGCATCCGAAGGCCAACCCGAAGGAGCCTTGCCGATCCTCCGTGAGTAGAAGAGGTCGAACCAGGTTTCGAAGATGTTCATGCCCTCCAGAAAGAAGGGTCGCTTCTCAGGATAGAGGGTCTCGAAGGTGGTGAGATTGAGGACGGTTTGATCGGCCTCTACCTGGCCGAAGTCGGGATTGGCCGTGGCATTGAGGGTTATGTTGGGCGTGATCCCGTACCCCAGGTCCATACCGGCCGAACCGTGCAAGCCGCGCCCGTCGGGATTGCCCGGGTGCTCGGCCTCGGTTTCCTCGTAGGATACCGCATATGGCAGGACCTCCAGCCGCCTGGGAGGGTGGAGGTCACCGAGGCCTTCCAGGTGCCCAAAGTTGGACACGAACCCGCTTGCGCTTTGAGGTATATGGGGCCATCTGTCGTGCTCCTGGTTGCGGGTGATGCCGCGGCCGAAGAGGATGCCCCACACCGGGGCTTCACAAGAGCTGAACCGGAGACAATCGAATGGTATCTTGAACTCGGCAATCCACCCATTGGCGGTCTTCTCTGTGGCCGACTCCCACACCGCATCCCAGCCTGCATCGCTCCAGCCGTCGTTATAGTAGTAGATATCCTGCTGGGTGCCGGAGGCGTAGACCAGGAACATGTAAGCGGTCTGATGGTCATGGTAGCTGTCTATTGCCACGTAGGCGCAGTCAGCATCCTGGTCCCGGTCCCGGCGAGTAAGGCGGTCCACGATTTTGTCCGGTTCCGAATCCAGCATCTCCATGGCCACATAGACGGCTTCGGCGTCATATGCCACCTGTACGCGCGTGGTCTCGGTCGCGGGTTCGCCGTCGTCGGGCTCGTGCTGAATGAAGCCCTCAGCCCTGGGAGCCCTTGCCCAACAGGCATCACCGAGACTGCCGTCGATCCTCGGGTGGTTATCGGTCCTCATGGCCGTGATGCGCTTCACCTCGGATTCGTCGGCGGGCTGTGCGGCAAGCGGCGGACAGAAGCAAGTGAGAAGCCAGCCGAGCACAAGCCACGACATCAGGGCCGAGGATTGCAACAAACGGACTACGCCGGAACGTGGCATCGGAACCTCCAAACAAGGGGAGAAGCGATCAACTGACTCCGGAAGACAAACCGCGTGTCGGGGATCGGCTCACGGACACTATACGAAGATGAGATGGAAACGGCAAGAGGGGAATGCCGGACAAGCAGGTGCTGCTGTGGCGGTGGGATCCTTCGCCAATCAGGATCTCCGTGCCGGAGGGCTGCAAAGTCTCCCGATCCTCAACCGTGGACCTGAGCCCTCTGCTCTTATCTACAAATGTGACTCTATCTTCTTCTTGAGATCGGATTCGTAGTTGGGTGTGACGCCGACAACCTGATCCACAGGTTTTCCATCTTTGTAGATTATCAACGTGGGTATGCTTCTGATACCATATGTCCTGGCGGTCTGGCGCCCCTGGTCGACGTTCAGCTTGCACACCTTGAGTCTTCCCTTGTATTGGTCGGCCATCTTCTCGAGCACCGGAGCCGCAATGAGGCAAGGCTTGCACCAGGGAGCCCAGAAATCGACCAGTACGGGAATAGCCGACTTAAGAACCTCGCCTTCGAAATTGTCGTCACCGACATCAACCGGTTTTACGACTACTTGCTTGAGGTCCCTTGTCGGCTTGGACTCACTGGTCTTCTCAGCAGGCTCCGGCTTTGATTCATGGTCTTCCGTCGTGACACCGGCCGGCTCGCCGGATACATCTACCTTCTCCGTCATGGCGGTCTGACCCTCGTTGCTCTTCTCGGCAATCTTCTCTTCCGGCTCTTTCCCACACCCCATGACCAGGGTTATGGATACAACGGCGAACAAAACCAATATCCTCTTCATCTCAGTCCCACCTTCCTCATGCTCTCAAGCATATCACACCAGATGGAGTGCACTCTTTTCATTAAGACTGCATCCAATATACACCGTTCCGTGCAGGTTCCGCAATCATTACCATCCGGGCGGGCGGCTTCGGCCGAACAAAGAGGCTCCCGGGCCTGAAGCGATCGTCGACATCCCCGCCGCCGGGCCGCATAAATGGATCGTAATGGCTGTTTGCGGGCAACTCAAGGATTGACTGGTATCAGGCGGCGTGTTACCTTCGCACAAAAGGAAGTGACCCGGGAGAGAGGTTCAGATGGACACGCGATACGATCCCAGCAAAGCGGAGAAGAAGTGGTATGGTTTCTGGCTTGACCGGGGCTATTTCAAACCCCGTCACAGAGACGGGAAGCCCTTTGTCATAGTCATGCCGCCGCCCAACATCACCGGGCCCCTTACGATGGGCCATGTGCTTAACATGTCCCTGCAGGATGTTCTGATAAGATGGCATATGGTGAGCGGGCGTGAGACGCTCTGGCTGCCGGGCAAGGACCACGCAGGCATAGCCACACAGAATGCAGTGGAACGCCGGCTTGCCGAGGAGAAGATCACAAGGCACGACCTCGGGAGAGACGAGTTCGTGAAGCGGGTCTGGGTCTGGAAGGAGAAGATGAGCGACAAGATCACCGAGCAGATCAGTGATCTGGGTTGTGCATGTGACTGGGGCCGAGAGCGCTTCACGGTTGATGAAGGCCTGGCCAGGGCGGTCAGGACGGCGTTCGTGACCCTCTATAACAAGGGGCTGATCTACCGGGGTGAATACGTCATAAACTCTTGTCCCAGGTGTCTGACTACTCTGGCGGATGAGGAAGTGGAGCGCGAGGACAGTGCGGGCAAGCTTTACTACATCCGCTACCCGTTTGAGGATGAAGGGCACATCACGGTGGCCACTACCAGGCCCGAGACCATGTTGGGGGATGTTGCCGTGGCGGTCAATCCCGGGGACAAGAGGTACAAGGACAAAATCGGTAAGACCCTGGTTCTTCCCATAGTGGGCCGCAAGATGCCGGTCATAAAGGACGAGTTCGTGGATCCCGAGTTTGGAACGGGTGCGGTCAAAGTGACCCCCGCCCATGATGCCGACGATTATGAGATGGGCCGGCGGCACGGCCTGCCCATAGTGGTGATAATGGACAGGACCGGCACGATGAGCAAGGAAGCCGGAGAGTTCGATGGGCTCGATAGGTTCGAGGCCCGGAAACGGATCCTTGCAAGGCTTGAGAGGGACGGTTTCCTGGAGAAGGTCACCGATTACGAGTACTCGGTGGGCAGATGCTACCGGTGCTCGACCATGGTGGAGCCTCTTCTCTCCACGCAGTACTTCGTCAAGATGAAGCCGCTGGCCGAGCCGGCCACCGCGGCCGTAAGAGATGGAAAGATCAGACTCCATCCCGACCGGTGGACCAAGGTCTATTTCAACTGGATGGAAGGCATACGGGACTGGTGCATCTCGAGGCAGCTGTGGTGGGGCCATCGGATTCCTGTCTGGTACTGCGACGGCTGCGGCAAGGCCGTGAGCGAAGTCAATGATCCTGAAACGTGCCCTTCCTGCGGCGGACCGCTCCGGCAGGAAGAAGACGTGCTCGACACCTGGTTCTCTTCGTGGTTGTGGCCTTTCTCCACGCTGGGATGGCCTGATGACACCGATGACCTTAAGCGCTATTATCCGACGTCGGTTCTTGTTACCGGGCCCGACATCATCTTTTTCTGGGTGGCGCGGATGATCATGGCGGGTCTCTACTTCATGGGCGGGATTCCCTTCGGGGATGTCTATTTCCATGGTTTGATAAGGGATGAGATGGGCCGCAAGATGTCCAAGTCCCTGGGGAATTCCCCCGATCCCTCGGATCTGATCTCCAAGTATGGTGCGGATGCTCTGCGGTTCACCACGGTTTCGCTGACTCCGAAGGGGTCGGACATTCTCTTCGGGGAGAAACAGGTCGAGGTGGGCAGGAATTTCGCCAACAAGGTGTGGAATGCCGCCCGGCTTCTCAATCTCGCAACCGAAGGTGTGGATGCCCGGGAATCCGATGGTCCTTACGACGACCTTGCCGACCGCTGGATCTTGAGCCGCGCCGGCGCCGCCACGGAACAGATCCACACCTATATCGAGAACTTCGAATCGAACCAGGCTGCCAAGGCGATCTACGATTTCATATGGCATGAGTTCTGCGACTGGTACCTGGAGATAGCAAAGGAGCGGCTCTATTCGGATGATCATGAGAGCCGTATCCGGGTCGCGGGTGTCGCCATGAAGACTCTCGGACAATCGCTCAAGCTTCTGCATCCCTTCATGCCTTTCCTCACCGAAGAGATCTGGCA
>CAZRAU010000055.1:0-20669 GCA_964598025.1 uncultured bacterium
AGAAGCATCACGCACAAGGGGAAGAGAGCCGTGACAAACATCTTTGCATCATGACCGGCGTAGATGAGCGACAGGAAATAGGGGGCCGTCATGTAGCCCAGGGCCCCCACCAGGCTCGACCGGCGCCTTAGGCCGAAGGTGCGCAGCATGAAATACATGGCCACACCTGCCAGCCAGACATGCAGCACTATCTTATAGCCCAGGGCCTTGTGGAGCGGCATGAGCAAGTACAGCACCGAGGCCGGGTAGAAGACATCCCCGTGCATGGCGTCCACAACAGGAAGCCCGCCCAGGATGTAAGGATCCCATAGCGGTATCGAGCCCTCCGCCTTCCAGTAATCCGCAACGACCTTCCGCATCATATAGCCCATCGGGACCATATCTGTCCCGAAGAACATCTTATCGGAGAAGATGAAGCCTGCGAACATCGTGATCACAAGGACGCCCAACAGGCCCAGCACCACAAGGTCCCACTTGAGTCCCGCTTCTCGTTTCATTTCCAGCCCCTGAAAAGGAATACCAATCCCAGGGTCCCCAGTTCCCCAATGGTGACCCATATTCTAGCCACCAGAGGGATCAGCGAGGGGTACGGCTTCTCCATAATCTCGGCCAGCAGAACACCCGCGATTCCCTCTCTCACACCCAACCCGGCAGGTGTCACCACACTAAGCAGACCTCCGGCCCATGAGAGCGCGTTGATGCCTGCCATCTCGGGGAACAGACCGAGGCCCGCCGACCGGAAGGCGGGTGCATTGCCACCTAGTTCGAGCGATGTCCCCACGAGATAGAAGCCCAGCCCGTATATGCACCAACAGATGATGTACAGACCCAATATCTTCAGCGTATCCGCATAAGCCAGGCTGAGGCCTCCGGGTTCGCGCTTCAGCTTGGCCAGTACCACTCTTATGATGCGCGGATGTACACCGACAAGGATCACGGGCACAAGCCAGAGGCCCCACATGTATTGCGCCTTGGCAAGACCCGGACTCAGAACCGATGCCACACCGAATACCACTATAGCACTCCCCAGCACCAGCACCAGCTCCAATCCTATGGCCACCGTGGCGGTAGCCCTGGGTACGCCGGCCCGCTCGCAGAGGTAGATCCTGCCCAGGGCAAACCAGACCTTGCCCGGGACGTACCTTCCGGCTTGAGACAGGAACCACATCCTCATGCTGGCCGCGAAGCCGATGCCGTGGCCCAGCTTGCCCAGGATGTACTGCCATATCTTACCGTAGGCCGAAAACAGCAAACCCAGTATAGCGAAGGCCCCCACAATCCTCCAGGCCGAAACCCTTACCTCGAAACTGTCAAGCTGTCTGAGGCCGGAAACCAGGTTTCTGATAATGAAAAACATGATAACGCCCGCAACCGCCACGCCGATTGCTTTCTTCCACCAGGCGTTCATAATCTACTTCCCCTTCGCACTTGCCAGAAATCGCTCGGCCGCATCGACGATCCGCCGGGATGCTTTGCCGTTCCCATAGGGGTTCTTGTCAATCACCATCCGCTCGTAGGCCGCGCTCGAGCCAAGCAGTTCGGCCGCGGCGTCCACGATGCGGCGCGTGTCGGTTCCGACGATCTTGACGGCGCCGGCCTTCACCGCTTCCGGCCGCTCGGTGACCTCACGCATGAGGAGTACGGGCTTACCCAGCGACGGCGCCTCCTCCTGTATGCCGCCCGAATCGGTGATGATGAAGTAGCACGATTTGAGCAGCTTCACGAACTCCTCGTAGTCCAGGGGATCGACGAGCACAATCCGCCGCTCGCCGCCGAGGATCCTGCGTACCGGCTCCCTGACATTGGGGTTGGGGTGGACGGGGAATACAATCACCACGTCCTCATGCTTCCTGGCTATATGCCTCAGGGCCCGCATCATGGATTCGAATGGTTTTCCCCAGCTTTCCCGGCGATGTGCCGTGACCGCTATGACGCGTTTGCCCGTGAAATCGATCCCCACGAGGCCTTTGGTCTTGAAGGGATAGTCGCGGCCCGCCACATAGAGCAGCGCATCTATCACGGGGTTTCCCACAACGAAGATGGACTTTCGGGCCACACCCTCCTTGAGCAGGGCGTCCCTGGCGACGTCTGTAGGGGCGAAGTGGAGGTCGGCGAGCCCGGTCGTCAGCTTCCGATTCAGTTCTTCGGGAAAGGGGCTGTACTTGTCATAGGTCCGGAGCCCCGCCTCGACATGACCGACCGGTATGCGCAGGTAGTAGGAGCAGAGGGACCCTACAAACGTGCTGGTCGTGTCCCCCTGGACCAGCACCATGTCCGGCCGCTCCTCCCTCAGAACCCCTTCCAGCTTCTGCACGAGCCGGCTCGTGACCTCGAAAAGCGACTGGTTGGGTTTCATGATGTCCAAATCGTAATCGGGCCGGAGCGAGAAGACCCTCAAGACATCATCGGACATCTCGCGGTGCTGGGCGGTCAGGATGAGCAACGGCCGCATTCCGGGTGTCTCCTTGACCGCCATTGCGATGGGGGCCATCTTTATGACTTCGGGCCGGGTCCCTACAATAAGCGCGATCTTAAGCATGTCCCCCCTCCTCGAGGAGTTTCCAATAGAGGTCTTCGTGTATATCGGTTATCTTCCTGATGCTCCAGTTCTCATCCACCCGCCGCCTGGCCTCGCGTCCCATCACCGCGGCGCCCTCCATGCGTGAGGCCTTTTCCACCGTATCCGCTATGGCCTCGGGCGATGCCGGCGGGAAAAGCAGCCCGACCTTCTCGTCGATTATCTCAGGGAGTCCACCCACGCGCGACGCCGCCACCAAGCGCTCGCAGGACATCGCCTCCAGGGCGGCGATCGAGGTCGCCTCGACCAGCGAGGGTATTACCACAAGATCGGCCGACGAATAGACGCCCGGCATTGCGTCATTGGTGACGCTGCCCATGAAGACTATGCTGTCACTGACACCCAGGTCCCGGGCGAGGTTCTCCAGACGCTCCCTCAGAGGTCCATCCCCCGCCATATACACCTTGACATCCACCCGGCCCCGGAGAAGGGCAAGCGCCCGCACCAGGAATTCGGTACCATTCTTTTCGACCAGACGTCTCGGGCACACTATGAGGAACTGACCTTCGCGCTTAGGCAAGGCCGGTTCCACCGGGCGGAAGGTCTCCGTATCGATACCGTTAACGATGGGCATGGTGAAGGCGCCGGGCAAGAGATCGGCTACAACCATGTCGATCTCTTTGCTTGTGGAAAGGAGCGCCTGTGCAGGCTTCAGCACCGACTTGAGGGCCAACCTCATCTGCTTATGTCCGGCGAGTCTCAGGAAATGGGAAGAATGAACCGTGACCACAAGGGGCTTGCCCGAAAGCACCTTCGCCACACTCCCTCCCAGGGCAAAGGCAAAGGTGTGGCAGTGGATGATATCGGCCTTGCCCCCCGAACTCACGATGTGCGGGACCGAAAGCATGCTGCTCAGGATCCAGCCGATGAAGTGCTTGCCGAAAGACGGGATGCGTCTCACCTCGACCCCATCCATGGTTTCATGCCAGGGCGAGCCCGGCTCGGTCCGCGTGGTCACCACTTCGACCGCGTGCCCTCGCCTCGCCAGTTCACGCGCCAGATAGAAAACATGGCTTTCTATGCCGCCTACCCTGGGTGGAAAGTAGATGCTCGGCATCAATATCCTGAGCCGCTTTTTCACGAGCCTCCCGTCCCTTGCGGAAGCCTGAAAGCCAGGAGTTTGTTCACCGGTTCGTCCGTCTCATAAACCAATCCGAGGTATTCTAACATGTCCTGGAGCACGGGCACCACATAGACATCGGTGGCTGAGGTCCCCCCGCCGAAATCATCGAGCACAATGTAGTCCGGGTGGGCCTCCAGCAGATATTCCCGCATGGCTGCTTTGTCGCGTGTGAAAGGATACGCTATGGTCTTTCTATTACTGAAGAGATTGAAGAGGAAAGGCTTCCGGCACATGACGACCGAGGCCGGGTCGGTGTTCGCGCCGGCCCACTGAGCTGTCTCCAGGTACCTCACCCAACCTATTGGATAACCCCTCTCCCGTTTGACATAGCTGGTGAGGGAGAAGAGATTGGTGAGGACAAGTGCGGCGCATACAGCAAGGATCACTGCCCGCTTGAGATCGAAATAGGTCAAGATAGTCTTAAGACCCCACACAAGGAAGATGGCCAACATGGGAGCGACCGGCACCATGAAACGCTCACTCTTCCAGACCTCCGGCCATACAAGGTAGACGGCGAAATAGGCAAGCACGTATATGCCCACGAGGAGACCCCTCTTGCGAAGGCCATAAGCGCCCAGGGCCACCACGATCAGGGCCAGGACCGAGACCAGTATGCTGAGCGGAGCGCCTCCCCCTCCCCGCGCAGGTTTGATCAAGGTCGGCAGCAGCGTCACCGGGAGAAGCCCGCCCAGATAGCCGCCGGCGTTGGTGAAGACCCGGTTTACCAAACCGGACAAGGTCAACATGCCTTTGTCGGGATCGTAGGGATTCGCAGACAGGAGCACCTGCATATACCGGCTGCCTTCGCCCATCAACGAATAGTTGCGCAGGCTCCAGAGCGCGGAGACAAGTACTGCCGCCCCTATCGCCGCAAAGGCCTCCTTCTTCCTGCCCTTGAGGAAGAGAAACACCACGGCGGCAAGCACGAGACTCATACCTGCGCTTCTCACGACAAGGGCCCAGATGGAGACCGCGAGCCCTGCCACAAGATACCGGCGCCCACGGTCGTGGGACAAGAGAAGGTAGATCCCGATGAGACTGAACGCCATATAGGGTACGTCCGAGAGCACCTGATGCGAGTATGCCACGACAACCGCAGAGGTCGCTACAAGCGCGGATGCCACAAGCGCATAGGCCCACCCCATGAGCTTCTCTCCGACCCCGAAGGCCAGACCCACGGCCGCCACATAACAGACAAGCACACACACTTTCATGGACACAACCGAATCGCCGAATATCAGTGACCACCCGGCCAGGAGCGCAGGGAAGCCCAACGGATACTTGGTCGCCGGCCTGTTATCGGGATGATTGATGTAGCGAAAGCCGTTACCGGCGGCCAGGGACCTCGCCAGGATCACGAATTCCGCATTGTCGCCGATTATGGATGGGTAACTGTCAAAGGCCAGGATACCAACGAGTACCGCGACCCCGCAGAGGGCGACGATGGTGATCACGGTCCATTTGCGAGAGAGAGGCTTCTCCCGGCCGGCCGTCGCCGATGCTGCACCGGCCCCACGGCGCTTCCCTCCCTTGGGTCTCCGCGTCCCCGGCGTACTAAGTCTTCCCGGCATCCCCAACCCTCTCACGGTCATGGGAAAGCCGAGCCCTGATGCCGTATTCTTCCCCACCCCGATGCCCTTTTCGCGTCATCAACTCAGCGAGCAGCCCGGTTGAAATCAGCTGGAAACCCAGGATCATGAGCAGTACACCCAGCATGAGGAGCGGGTGTTTGCCCTGTATATTGCCGTAGGTGAGCCGCAGGTAGGTGAGATAGCAGTTTATGATGAAGCCTGCCAGGCTAAGGGCCACCCCGATCGTGCCGAAAAAGTGAAGCGGGCTTGCCGCGTAACCCGTCACCATCAGCACGGTCAACAGGTCCAGAAAACCGTGAAGCAACCTGCGGGCGCCATACTTGGTCTTGCCGTGGACCCGCGGATGGTGTTTGACCGGTACCTCGCCCACCCGGAAGCCTTCGTTCCGGGCAAACACGGGGAGGAACCTGTGGAGCTGCCCGTAGACATGGATCTGCTCGGTCACGCTCCGCCTGTAGGCTTTGAGACCGCAGTTCATGTCATGGAGTCTGAGCCCCGTCACCGCCCCGGTCACCGCATTGAAGAACCTGGACGGGATGGTCTTGGTGATAGGATCCTTGCGGTCCTGTTTCCACCCGGACACCAGATCGTAGCCCTCGTCCAACTTGGCAATCAGCTTGGGTATCTCGGCCGGATCGTCCTGCAGGTCGGCGTCGATGGTGACTATGACTTCCCCCCGGACCTCGCCGAATCCTACGGCAAGGGCCGCGCTCTTGCCGTACCTTCGGCGAAAGCTCAGAACCCTCACGTTGGGATCGTCCCGGTAAAGCTCGGCAAGGATCTCGTAGGATTGGTCCGTGCTTCCATCATCGACAAACAGGAGCTCATAGGTCCTGCCCATACCCTTCAGCGTCTCAGTGAGTCTGGCGTACAGCTCGCGAAGCGAGCCTTCTTCGTTAAGGACAGGCACTACCACCGAAACATCGATCATCGAATCACCGCCTCCTCATTCCCAGCTTGGCCTGCAGCGACGGGTTGTAGGGGTTGAGTTCAAATGCCTGCTGCCACTCGGCCCGCGCGCCATACTGATCGCCTCGGGCATTCAGCACATCGCCATATATCTCGTGGGAAAAGGAGTCTCGCTCCGTAAGCGCCAGGGCTTTCCGGATGGCATCTTCTGCCTCTTCGATGCGGCCTGCTTGTAGGCCGCAGACGGCCAAAGCCGAGAGGGCCTCATAGGAGTCCGGCTTCTCCTCGAGAAACTCCTCAAATGCGACGCGCGCCTCTCCCACCTGGCCCCTCCTCAGAGCATCGAAGCCGATCTCATACTTGCTCGGTACATATGCGGCCCGGGCATAACCCGGCCACTCGGGCAATCGCACCACAGTGGCAGCCCGCCCACAGAGCACGAGACTCCTTACCGCCGCCATCCGGTCGATGACGTCCGGGTAGGTGTCTCTAAGGTATTCGAAAAGGGTGGGGAACCTCAAGAGGAAATGGGTGACCGGATACTGCTCGAAAGTCTCTTTCTCCTTATACCGGATCAGATCGCCGTATGCGGGAAGCGTCCTGAACCCGGTCTCGAGGGCCAGCGTCGTGGAGCAGTCACCTACCATGAAGACGCCATCTGAGAGCACGCGCCCCAGGCTTGCTGCGGCATCGATTATGCTGTATCTGCGCGTCCTCGCGTAGCCGGCGAAACTCATCGAATGAATGATGACAAAAGCCAGTAAGACGCCTGCCGCCACGGCCTTAAACCCACTATGGGCGAAGGAGACCCTGGCCCGGACGATCCGGTCTCTGAAAATGAGTGTGAGCGCGGCGGCCATGCCGCCGTAGATCAGCACATGCCACCAGACCGAAAGCTGGAAATTATAGAACGGGATCTCTCCGGGGCTGAGCCCACCCGTGACCAGCGGGGCACCCCCGCTGAGCGTCCGGTAGATGATGTCCTGCTGGAAGTGGATGAGCACCCATGCCAGCCATACCGGGAAAGCATAGACAAACCACTTGGGTTTGTGTGCGGCCAGGAAAGGCCGGCCGCCCATGAGCCTCAGCAGAAAAGACGTTGCCAGGAGCACGACCGGAGGCGTGAGGAGCACCATGTAACGAAGCGGCCTGTAACTCAAGAGACTGAGGGCCGCCACGAGGCCCACAAACCATATGGCCGCCAGCCGCTCCCAAGGCTTGGATTCAGCTCGCTCACCGGAGAAACCCGACATCACGGCAAGCAGGCCAAGCAATGCCATGACCGAAAGGATGGGGACCTCGGCGAAGAAACCGTCTCTTCCACTTCCCAAGTGTATCAAGGCGCCCAGGCGGGTCGTCAAGATCTGTCCGATGCCGGCGCCCGCATATTCCCCTTTCTGGGCAATCAGGATATTGGACTGGAAGTACTTCGATATCATCTCCGGATTGACGAGATAGACCAGGGCCAGCCACATGCCTATGGCCGCTGCAAGCCCCACCAGGAAAGCCGCGACCGCCGCGGCCTTGCGCCGGGGCGGGTCTCCCCGTTGGTTTGTCAACACAAACGCCACAACTACAGGTGCGAAGTGAAGTGCGTGCATCTTGACCATGAAGGCGGCCAGGCCGCACAGCAGGCCGGCCGCAAAGAGCCCGCGGCCCCCTTTGAGCGTAAACCAGAAGGCCGCCAGAAGCATGAGCATCAGCAGGCTCTCCACCATGGGGACCCTGCTATAGACTACGTGCACGTAGGGAAAGGCCAGGAGCACGAGGGCGGCAAACCCCCCGGCGGGTCCCTCGAGATTTCGCATCCAGAGGAAAAGCAGCATGACCGATGCAAGCGCCGGAAGCGCCCCCACCAGGTTGGCCTGGGCCAGACCGACCCCACCTATCTTGAAGATGGCATAGGCCAGAACGTTTACGAGCGGATAGAAGAGGACCACCGGTGAACGCATGTCGGCGATCCACTGGCCGAAAAGGACCTTGCTGCGCGCCCCGTCGATGGCCCGGGCGCCATCTGTAAAGAGGGCCTGGCTCCAAGTGAAGTCCCAGGGGGGATCAGCCCTGAGATATGCCAGCCTGAAGAGCACGGCAGCCCCTATCGCAATGCCGGTCAGGATCCAGTAGCGCCTGGCGTCGCCGGTTATGATGTTTTCAAGCGTATCGAGACCTTTCGGCGGCTGTGCCGGTTTGTCTGCACTTTGTTTCCCCGGCTGCTTCGGAGTCCTGAACCTTCTGTGGGTACGCTCCGGCATGGGCTTTTCCGGCTGCCCGGCGCCGCGCGGCTCTTCCTGTGGCTCCGACCTCCCCGGCCCCCTCGACTTCTCCGGTTGCCTCCGCCTTCTTCTGCTCATTCCTCGTCCTTTTCCTCGGACATAAGGGTGATCTTCTGGGCCAGATCCTTCACCTCTTCACTCAGGGCGGATATGCGCGTCGTCATCCACAAGGCAATGAAGACCAGGAAGACCAGGGCACTGAAGAACAGCGTGGACACCGGGAACTTGGCCCCTATGATGTCCGTCACGAATACCAGGGGTCTCACCCATACCGAAAGTACGAAGATGGCCATGCCCGCCAGAATCCATACAATCGAGTCGGTCTCCCTGAGCTTCCTGTTCCTGACCAGCCAGACCACGTAGGCCACGAACAGGAGACTCACAACCAGAGCCAAAATCCTGACCTGCAAGTTCATCGCGGATCCTCCCCCCTGTCCCGATAAGGAATCCTCAGGATTGTGACCAGAATGGAAAGCGGCATCTTGAGAACGTACTTGAGGGATGTGCCCAGACCGGAGATCATTGATTTCCCGGTCGTCCTCTGGTGCATCTTCACGCCTACCTCGCTCACCCTGAAACCGTGTCTGGCGACCCAGATCACAGTGTCGGCATCGGGGAAATCGACCGGGTAGGCCCCCAGGGCAAAGAGAGCAACCACATTGCTCCTGACAGCCTGAAAGCCCGAGCTCGTATCCGAAATCCTCTGGCCCGTGATGGCACTGGCAATGCCGCTGAAGACCCGCATGCCGAGCCGCCGCACAAACGGCACCTTGTAAGAAGCCACGCCCTTGAACCTGGAGCCTATGACAAGATCCTGGTCCGCCGAGGCCTCGATCAGCTTCCCGATGTATTCCGGGTCATGCTGGCCGTCCGCATCCATGAGAATCACAAGATCATACTTGTGCTTGTGCGCATACTTGAGGCCCACCTGGACCGCCCCGCCGTACCCCAGGCTTATGGGAGCCCGAAGTACCCTGGCGCCGGCCCCGCGCGCGACCCTCGGCGTGTCATCGGTCGAGGCATCGTCCACCACCACGACATCGAAATCCGGATGAAGCCTCCTCACGGCCTCGATCACGGGGCCTATGGACGCCTCCTCGTTCCGGGCCGGCATCACCACTGCGACCCTGCCTGTGGTCGGCTGCTGCACCAGGCTATGCCCCTTCCTGGCCGGGTTTCCGGTAGAGGAGCCTCGAAAACGCCGCCAGCACTATTATGGACAGACTGATTACAACCCTCAAGGATATAAGATAAGGGACGATCACGGTCTCGTCAGCCCCAATCTTGATAAGGAGAGCCGACCAGGACCAGTCGGCGATGCCCAAGCCGCCTGGGGTGAGAGCGAAAAGCGCCGCAAACTGGGCGCCGGGCACGAAAAGCAGGAGCTTGGCCGCGCCGAGTGTCACCCCCATGGCCGCGCCGATCGTGACGAAGCGCATGGCCGTCAGGAAGAACTTGACGGAACTCAAGAGGAAGAGCGGAGCCGCCACCGGACCGTAGTCACGCTCGGCGAAGAGCTTCCGCTCCGCGTCGTGATCGACCCGCCTGCCTATCCAGCGGATCCTGCAGACGGCCCTGAAAAGCTGGTGAAAGATGAATACGATGACGATCATGGTCTGCCGGCCCCAGAAGGCGAAACTCACGACCCCGAAGACGAAGCAGGCGGCGAAGAGCCAGAGCCCGGTCACGGGTTCTATCGTGCCTACGATAGAAAGGATCGAGGGCACCAGGAAAAGCCCTGCCACCACAAGATCGAACGTTCTGTCCATATAGACCGAATAGGACGCCCGCCCGATGGAGATCGAATGATTCAGTTTAAGCGACATCGTCCGCACGCTGAAATCGCTCACATCCATGGGGAGCACAAGTCCGACGGCCCGGCCGAACATGAAGTAGTAAAGGAGCGACCCGAAGTGCGCCGCATCGGCCTCACCGATGCTTCGCAGGGCCACCCGCCACTTGAGGGCCGAGATTACCGCGATCCCCGCGGTACAGGCAAAGCAGAGCCCCACATAGCGAGGCTCAAGCCTCAATACCTTGTCGAGATTGTGGCGGCCCCAGTAGACAAAGCCCGCCATCAGGACGAGAGCCAGGATCCAGAGAGCATACTTCCTGGGGACCCCGCCGATCTTAGGGCTCAAGTTTGTCCTTCCCCGGCGCAAAGCCTTCGAGTGACACACTGCCCCGGAGGCCCGGAGCCGGCTCCCTACGCCGCTTCATTACTCAGGATATATAGCCCAGACCCTTCAGCCTCTCCTTGATGCTCTCGTCTTCCATGGTATGTCTGTCGCCGCCTGAGGCGGCGAGCACATCAGCCAGCTTGAAATAGGAGGGCGGACGCCGGTCGAGTGCTCCCTCGGCGAAAAGCCCGTCATTGAGCCTGCCGTCAAGCCCCTCGGGGATACCGAGTCCCATAAGATGCAAGAGCAGCGGGGCGACATCGATCACCCTCATCCCTTCCACCTCGGCCCCTTGTTTCAGGTCGTTTCCCGTGGCGATGAATATGCCGTCCATCCTGTGCTGCGCCGAGATCGCTTCCGATGCCGGTTCGACTATACGGTTGGATGAGAACTCGAAATCTCCGAACACCCCTATGGTGGGGTCCCTGGGCAGGAAGAATAGATCCGGCGCCTCATGGGCGTACCTGCCCTTATACACCTCCTCACGCTCGAGCACCTCCGTCACAAGCCGGCCGCCGTCTCTTGGGTGCCGCATCTCCATAAGCACCTTGGCCAACCTCCCCCGGGCTTCGCGGTAGCCTTCCTTCTCCACCGCCCCCTGGGGCTCGCGGCCTTTGAGGTTCACAAAAGCCCCGCCATAGACACCCCCGCTTATGGCATAGCCCGTCGATCGCTTCCAGTCGATATCGGAAAAGGAGAAGAAGAACCGGCTGAGCATCCGGTAACCCTTGCTCGTCCAGCGAAGGCCCATGCGAAGCCGCGCGAGTCCCATGGCGTTACCCATCTTGTATACATTGAGCGGGGTCAGGCCCATACGGAAGAGCGCGTATTTCACCCGGGACCTTATGTCCCGCTTCACCTTCATTATGCCCTTCTCTACAAAGAGATTGTTGGCGTGGATGAACTCATGGAGCGGCCCGTGGCCGTGGTCGGAGATGACAATGATCGAAGCATCATCTCCCGCCATGGCGACCACTTCTCCTATCATGGCGTCCACCCTGCCGTAGAAACCATAGATACGCTCGGCATACCGGCGGTGGAGCGCCGGATCGTGGCGGGGATGCTCGGGATCCAGGACATACCAGAGCGCGTGCTGGAGGAAATCGGTCTCGTTGAAGACCTGCATCACGAAGCGCCAGTCAGCCTGCTTCAGCAGCTCCTTCATCACCCGCGCCTTGGCGTCGAAGACCTGCTCGATCTCGTCGAGGAAGGCGGCGATACGCGTCGGGGAGAAGGCCTGGGCGGGCACTATCTTGTACTTGGGTTCCATCCCCCTTATTCTTGCCAGAAGGTCGGGCGGGTGCGTGCAGTGCTCGCTTGCCGCCGGCGTGAGAAGGCCGCTTACCAGATAGCCGTTGACCTCGCGAGGCGGATAGGTCATGGGGACATTCAAGACCAGTACCCTGCCCCCAAAGACCCCCGCGAGATCCCATACCGTCGGCGCTCTCAGGGACTCCGCATTCAGGAAGCCCAGGTTGTAGGAGCCTGTGGCCCTTACTATGAGATCGAAGATGCCGTGGTTGCTGGGGTCCAGACCGGTTACGATCGAAGACCAGGCCGGGCCCGTGCCCGGCGGAATCACGGTACGGAGCTTGCCCCGGACGCCCCGGCCGGCAAGGCTCTTCAAGTTGGGGAGCAGACCCCGCTCCATAAGCGGGTCCAATAGATCGAAGGTGGCACCGTCAAGTCCGATTACAATGGTTTTACGCATAAAGGTTCTTAGGAACCTGCTTCTCGGGCCTGCTGTTCCAGGGATTCGAGTAGCTGTGCAGCCGATTGGTCGCGAGGATGGAGCGAAAGCCACCGCCTCACAACATCAGCGGCCTTAGCGAACTCGCCCCGCTCACGGTAGAAAGAGGTAAGAAGGGAGTAACCCTCCGGGTTATCGGGGAGGGCCGCAATCATTCTGTGAAGCAGCTGCTCCCCTTCTTCCGGACGGTTCGCTTTCCTGTATACGTTGAAGAGCTGCATGTAAAGGTTGACATTATTGGGCTCCCTGGCTAGAAACTCCGTGGCCAGGCTCTCCGCCTTCGCCACCTTGCCCGCATAACCGTAGGCCGCGATCGCAAGGTCCTTGTATCCCTCGTAATCGGGCGAGAGCTTCACCGCCCGCTCCAGCTCCCTGACGCCCTTGTCAAACTCCCGGTTTTCGATGTAGTAGATGCAGAGCCTGAGGTGTGCAGCGGCGTAATTGGTGACAAGCCTCCGCGTATTGATATCCTTGTAGACCTCTGTATCATAGACATAGGGATCACTGAGGTCGAGCTGCTCGATGGCAACGGGTTTCGGAATATCCGTCAGGTTGGGCGCCGGCATAGGGATGTCCCGATTCTCGGGCCTGAGGAGACCTCTGTAGGAATAGACCCTGTAGAGGTTGTTGAGTGTGGTCTCCACATCTACAAGATTCCGCTGGGGCTCATCAAGCAACTTGAATGCCAGACCTTCCAGCACAAGCCGGTTCTCATAGCCCATGTAGTCGGCAACCGTGACGGCGAAATAGATGGGTCTACTCCGGCCCGTGGTAGCTATGATGTCCTCGGTGGCGATGTCTTTTACCATCACGATCTTGCCGTCCCTGTCCCTGTAGGGCCTCAGTTGTTTTATCTGCTGGTCGCTGAAAGTCATGGGCACCTTCGGCTCCAGGTGTTTGAGCTGCCATATGTACCACGGCGTGTTAAGGAGGCTCAAGTTCAGGATCCTTACGTCCTTCCGGAAACCCTTCACCTCCTGGATGAACCAGAGCGGGAAGGTATCGTTGTCACCGTTGGTGAATATCATGCCGTCTTCTTCCACAGTGGCCAGCATGTTGTAAGCATAGTCGTAAGCGTTATAGTCGCCTCTCCTGTCGTGGGTCTCGAAATTCACGAAGTAGGCCGAGAGCGTGAATGCCACAAGCCCCAGAGGCAGCACATAGGAGACCCAGGAGGGGCGTTCGCGATCGGTCGCAAGGTCGATTAGATAGGCGAATGCAACCCCGATCCATACGCAGAAGAAGAAAAACCCGTGCGCGAAGAAGTAGTCACGCTCCCTGACCTCATGGTCCGTGAAGTTCATGTAGACGATCAGCCCCAGACTCATGACGAGGAATATGGTCCCCATGAGGATGAAGGTCTTCTTCTCCTTCAGGAAATGCACTATGGCCCCGGCCGATCCCGCAAGCATGAGAAGCCCGGTCCAGCTCTTGCCGGGAACAGTCCACTGTTCCCTGAAATAACGCCAGAACATGCCGAACTGGAATGACCATGGGGCCTGCCTCACAAACGGGGTCATCGGCTTATATTGCTTCCTCAGAAGGCAGTCCCTGAAGGCGTCCCAGTGCTCGGGATTGGCCTCGTCTATCGACGGATTGAGCGCCGACCGGATGGGCAGGAAGAGATGATTGCTGAGGCCCAGGAGGCCAACAAACACGACCAGTATGATGAACTTGACATCGGTGAAGAGCCGCCAGTCTATGATAAGCGCAAAAACCAGGAAAGCCGGAAGCACCAGGACCGTACCCAGGTGGAGGCCCACGCTCAAGGCCAGAAGATACATGATAAGCACAAGACTGTTACGGCTCCCGGTGTCCCGGGAGCGCTCCGACCACCTTATCATGAGCCAGACGGTAAAGGCCATGATGAAGGCGCTCGGTGAGTAGACCTCGGCCTCGATCGAGTTGATCCAGAAACTCCCTGAAAACGCCCCGGCCAGGGCGGCACACGCGCCGGAGGCATAGACTGCGAGCATCTCCTGCTTGGTCCCCGGTATGCCCCGCCAGAGCACCAGGATCTTCACTGTAATAAGATACAGGAAGAGCGCAGCCAGGGCCCCGGTGACGGCCGACATCAGGTTGACCGCCAAGGCCGGCCCGACAACGGGAAGCATGGAGAACACCCTGCCCACGATCACATAAAAAGGCGTGCCCGGCGGATGAGGTACCCCGAGAATGTGAGACGTGGCTATGAATTCACCCGCATCCCAGAAAGAAACGGTGGGAGATATCGTGATCACATAACCGGCAAGCACCGCCACGAACACAAGCCCGGCAACAACCCTGTTCCATCTACAGTGAGCTTCATCAGCCGGCATCAGACAGCCTCCCCTCAGAAAATTCTTGTTCGATCCGGGCCGGTGCCAAACCTCTGGTGAAATATATCACACCGCCACCCAGGCTTACAACCACTCCCACGACATAGGCCAGCAGTTCCATCGCCATGGCCTGCTCGTCGCCCAGGCCGGCCACCGCCCTGGTAAAAAAGAAGATACCCAGGCCCTCTCTCACACCCAAACCACCGATCGAAATGGGCATCGCTATGAAAATAGCAATTACAGGTATGAAAAGGAAGAAATAGATTGCCGGAATCTCGAGCCCCATGGCCTCGGACACCTCATAGTGGACCAGCACCCGGCATGTCTGGACGAAAAGAGCCATACCGAGCACCGCAACGAGGCCCCGCATGTGCTTGCGGTACATGTGGAAGGATTCATAGACCTGCCTGAAGCGGTCGCGCGTGCCGCGTATGAGGAGGGGCCTCACGATCCGCTCCACCGCTCTTGCGAGACCCCGATTCAAGATCATGGCAAGCGTAAAGGCGAGGATACCCACAAAGGCGAGTACTATCACCAGGCTCCAGAACCCGAAACTCCGGTCGAGGCCCAGAGCCCCATAGCGGAAGGCCACATAGAGCCCGGCCGGCATGGCAAGCAGGCCCAGGGCCACCATGCCGAAAAGCCTGTCGGTCACGGTCGCCGCTATGGCGGCGTGGGGCTTGGCCGACTCCTTGTAGACATCGTAGACCCGGACCACATCTCCTCCAATATTGGCGGGCAGGAAGTTGTTGAAGAAGGCCCCTACGAAATAGAAGGAAAGCGTCCTCCGGAAGGAAAGCCGGATGCCCTGGAGTGAAAGCAGCAGCATCCACTGGACGTTCCCCAGAACCAGGGAAGCCGCGAAAGTGGCAAGCGCCACCACCATGAACTGCCATCTCACGGTGATCAGTGCCTCCCCGACCGCCCTCACATCCAGCCGTGTGAACAGAAAGAGGATAAGGCCCGCACTGATGGCGATCCGCGCGTACCGGGTCTGAAGGACCCCTCTTGTCTTCTCCAGCCAGGTTCGCTCAGCCAGTTGAGTCGGACTCCTTTCACCGGCCTCGTCCGGGCCTATCCGCTGCCTGCTCCCGGCATCATCCTCACCCCATCCTTTGGGCACAACCCGGCCCAAGAACACCACCCGGAACGGCCGGTTCCATGTTCCCTGTCTATTCGCTATAGATATTAACCCGCTCAATGTCAATCAGTTTCGGAGAATCGAGGCCCTAAGGCGGTGAGACCCCCGGGCGATTGTGTCAGTTGTCCCATACTCGCCGGTTTCGCCCCGGCGGTGTCCCCATCCGAAGGTACTGCAGCCGCCGGACAGCCGGCCTCAGAGATGCTCAACCTGCGCCTATCGAGGTCAGGACTCATCGGGGAACTCACCCAAGGAAGCTCCTCGTCCTGACCGCACCGCCGGCTTGAATACTGAGTCGGGCACGCCTCTCGATCAGTGCTGCCACACGGCATAGCCTTGCCGGCGAAGCTGCTCCGCCAGCTCCGCCTCCATGTCGCAAGCTTCCTCGAAGGTCATGGGATTAAGACCATCGTAGAGATCCAGCCGAAGGCGCTTGCCGAAGGCTTTCACATACCTGCACGCCTTGTGGCCCTGTTTGTGTTTCTGGAAGCGCTCTTCCGGAGAGAGTCCGGTCATGCCGACATAGAGACATGCCATGTCGGGATCGTGATTGGGATTCGCCTCGCGGAACCTCCGCCGGGTGCGGACGGCAGCATCCAGTTCGACCACATACACACTGTGATGGCGAGGGTCCTGTTTCATAGTTTTCCCCCGACCCGCTGAAGAGTGTAGCCTATGGTATCGCAAGGCGCGCGAGGCAAAGGGCATCAAGCGCCCGCCTCAGCTATCGGGGCTGTAGCCCCGTAGCCTGCAATCTGTTGTTAGGTCCGGACCTTCCAAACTTGAACTGGTAATATCTGTAAAGAAAATAGATCACTGCTGCATGCGTAACCAAGAACAGAACAAACATAAGATTGAAGAACAAAGGGGAATGATCGGTCATCTCCCCGTGAACGGCAAAGCGCGTGATTTCAATGGACTTCACCAGACTCGTACCTATACCGATTCCGAAGGTAACGGCCACAAGCAAAGCGGCGCAGCGCAAGGGCTTCTGAGCGAGCGGGACATTTCTTCTATAGACCACAACAAGCATGAAGAAGAGAACAGAGATGCTCAGACCGGCCAATTGGCTCACAACCCGAATGGACGCATGATCGCCTGTTCCTCTTGTCACCAGCAGCCGGAGAATCACGTTCAACGCCACGAAGATCATTATGAGCCCCGCCACCTGTCTGATTCCGCCGTACTCCTTTTCGGCCATGTAAAAGAGATAGATAAAGGCCACGAGAATCACGCCCGTGACGTATCTGAGTCCTGCGGTGACTGAGGCGACCAAGGAGATTTCATGCAACGACGGCAAAAGAACGTGGGTCAGTTTAAGCACCACTTCATAGATCAAGACGGCAATCAGAAGCACTGTCATGTGCTTAAGATTCATGAAAACACCTCACTTTCGGATATGACCGCACGGCTATTGCTTTCGCCGGAACCTTGACGCCGCAACACCCCCGTGTCAGACCCGGACCAAGTTCGCCGTGCCCACAGGTGGCGCCGAAGAACCCGGCCCCAGACGGGATCTACGAGCCCCTCAGCCATGCCCTTGCTCACTCTGATTTGATTCGACCGACCAATTCCGCTATGGTCTTCACCACCAATTCAGGATTCTCATGAACCACGTTGTGGCTGTTCCCTTCTGCAATCAGCAGCACATGTTTGTCGGAACCCATCACCATTTCCCTGTGACATTCGCGCCACATGATGTCGGAGAGAGGAGGGTTGCCAACGGTTATCAGTATTACCGGTATCTGTGTCGGGAGCTCCTTGCCTCTTAGCGCTTCGATTGCCTCAGGGAAGTGATCAACCACTCTATTGCAGGCTTTCTCGAAGTCGTTGCTTGGTCCTTCAAAATACGGTGTGACCGCATTGAGGTTGTCGAGTCCGAATCTATCGACGAACTTGACATTCATGGGGTCAATCAGAACAAGACCGCTGACCAGTTCAGGGTACCGCAGAGTGAAAAGCTGGACCAGAAACCCTCCATATGAATGCCCCACAAGGATGTACTTGTCTCTAAACCCCTGGACTTCCAGGCACTTCTTCAGGGCATCCACCTCGCCTATTGCATCGAGATTGTCCGGCCCGAGTTCGCTTCGGCCGAATCCGGAACGATCGTAGCTCATCACCCTTGTACCGGTAAGCACCGCAAGAGTATCTTGTATTTCCTGATAGGCATCCGAACATTGCCCTCCCCCCGATTCCAGAACAATGGTGTATTCGCTTGGAGTATCCGATAAGATCACTCGTAGCTTGTGCGTACGGATGTCAACGAGGCTGTCGGAATCGGCGATTTTCGATGAATTGTTCTTCTCATTGCATGACATCATGAACGCGAGTAAGCAGCAGCCGATTATGCTAAGACCGAGTATGAGTTTCTTCAATTTCCACCCCCTTGTGATTCGCCCGCTCCAGTTGCGTCAATCGCACGTAACTCATGTACAGGAGTGTCCTGCTGATCTGCCCGCCCCTGACTGTATCTCGCCGTCATACCATTTCAGACTTCGTGTCCTCCTCGGGTGCCTGTTGTTCCCACAATCTCGCACACACAGCGGTGGGGATGAGCGGCGAAAGACTGCTCGAGCCAGTTGTTGGGCTGCTCCCTTGTTCTCTCACTCAAGACTCGACGACCTTTGGCAGCTTCCGAGCATTCGCGATCGTGGAACTCACCTCTTTCGGCGACGGTGGTGTGCCGTCAAAGCCAGTTCGTTCCACATACTGTCTCACCATCAATCGCAGAGGCTCCGGCTCCGAGTTCGCCATCTTCTCGACGCTGTCAACTCCGGCATCCACGTACAACCTTGCTCGGATACCCTTCACACCAGGTAGGCGCGCCAAGTCCGACAGTCTGACCAATCCCAGAATGGCGGTCTCCGAGATGCCGATCTGCCTGGCAAGGGCTGATCGTTGCTTTCTCGTACGCCCGGCGATCAGCATCTGTTCAGCATTCTTGATGCCCCTATCCTCTAGTTCGGCTACTACTCGGGGGGCGACACCCCGGAAATCCCTCAGCTTGAAAGGATTGCGCTTCTTCTTTGCCATCACTCAACCGCCCTTTGTAGACGAACGATCAAATCAGCGACGCGGTTTTTTGCCTCCGCTGTATTCTTTGGTTAGACCTTCACTACCATTTTCCAGCCCTTGTAATTCTAGATGAAAGGCTCCCGGTAAAGTCTTTATTTTGCAATCTCATAATGAAAGCAGATGTCCTACCAACTCTTCAGGTGAGGAAAGAAATGGAGAGTGGCTGGTCTCGATCTTGATAACCTTTTCACATGGCAAATTATTGTACATCTTTTCTTGTATAGAAGGGCTGATGGCCCTGTCACGAGTACAGGAGATATAAATCCTGGGTATGCGACCAAAGTTATTCGGAGTCGTAGTAACCGGCGTAGCGAAGGGAGCCGCCGCCTGGGGAACCAGAAGCGCCTTCGCCCTTGCCACATCTTCTTCGGAACAATCTCCATAAAAAGCTTCTTTAAGCGCACCCTCTTTCACAGTAGCGTAACTCTGGTCCTCTGCCATAATCAGATTCGGAAGAACTAAGGCGTCTTCATCCGGTTCACCATACTGTAGCAAGAATTCACCATTTTGAAGCAGAAAGGCCGTTACATAAACGAGTTTTTTGATCTTTTCTGGCCGATATTCAGCAGCTTGGGTGATTGCCACACCACCCATACTGTGACCGACGAGAATTACTGGCTCAGACTGTGCGTCCAGAACCTCACAGACCTTATTTGCATAAGCTTGCAAAGAGATTTCGGGAATGGGGGTCTTGTCATTCCCATGCCCCGGCAGGTCAGGCGTCTCCACATTATGCCCTTCTTTCTCTAACAGGGGAACAACCTTGTCCCAACACCAGCCTCCATGCCATGCCCCGTGAATCAATACATAAGTACTCATGATCTGTTCTCCTTTCATTCTTTATTAGAGTTGTGAGCCCAACGATCAAATCACCGGTTTCACCAGCATTGGGCCTTCCTGATCCCATGGGTTTCTGATCATATCTCCCGAATGACGCCCGATTGAACCCGTTGTTCAAAGCCGGTGCATTTTGGGGTTAGGGCACTTCTACGCTGGAGCCCCTTATCGACTTTGGTTTTCGCTTCCCTCCATGCAGATCCTCTTGGTCACACGTTCAGATGGATTCTGACGATAGTATTCTCGTAAAACACGATAAAGGTCCGGCGCCTGCTCGATCATCAATCGCGGCTGATCAAAAAACTGCTCGGTAGCGACGGCAAAGAACTCCGCCGCGCTCGTCGCACCATAGGCATTGAGAAATGATTCCTTGCCCATTGCTACGTCGTGTCTGAGACGTTCGTATTCACGCGAACATGTGAGAATCCAGTCCCGATATTCAGCCCTATCGCGCAATGGTGGCGTGCCATCGGCTGCGCCATCGAGCATATCCAGTTTATGGGCGAATTCATGATAAATGACGTTGTGACCAAGCTCCGGATGACGACCTCCATGCAGGGCTACATCCCAGATAATTATCACAGGTCCCTGCAGGAATGCTTGCCCGAGAATCGGTCGCTCAACATCCAGTGGAGCGATCGTGTTTTCAAAGGAACCCAGCTTGCGTTGCGGTGGAACCACGGTAGAGGGATAGACGATAATGGATTGGACATTCTGGTAATAGTTGTGAGGCAGGCCCAGAATAAGCAGACAGGCTTGAGCAGAGATTGTGACGCGGATCTCGTCGTCAAGTTCCAGTCCCCCCGCACCCTCCCAGTTTTTCTCAGCTATGAATACCTGGATCAGGGCGCGCAGGTGAGCACGCTCGGCATCTTCCAGCATGCAGTAGT
>CAZRAU010000056.1:0-20520 GCA_964598025.1 uncultured bacterium
TATCCAGGGAGCACTCTCGAAGGAACGTGCGCAGGCGGTCATCTCCGCGATCGACAGGCCGTCCAAGGTAAGTCCGTCGGGGTTTACAATGCTGGGCGGGAGAATGACCAGGTCGGCGTCCTCGATGCCGGACAGCCCGTTGAGGACGTCTTTGCCGGAAAGCAGGCCGCTCACCGTTACCGTGGGACCGAACAGCCGGTTTGGAACCGCGGCTGTATCGACCCTCACTCCCCGCCCGGCCATCTCGGCTGCCAGTTTCTCGATATAGGGTGCGGCCAGCATCCCAGTCACGAACACCAGGTGCCTGCCTCTGAGATTCCGGGGCACGCGTAACCGGCGTGAGGCTTCAAGCAGCATCCTCAGAAGTCCCACCCCGTTGTCTATCTGCGGATAGTCATCGTAATAGGGTTCTTCCGGAACCGGCCGGCCCGCAAGCAGGAACAGCTCGTCGCCGCCATAGACCATTCCTCTCCCGCTGAGTCCCCTCATACGCTCGTGAATGCGGTCCATGTAGCACAGGGTATCCCGGGCCAGGTCGCAGTCCACCGCATCAATGGCCGGCAGCCGGTCGCGGTGAGCCGTGAGGCCGACCGGCACGACACTGACCGAAAGGATATACTCGCGACGGCTGCAGAGGTCGTGCAGGGTACCCTCGAGCACCTCGCCGTCATCATAGCCCGGCACGAGTACTATCTGTGTGTGGAACTTGATCCCCGCGGAGCCGAGGCGGTCAAGAATGTCCAACACAGGCTCCGCGGGTTCCCTTCCGAGGAGGCCGGCTCGGACCACGGGATCTGTAGCATGAACCGATACGTAAAGGGGCGAAAGATGCATATCCACGATGCGTCTTTCGGTGTCCGCATCTATATTGGTGAGGGTAAGGTAGTTTCCATGCAGAAAAGACAAGCGATAGTCTTCGTCCTTCACGTAAAGGCCCTTCCTGAGGCCCGGAGGCATCTGGTCCACGAAGCAGAAGACACACTTGTTATTGCAGACCGAGGGTCTTTCCGGGTGAATCTCAATCCCGAGATCCTCACCGCGCCTCCGCCGGAGCGACAGCAGGATGGTCTCTCCCGCGCGGTCTACACCAAGATGCATTTCGGACTCCAGGGACGCGGCAAAGAGATCCAGTATGTCCCGGACAGGCCTGTGGTTGGCGAAGAGTATGGAGTCACCGGGCTCTAAGCCGGCTCTGGCGGCAGGAGTGCCGCTCCCGACACGTACGACCTTGATACCGCGGGAGGCCTCCGGGCAGGCTGTCTCTCCTTCAACCAAAGGCGCCCCCATTGACTACCCCCACGGCCAAAACTGGAGCGGGCAACGGGATTCGAACCCGCGACCCTCAGCTTGGGAAGCTGATACTCTACCACTGAGTTATGCCCGCCCCAAGAACGAACAAATCAGCGGAAGATTCGGTTCCGCTAACTTCTGGAACCGTAACAGAGTGCAATAATCACGTCAAGCAAAATCTCACATCGGCACAAGGGGCTTGCGCATCAGGAAGGGCTGGTGGTTCGCAAGTGGGCCCGGGACAGGGGGTTTCCGACCGGTCACCGATGCTCCCATCGCCTGGTAAAACCCGACCGCGCTGGGGGCCGATCCCAGCGTGAGATGGTCGTAGCCGCACTCTCTGATAGCGGTCTCGGCGGCTCTGAAGAGGGCCGCTCCGATCCCCCGGCGGTGATAGGGCGGGTCTACATAAAGCTTGGCCACCCGGCTGCCGTCGATGGCCCCCACCCCCGCGATTCGCTGCTAGACCTCGGCCACCAGAAAAGTCTGGTAGGCCGACTCCCTCCGGAGGGATTCGAGCGATGCCCTTTCCGAAAGCAGGAATGCGACCGCTTCAGGCGGCAGCCCCTCGATCCTGCCCAGCAACCGGTAGCACGCGCACAGAATGCGGTGAACCTCCTGCCGGTCGGATTCTGTCATGGCCCGGACTTCCATCGCCTTGTTCCCTCGCTATCCGTCTCGGGCGGCCAGAGCAGCGGTCTATTCGCCGCCTACGCCTCTCCCACCTCAGGCGGCAGGCTGACTCGGCATCACGCTCTACAGGTGACTCCGGAGGGTCTGAAAATCGAATTCGATGTACGGCACTCCCTGCTCGATTCTGGATTTCCTGCCGTCCATAAAACGCGCGCACCACGGGTCGTCGAGGTTATCGACATCGAAGCTCCGGTGTATGACCGCGTACAGGTCTATCTCCCGCATCTTGAGGAAACGAGGCATCTCCTCAAGCCACCGGGGATCGAGCCGGTTGCTTTGCCTGTAGCCCTTGAGAAAATGGACCATGAACTCCTCGGTGAAAGCCCCGACGTCCTCCCGTCCGGTCACCATGTAGAACAGCACAATGGCAATGTCATAGATGAACCAGGCATAGGAGCAATCGTCGAAATCGAAGAGCGTGATCCGGCCCTGTTCATCCACCAGGAAGTTGGAGCCATGGGCATCGAAATGAATGAGGCCGTAGGAAGCCTTGTCTCTGGGCAGCGTTCTGAGATGGGCGATGAGGATCCGGTACTTCTCAAGCACACGGGCCTGGCCCGCTGGGAGGTTTTCCTCTATGTCCTGGATCGCGGGGTCATCCCATTCGGGGCGTCTCCATGCCGGGTCTGACGGCACATAGTCTTTGGTGAGGGCGTGCATCCTGCCCAGGACCTCACCATATGTTTCAAAGAGTGTGGGCGTCCATCCGGCTTCGCGAGGCGGCCTTCCGGCTGCTTTCAGGAAGGCCGTGGCAAGAAAATGCCCGCCGTGACCGTCGTCGAGCGCTTCCACCAGGTTTCCGGCTTGCGAAGTGACCGCCCTGGCGACCGACGCACCTCGCTCGGCAAGGTAGTTCATCCAGTCGACCTCCCCGCGAATCATGGCTTCGCTCCTCCGCGCGCTGTGGCCGATACGCAGGATAAAATCCCGTGAATCGCGGCTGAACTCATAGATGAAGCTCTCGAAGCCATCGAGCTCGTCGATCCGGTCGCCGGATATGCCGTACCGGCGCATTGCCTCTTCCAGGATGGAAGCACCGTATCTCGATTTTATACGCCTGTCCAAAACGGCGCCGGCCCCTTTCTCATAATCCCGGCCATCTGCCAAGGCCCTCCGATCTACTGCTCGGGTTGCAGCGCTGCTGCAGCCAACGTCTCACCCTTTGCTTGTATTCCCGCCAAGTCTCCCCGAACTGGTCCTCCATCTTCCTCTCTTCGAAACGCACAAAAACCACTTCCATGAAGACCGCGAATGCAGCCGCCACCGCAAACGGTGTGAGCGATCCAAGAAGTACTGCAGTTCCCAGAAGCACCAGCACGAATCCGAGATACATGGGATGTCTGCTTGTCCGGAACGCCCCGGTGGTGACCAGGGTAGTCGTCTTCCCGAGCGGCTTGACGCTTGTTCCCACCCGCTTAAAAGCCTTGTCGGCAACGACGGCCAGTGCTATTCCAAACACAAGCGGGAGAACCCCAAGCAGTCGCCAGGGAAAGCCCAGGATCCGGGCGACCGGCAACACAAAATGAAGGAGCATCATTACCAGCAAACTGACATAGAAATATGTCGGCGGCATCACCTTCATGGCTTTCATGGCTTGCCTCCCCCGGGCCGTGTCGGCTTGCACGGCCGCATGGCCTGCCTCTCCTCATCTCCTTAACACCTGAGCGCCACTCAATCAAGGCCTGCCAGCATCCCTGCTATTTCATGCTTCCGTATTCGGCCTCTGACCCCGGGCTTATCCAGGAGGTAGTCCGCAATCTCCTCGTCGCTCAACCCTGCCGTTTCCTTCAGCCCCATGGCGATGGTCTTCAGGTAGGCAGGCGATGGGGGCATTGTAGGTTCCAAGCGGCGCCCGTGGCTTACGGTCAGGATCGGGACGCCATCTGCTTCGCCAAGGGTGATCTCCTTGTCATACCAGGTGCGCCCCTCCTGTTCTCTCACGTCCTCATACTGCCCTCGGCTCAGCCTCCAGATTCGGCAGATTGTATCGGCGTCCCGGTCCGTCTCGGGGTCAATAAACGCAACTCCTCCGGGCCCCCAGTTCTCCGTACGGGCATGCCCATCAGGTAGTGCGAAGTAGAGCCCGTGCTTCACGGTCAGGATCCTGTCCTCCGCCGGCAGGGCAGCGTCTCTCGAGCCCTTGTGGTTTTTGCTCCCAAGCGCGGGTGTCCCTCCGAGTATGTAACACAAGAAACGCTGCCGGTTGAGGTTGGAACCGTATCCCGCGTACCATACATGCTCGGGCATGCTCCCCTCCCCTGCGCGACTCCAAAGGTCTTGAACGGCCGGAGCCCGCCGGGATGCTCCCATGCTGCATGACGCAGCGCGCCCGGCGTGCTCATTTTACCCGCCGGGTCGCTCGGCCGGCAGCTGCTTGAGGCACTCCAGCGGAACCCAACCCTTCTCACCTGATAGTTTCTCCGCCCAGGCCCAGCCGCTTTCCGTTTCGTGGACGACCAGCACCTCGCCCCTGCAGACTGTGAGTTCCAGTGAGGTGTAATCCCTTTTCATCTTGCAAGTGTCACCTCTGATCAAGACCCAGCCCTCCGGGACCCATCCCGTGTGGCCCCGGCGGTCGGTACACCAGATCCAGTCCTGCCACTTCGTGGGACACCTTTCAAACCTGAGCAGATCCCCAGCCCTTACGCACAGAGGTTCTGAAGGTTCCTCTGTGTGGTCGCTGATTACCAGCCACTTCGAATGCAGAAAACTCATGACCCCGCGGTCTCCGTCGGCATCATTTCGGCGCAGTTGACGCTACTCCATCAATGTTGGGTCAAGTCCGCACTGATGTCAACAGGGGTTTCGGCCGAAGGCGGCCGCCGGTGGCGCTTCAATCAAGGTGTTTGATAAGGAGCCTTACGGGTATTATACTAGGCCAGGCTCTAACCTGTGAGGAGATCAGGCGATGATTGCATTCGGCCCCATACCTTCGAGGCGACTGGGGCGAAGTCTGGGTATCAACCACGTGCCCGCCAAGACATGTTCATACGCCTGCGTCTACTGCCAGGTTGGACGTACGACGGTCAAGACGCTGGACCGGCAGGCCTTCTACGGGCCGGATGAGGTTGTGCAAGCGGTGCGGGAGAAAGTTGCACAGGTCGAGGCGAGCGGAGACCATGTCGATTATCTCTCGTTCGTCCCGGACGGAGAACCGACGCTCGACATCAATCTCGGACACACCATAGAACTTCTGCGGCCGCTGGGACATCGAATAGCCGTCATCACCAATGCCTCTCTTATCCGGCGGGATGACGTGCGCAGGGATCTGAGCCTCGCCGATTGGGTCTCGCTTAAGGTCGACGGTGTCCACGAGCCGATTTGGCAGCGGGTCAGCCGTCCGCACCCCGGGCTGGACCTCGCGGAGATCATGGACGGCATGCGGGTTTTCGCGGCGACTTTCACGGGCGTGCTGGTCAGTGAGACGATGCTTGTAAGGGGCATGAACGACCAACCGCCTCACCTAGAGGCGCTTTCGGATTTCCTCCCTGCCCTTGGCCCCGACACAGCCTACCTCTCTATTCCCACCCGGCCGCCGGCCCAAGAGCAAGTCCGCGCGCCCCATGAGGCGGACATGCACCGCGCCTACCGGATTCTCAGCCGGCGGCTGAAACGGGTCGAACTGCTCATCGGGTACGAGGGAGACGCCTTCTCATGTACCGGAGACGCCGAGCAGGACATCTTGAGCATAACCGCAGTACACCCGATGCGGGAAAAGGCGGTGTTAGGTCTCCTGGAGAGAGCCGGGGCTGATCGCTCTCTGATTGATAGCATGATCCGCGAGGGCAAACTGCTATGCGTCACATATGAAGGTGAGACCTTCTATATGAGGAGCCTCGTGTCCCGCGAATAACCCCGGCCCGGTAGGCTCGGCCCGCCTCACTGCGATGCACCTGTAGCGTCGGGTCTCTGCGCCCGACGGCCATCGTCGTGGGTGGAACCACGACGCTACGCAATACCCTGCAGCCGGCGTCAGGCCCAGTCCATAGGCACCCGACTCCCGGCTAGAACTTGACCTTGGGTGCCTCCCGCATTGAAGCATCTTCGATTTCGAAAAGGTCCGCCTTCTTGTAACCGAACATGTTGGCGATGATGTTTGTAGGGAATCTGTCGATAGCCATGTTGAGATTGGTGACCCAGTCGTTATAGTTGTTCCTTGCGAATGCGACCTTGTTCTCTGTGGAAGTGAGCTCCTCCTGGAGCGACATCATCGTCCGGTCGGCCTTAAGGTCGGGATAGTTCTCGACCACCGCGAACAGACTCCGGAGCGACTGGGTAAGCATGTTCTCAGCCTGCATCTTGTCCTTCACACCGGATACGTCAACTGCCTGCTGTCTGGCCTTGACCACGTTTTCCAGCACTGTCTTCTCGTGCGCAAGGTAGCCTTTGGCGGTCTCCACCAGGTTGGGTATCAGGTCGTGGCGCCTCCTCAGCTGTACCTCTATACCCGCCCAGGCGTTCTTCACCTGGTTACGAAGCTGGGCGAAGCGGTTGTACATCGCGATGAAGGCGATGATCACAATCGCCAGTATGGCGAGAATCACAAAAACAGCTATCATCTGCAGCCTCCTTTGCCGAAATCGGCCACCGGGCGCTCAGGCACGGCCGCCTGACCGTGCTTCAAGGCCGCCCCGGATCACTCCCAACCTTCCGGGACGACACCCTTGGTCTCGAGCATGTATTGAAACGTCTCGAGTTCGTCTCGCTCAAACCATACCATTCCGCACACCAAGCACTTGTCGACCTCGACGGGATAGGTCCCGCTATAGTCGCCCCGTCGCATGTCGCGCCCGCACTTAGGGCACTTGAATGGCGAGGCCATGCAGCCCTTGGCCTCACCTGACTTCGTACAGTGGTCTCGCTCGGCGTACTCGGCAAGCCTCCTTGTCCGCTCATCGAAGCCCTTCTCGGTTCTCACCCCTATGCGGGGCAGCATCCTCCAGTTTACCAACACACCCCGGCAGAACGGACACCGGCTGATCCCGACACCCTCGTAATCCTCTTTGACCATCTTCTGTTTGCATGCCGGGCAATCCAGATCGGACACCCTTGCAGCCCTCGCTTTTGAATCGAAGACCGGTTCCAGCAGCGCCTCATCCTTAGCCTGGAGGAGTCCTTGACCCGCCAGCCGCTTCACCCAGGTGTCGGGCCTCAACCACCCGAGCACCATTGCCTGGCTCATCGTGAAGGGGCCCTGCCAGCTGCCGTCCTCATCCGAGAACATCCACAGCGGTTCCTCCTCCACTCCCGGCACCTCTCTGTGTTCGTCTCTCCGCCGGACGTCCCTTCTCACACTCTCCTGTATATCTTTCACACCTACATGCGCCATCGCCGCGAGAAGCTCAAGCCGCCTCCCTATGGGTGGGTGGGTCGATTGGAGATTTGCCCACCACCCTTCTCTCTCGTCCCTGGTGTCGACAGCCGGGTTTATTATGAAGAGCGACGCGAGGTCGCGCTTGATGTAGCCTATGCCCCGCCAGCCTGAGGATACCTTGTGCAAGGCTTCGGAAAGGCTGATGGGATCCCGCGTGAGCCTGACGGCAATTGCATCGGCCCTGATCTCCCGTTCCCGCGAGAGCGCAAATCTTATCAGACGATAGAAGAACTGGGTGACCCCCAGCGTAAGATAGATCAGCGCCAGGAGGAGCAGCAACGCTCCCATGCCCTTGCCCGACCTGCGTACATGACGTCCCGACCTCAGGCCTATCTTCGCGGCCGCGGCCATGGCCGCATATATCCCGAAAAGCGCGCAGCCTATCGTGGTCTGAAGTGAATCGCCGGAGGCGACGTGAGCCATCTCGTGTGCGACCACCGCCTGGAGCTGATGGCGCGTGAGTTTCGAGAGCAGACCTTCCGTGATACCGATCACGGCGCGGTTCTCACGGTCGGCCATGGAGAAGGCGTTCAGTGCGACTGTGGGTATCACAACGGGTTTGATCTTGTACTTGTTGCCGGTGGCGACATTCACCTCCTCCACGATCTGGGCGAAGCGCTTATGATAGCGATCCTTAGGGTCAACCGGCTCCGCGGCGAGATTGCTCTCGACGTATCTCATCGCGTTCTTGGTGGAGTGCGCTATGTGTATTCCGGCGGCCGCCACGGCGACAAGAAGTATGACGATGGCCTCCTTGCCGGAGATCGAGAGGCTTACACTGCGAACCTCGTTCAGGTAGACGATCAAGAAACCCTTGACCAGCGCGGTGAGGACGAGCGCGGTGAGGAAGTAGAACAGCACTACGACCAGGAAGAAGATCAGGATCCGCGTGTTCTTCTGCTGTTCTATCTCGGTATAGGTTAGAGCCATATCCGCCTATCTGGATCAGGGGTACGCCTACCGATGGCGCATGGTACCACAGGCAGAGTGTGTATTCAATCAACCAATCACAACGCCGGCAAAACACCGGCAAGGTCCCACCATCTGCTTGCCCATTGGATGCTCTCTTGCCTCTTGCACCCAATCGGGAGGCCCTCAGAGGCATGAGACTTGACAGGGCCTCAGGCGCAGTGTTAAGCTACCTTATGACCCCAACGAAGCCGGGTGACGGAGTGTGCGGCCGTCATTGGGCCTACCGCTTGTCTTTGCTTTGTTGGAGGGGGCTGCTTCCGATACAGTGGAACGGGGCCGGGTGCGTGAATCCGCTTCGCTCATAGAGGAGTTATGTGATGACTTCGTCTGAATCGAGCCGGATCGGAAGACCAGTCCTCATCCTGGGTGCAGTAGTGCTAGGCCTTCTCCTGGGTGAAGTCGCTGTTTTGGTGTGGCGGGCCCCCGGCCTGCTCCGGCCAGGCCATTGGTCGGGCCTGGGTGCCCTGGTCATATCGGCCGCCCTGCTCTATATCGGGGCAGCCATCTACTTCGTGCTCTTCTATGTGATGCTGAGGATCATCTCGTCTGTCTTACGCTTGCGCTTCACGCCTTATGCAGCCTCTTTGATTACAGCGCTTACGGCGTTGCCGTTTCTGCTGCTTCAGCATAAGCTGCAGGAGGAGATGCTCGGGAAGTGGATGGCTCCGAGCTCGCCGCGCTTTTACGTGCCGACAGTCATAGCTCTAGCCGTTCTGGTCGCGGTCCTGATCCTCATCAGCCTGAGCATAAGGAGAGTAAGAAGGGCGCCTAACTGGTTCACTCGCTTGACCGATTACCGTTCCCTGGTTGCCATAGCCTTCGTCGTCTTCATGGCATATGCCTCACTTTCAGGCGTTCCGATCAATGTGCTCGGCATATTCCCGGAGGAGACGGAGCACATGTCGTCCATGGAGTATCGGACCGGTGTCGTGGGAGAAGCCGACGCAGGTGCCCCCAACTTCATCGTGCTCAAGATCGAGGCCTTCCGTGAGGATGAGTTCACCAGGGAGAACGCGCCGTTTCTCTGGCGTCTTGCCGAGGAGAACATACGATTCGAGCAGTACTATGTGGTCGCCTCGGCCACCCGCGCTTCGGTGACGTCCTTCTTCACCTCTCTTTACCCTGTCCAGCACGCGAGTTACGATCAGCCGCTGGCCGGTCGAAGGGGCGAAGATCTTGTCATTCGTTCCGTGGCGGTTGCCGAGAGCATACAAACCGTGCCGAAGCTGCTCAGGGAGCGTGGTTATTATACGCTTGAAGTCACCAGCAATGATGCGACGATGGACAAGATGTTCGGATTCGAGGATGTTTTCAACCGCTTTGACTCCGTGGAACCGTATCGTTTCAGAATACCGTCCCTGGATCCGTTCGAGGGCTATGGTTTCTTGAAGAAGTACTTGCCCTACTGGCGTGTGCTGAAGGTGATTATCACGTCACCCGAGCACTCGTGGACCTATTTCGACGCAGCCCGCGTAAACGTGACGGTCAAACGGGAGCTCGAGAGGCGGCAGGCGCGGGGAGACAAGAGACCCTTCTTCCTCTATGTTCACTACATGGAGCCCCACTCCCCATATTACAGACATCCCTACCAAGCATTGCATTTGAACCTGTATTCCCCCGAGCGGCGCGAGAGCATACTGGGTGCGTATCGATCGGAAATCTCGGCCATCGACCGCAGCATTGCCGACCTCTTTGCTTTCCTCAAGGCGTCGGGCATCCTGGATGACACCTACGTCTTCATCAGCGCCGATCACGGCGAGGAATTCTACGATCACGGCAAATGGGGGCACGGCAAGTCGCTGTATCCGGAGGTCGTAAAAGTGCCCTCTATATTGGTCGCACCCGCCGGACGGAGAATCTCGCGCAAGGTCGCTGGTGTTGTGGAGAACATCGATGTCATGCCGACATTCGCAGATCTGGCAGGCATATCACCATGGCGTTTCTGGCAAGGCCGGTCACTTGTTCCGCGCTTCATGGATGAGAGGCAGGCTCCGGCGGATGCCCCGGAAGCAACCAAAGACATAGCCTTCAGCCAGTTTAACGATGACAGGCGCTACTTCTGGGCCAGTGCCATACAGGATGACTGGCAGGTGATTTTCAGAGAGCCGGGCAGGCAGAAGGCAGAGGGCTATGCCCCCCGGGAAGAAGGCAGAAAAACCATGCTCTTCAACCTCGCCGAGGATCCGCTGGCCAAGAGTGACTTGTCTGGTCGGGGTCTGCAAGTGGAACAGGAATTGGTGAAGTCCCTTGACGATGAACTGACTTACCTGCAGGCGACCGCGCACCTCTTCCAGGGAAAGGAAACTGAGGTAAGCAAAGACCGTCTCGAACAGCTTAAGGCCTTGGGCTACATCCAGTAGTTCCTCCCTCTCCTCTGTCCCTGGTGTCGATGAACGTCCTGCTTGCCGGTGCTCCCGGCGCACGATGAGACGTCCACGGATCAAGCAGAATCGGCAGAAACCCCATAGGCAGCCGACCCGGAAGTGTTTATAATACCTCTGAGGCCTGTACGGGCCGCGGACCCCTGTTTCAACGATAGGACAACTTCAGGATGCGGTGCCCCGACAGGTTGGTGTTGTTGCTTCTCGTGCTTCTCTGCCTGGCGATCTCATGCGGGACTGAGCACAGACGCACCAACATAGTCCTCATTGGTGTTGATACACTCAGGCGCGACCATGTGGGATGTTACGGCTACCGCAGGCCGACCACCCCCAACATAGACAGGCTGGCAAGCGAGGGCGTTCTCTTTGAAAACGCCGTCAGCCAGTCACCATGGACGCTCCCATCGTTTGCCACGGTCCTGACATCGCTCTACCCGACGCAGCACGGCGCCGGCCTCGTCAGGTCCGGGACCGCCCATTTCGGAACGAGCATGCGGACTTCGTTCCCGCCTCTGGCAATGATACTGCTCAAAGCGGGCTATACGACCGGGGCAATCATAAACGGGCCTGCTCTCTCGCCCGAATATGGGGTGGACCGAGGTTTCGAATCGTACAACGGTGTCAGAAACTGGCAGGCGAGACCGGCCGACTGTGTGACCCAGGATGCCCTCATGTGGGTGGACGAGCATGAGCACAGGCCCTTCTTCCTGTTCGTGCATTACTTCGATTGCCATGTGCCATATGAGCCTCCTGCCCCGTACGACAAGATGTTCGATCCCGGCTACAAGGGAAGAGTGGCCTCCGGCTTCGACCGTGACACCTATGCCCAGGCGTGCCGCGCCCTCTCCCGTTCGGATGATCCCCAGGCGGACGCTGACTGGAATCATCTTAAGGCGCTCTATGATGGGGAGATTGCATTCACTGATCAAGCCGTCGGCCGATTGCTCGAGGGTCTGGGAGAACGTGGTTTGAGGGAGAACACACTCATAGTGTTTCTCAGCGATCACGGTGAAGAGTTCTTCGATCACGGTGGCTTCGAGCATGGCCACACCCTTTTCGATGAGCTGATAAAGGTCCCTCTGGTTTTCTCCCTTCCCGGCACTGTGCCCGCCAACGTGCGGGTGGGAGCGCAGGTTCGTTTGCTCGATGTCCTGCCTACCATTCTTGATCTCATTGATGTGAAGCCCGAAACCCATTTCGAAGGCGTGAGCCTGAAAAGGACGATGTCGAAGGGCGAGGCTGCCGGTGAATCGGAGACCGACCTCCTCTCTCCCCGCTTCGCGTATTCCGAGGCCGTCCTCTACGGCACAGAGAAGAAGAGCATAGCGGCTTACCCGTGGAAGCTCATCTATGACACCAAGACAGGCGACCGGATGCTATATAACCTCGCCTACGATCCGGGTGAGCAGAGCAATCTTCTGGCGACTCAGCCGGCCGTGGTGAGGGCCCTTGAGGAAGTGCTCATCAAGACGCGCTGCGACCTGTCCGAGACCTGGTACGTCGAGGTGGCGGGCGGCGGCCAGGCCATCGACATCAAGCTGACGCTACCGTCGAGCCCGCCTCCGGGGGAGTTCGAGATCTGCAAGTTCTTTGACTCGGCCGGGAATCTGCTGGAGTCCGACGGACTGAAGTCTGACCATGTCGAGACCCCCACCGCGAAAGTGTTCCGTGTGCAGGGTGTGGAGCCGCACGGCACGATCACACTGGCGCTCAAAGTGGTGCCTGAGACCGCCCGGTTGGCGTTCGATTTCAAGATCGACGGCCGGTCAGCTGTCGACAGAACTTTCCTCGGTGAAGGTATGGCAGGCCCCGGCAGGATGCCGTTCGAGCAGGATGAAGCCGGAAGGGAGGCCGCGGCAGGAGAACCCAAGAGGCGGCCCAAACCGCCCTACATTCTAATCTGGCATTCGGTTCCGGCAGACGAAGTGGACACCCCCGTCCACCTCGCAGAGCAGACCAAGCGGAGTCTGCGAGCTCTGGGCTATATCCATTGATCAGATCCCCCGATACCTGCCCCCGGCCGGTCTACTATCTGTCCTTCCCGACCGGACTTAAGCTCTCACGCAAGGAGTGTTCGTGGAGAATCGGATCTGATTGTCCGGACCTCTCCGATAGGCGTCCCGATGCTCGGTCGCCACTTGCCTGTTGATCTCGGTCCGGAGGCCGGCCACGCGGTCGCCCGTCCGAGGACAGCCGCCCGGGCATAAGAAGCCCCCCCGGGGTTTTCCATATCGGCCGCCCTTGTCAATGATCTCACGGACCACTCCTAGAATGGCGCCGTGTGACTTGCCGCTGAATTCGTCGTGTGGTGGGGGTCAGTGTGGAGATAATGCCTCGCGCAGTACTTCCATTTCGGCTTTGTGTCGGGCCTCGGAACCGGTCAGGCTCACCCTGAGCCTCTCAAGTTCCAGCGCACGCCGCCTTATGCTCTCCCCGAACTGGGCGAGAAGGTCGGCGCGGGCCCCTTCGTAGGCCTCCCAGTATGGGATGGAATCAGGCCTTCCCTCGATGATAAGTTCCAGCGCGCGCTCCCGGGAGACGCCCCCCACAAGCGTCAGATAGGCGAATACTGTGAGCGGCGCACGGCTGATGCCTGCGGTACAATGAACGTAGGTGCGATTTCCCTCCACCTGCAGGCGGGCCAGGGACCTGACCGCATCCGGGAGACGCTCTTGTGTTTCCAGGGGGTCGAAGTCGCGAATGGGACAGCGGGCCATCAGCAGCCCGAGATCCTCGCCGCCGCGTCTCATCTCCGAATAGTCGATATTGAACCGGGCCAGGCATTCATCATGCTGAAGTGAAAGCAAAGCGGTCGCTCCCGTGCCCTCTCTGATCCGCTCCAGATCACGAGGATCCATGGGGCACGTCCCCACGATGAGTTCCGGGGTTATGATCCCCCAGTTAAGCGACCATGTCCACCGCATATGTGAACCAGCCTATCCCTCCGCTACGCCCTGTCAGCCGCAAGACAGGATGTCCAGGATAATCCGGGCCTTGTCCTTGCCTTGCTTGAGAATCAGACCTTCCACATTATGCCAGTTCGCGGGGCCTTCGTCCAGTGCCCTCGCAATAATCAGATTCAGGTGGCGGCCGGAGGGAACTACGTGATATCTTCTCTGGTGTGAGGACAATGGCCCGGAGGAGAGCGATTCCGCTCAGGACCTTTAGCGCATATCCACCAATCCTCTTCGGTCTCTAGGACTGGAGCGTGTGCCCTCAAGGAAGGACGGGTGACGTCTTGATTCGCCATGCGCAGCACTCCGACGTGGGTGCCTTGCTGGCCATAGAGAACCGTTCGTTCGGAGGTGACAAACTGTCCCGCCGAAGTCTGAACCACCTGCTCAAGAAGGGAAACGCAACAACGCTTCTTGATGAAAGCGACGGGACGATTCGGGGTTATGTACTGGTCCTGTACAATAGAGGGTATTCCCTTGCGAGACTCTACTCGCTGGTCGTGGATCGGGACTTCCGCGGGCTCGGCCTCGGCTTGAGTCTTCTCGACGCCGCCGAGAAGGACGCCATAGAAAACGAATGTGTGATCATGAGGCTCGAGGTGCGCAAGGACAACGAAGGCGCGATCGGACTCTACGAGAAACACGGCTATAGGCTCTTCGACACCGTCCCCGACTACTATGAGGACCATGTGGAAGCCTTGCGGTTCGAGAAGAACCTGGTTCCGCATCTCAAGGCCGAGATGGTGCGCGCCCCGTTCTATCGGCAGACAGTCGACTTCACCTGCGGCCCCGCGGCACTAATGATGGCAATGAAGGCCATTGCCCCCGAGCTCGAGATCAATCGGAGATTGGAGATGAGGATCTGGCGGGAGTCAACGACCATCTTCATGGCGTCCGGTCTCGGCGGTTGCGGCCCATTCGGCCTGGCGCTGGCCGCCTATAAACGGGGGTTCGATGTCGAGATCTATGTCAATGATACCTCCGCCCTGTTCATCGATTCCGTGCGCAACGAGCAGAAGAAGGAAGTTATCCGCTTGGTCCAGGAAGATCAGCTTGAGGAGATCGGCGAGCTTCCCATAAGGGTCCATCACCGCGTTGTGAGCGTCAATGAGATGTTCTACCGCTTCTCGGAGGGCTCGATCCCGATTGTGTTGATCAGCTCCTACCGCATCTATCACGAAAAGACGCCGCACTGGGTGGTGGTCACCGGGTTCGACGAAAGATACGTATACGTCCACGATTCCTTTGTTGATTTTGAGGATGGAAAGACGGAAGCTGACAGCATCAACATGCCTGTCCTGAAGAAGGACTTCGAACGGATGTCCCGCTACGGCAAGGCGGGGCAGAAGGCGGTGCTGATATTGAGTGCGAGAGGGCAAACGGATGCAGGCTAGACCGCAGCTGCGATCCTTACGGATGTCGTTCTTTGGCCGCGGTAGTGTCGTGTCCCCAGCGAGAGGTGATTCGTGGCGACTCAAGTAATTGTGGTTGAGCATAGAAGTGATTGGAAGGCACATTTTCCCGAGGCCACGGTTGTCTTGGCCAAGGACTATGTGAGTCAGGAAGAGTACTTCAAGTTGAGGAATGTCCGCGTCATAAACCTGTGCAGGAGCTACCGGTACCTCAGCCTCGGCTACTACTGTTCCTTGCTGGCCGAGGCCAGGAGGCACAAGGTCATCCCGTCGGTCCGGACTGTAACCGACCTGCAGAGCAAGGCCATATATGGCTTGAGCATCGAGGACCTGCATGAGATTATCCAGCGGAGTGTTAAGAGCAAGCCGGACAACCTACCGGGTTCAACCTTCTCGGTTGACGTGTACTTCGGGCAGTGTGAGGACGAGGGTTTTCAGAATCTCTCCCGTCAGATCTTCGATCTTTTCCCCTGCCCGATCCTCAGAGTGGATTTCAAGGTGAACGGCAAATGGCAGATCTCGACCATCAGGCCCGGCTTGATCCCGAGCATCCCCGCGGAAAAAGAGGGCTTCTTCATTCAGGCGTTCGAGTCCCACTCGGCGAAGAGATGGCGGACACCCAAGGCCAAGAGCTTCACACGGTATGACCTAGCCATTCTCCATGACCCTGAGGAGAAGTTCCCGCCCTCGGATTCCCGGGTCCTGCAGAGGTTTGTGAACATGGGAAGGAAGCTCGGGATAGATGTCGATCTCATAACCAAGAAGGACTTTTCGAACCTGGCGGAGTATGACGCCCTGTTCATTCGTGAGACGACGGCGATCGAGCACCACACCTACCGCTTTTCCAGAAGAGCGGAAAACGAAGGGCTTGTCGTAATCGATGACCCCGATTCTATCATGAAGTGCACCAACAAGATCTACCTGGCCGAGCTGCTTTCAGCCAATAAGATTCCTATCCCTAGGACCGAAGTCCTCAGGAAGGACGAGATCAACGATATCATGTCACTGGATTCGCGTATTCCCTATCCGATCGTGCTTAAGATCCCGGACAGCTCTTTCTCAAGGGGTGTCCACAAGGTGACTAACCCTGAGGACTTGAAGGCGATAACCGCCCAACTGTTCTCCGAATCCGACGTGATTCTGGCCCAGGAGTATCTTTACACCCAGTTCGACTGGCGCATCGGCATCCTGAATCGGCAGCCGCTTTTTGCCTGCCAGTACTTCATGTCGCGGCGTCACTGGCAGATAATGAAACACGACCCTTCCGGTGAGTATACTGAAGGCAGTTCGAAGACCTGGCGCATCGAGGAGGCGCCGGAATCGGTTGTGAAGATCGCGCTGGAGGCGGCGAACCTGATCGGCGACGGTTTCTATGGCGTCGACTTGAAACAGCTGGACGATAGGGTCGTCGTCATTGAGATAAACGACAACCCAAGCATCGATTCAGGCGTGGAAGACAAGAGCCTCGGGGACGACCTGTACCGGATTGTCATCGAGGAATTCATCCGCCGGCTTGACCAGCGGAAAGCCCTATAGGTGTTGTTTGCCCGTGCCCGCGGATGATCTAGAATAACATTGCCTTGTCTATTGTGACGACCCTCATGGTGTCCCCCTCCGCAATCCCGAGAGTTATCGATTTCGTGTCATCGTCGTCGAGCATCCGCATCAATTCACTCAGGTTCGTTGGCGTCACCTCTCGGGAGTTGAACGAGACTATGGCGTCCCCGACACGGAGTCCCGCATTGGCCGCAGGCGAGGTCTCCCACACGCCTTTGACCACTATGCCGCCATTCGCAGATATGTCCGGATTGATACCGATGGTGAACCGATTGCTGGGTAGATGGATATTGTCATATGGAACCATCAGGATCTCATCCCTGGGATAGTTGATGACTATCTTGAATTGAGATAGGAAGTCCATTCCGATAAGGGGCATGGAGAGCATCTGAGGTATTTGACCGAATAGGCATAGGAGACTATCGAACGTCATGTCCTCGAAACCAACTGATTCCAGTCTCGCCAGATAGTTGTGGTCGGCGGTCGTCATGGGCCACTCTATCATGAGCCCGTTCGATTTCACATAACCAGCGAGACACAGCCCCTTGTATTCCTCAAACGCCTCCAACGGCAAAACCAATGGGTAGGGCTGACCGGTATCGATCATCCCCTCGACGCTCTGCCCGCCTATCGTGAAAGCCACCACGGGCGCATTGTTCACCACATGGTTCCGGAACGGCAGGAGAAGGCCGCCTCCGGCACGGTCCAAGGCAGTGGTGTCGCTGGAGAAGGTGACTGAATGCGCGCCGAAATCGAAGGTTACCTTGTACCTTTCGAGTAGATTCGAACCTATTATGCCGTGTATCGGGGTACCCAGTGCGTCGAAAAGGCCGAAGTCGAATGTTGTGAAACAGAAGACCTTGTCGATTCGAAAGCCGGACAACTGAAGGCTGTCGATCTTTGCCATTGTCGCCTGCTGCTTCAGCTGGAGTTCATCAGCGATCCTCTTATCTACAAAGGTAACTCCCCCCGTATCGATAACGAAGTTATACTGATCCTGTGAGCCATTGATACTCGCTCCTACAACCATGAGATGGCTCAGCAAGGTGTAAGTAATGGTGCTATCGCCCGGCGCAGCCATACCGGGAATGGGAGCAAGGACCAGGAAAGCCCAAACGAGACAGATCGGTGCCAGTCGCTTCATCAATGTCACCTCGAAGTCAAATGGCCCACACGATCTCCGGTCAGTTCATATGGACCATGAACGTGGTCGAGTCCGCCCCACCGCACCCATCGTCCACAGCAAACGTGAACTGCCGGTAAGGGCCGTCCTCATCTCGCGTTCTAAACTCAAAGCGCCCGGTTGTAGCATTCATCCCAGCATCCGGGAAGTAGCCCCGCATGAATTCGGCAAATGAAATATGTGCCGCGGCCGTATAGGTCAGCTCGTCACCATCCGCATCGTGGGCCTTAGCCCAAATGACAAGCGTGTCCCCGATGGCAAGTGAGGTGTCGGCCTGGGCTTGAATGACCGGCAAGTGATTTGTCGGCCCCGTGCTGCCGGTTCCGCCATCCTTGCCGCAACCGCCGCCCAGAATCGCGCATAGCAGCGACACCACGACGGTTACATGTCTCAAATCACTACCCTCCCCGTTCCGCCTGAAGTCGGGACGGCTGCCCGCAGGCCGGCTACCTCAGCGGGCAGCCCGTAACCCTCGTGTATCGCAGACCGTGGCGTTTGTCAACTCATTTGGCGTGGACTCACGCTATCTCAGGAGTACGACTTTGCTTTGCCGACTCGCGTTTCCGGCCTCGACGCGCGTGAAATAGACGCCCGGGGACACCCCGGCACCGCTCGCGTCCGTGCCGTCCCAGGTCACCTCGTGCCGCCCGGGCGGCAAGGGGGCCTCCGCCAGGGCCTTAACCAACCTGCCCTCTACATCGAACACGCGCACACGCGCCTCCCCGGCGGTTCCCAGTGTGAAGGCAATCCGCACACCGGCGGCGAATGGGTTCGGATACGCGCGCGTGACGAGCGGCGTCTCCCGGTGGCCTGCACCCGCGGCGGCAGTGTCCACGACGGCTAGTTCCGCCACCGTCGCCAACCCTATCCTGATGACATCTGCGGCGAATCCCTGGTCGAGATGGCCCAGCGTATCCGCCGTCGTATGGTAAAAGGGATAGACCTTGGGAGAATCCTCGGTGCAGTCCAGGGCATGGTAGCCCATTGGCCAGAAGGAGGCGTGATCGCTATAGAGCATGGTCGGGTCAACGTTCTTGACGGCGGCCAGGCCCGGAACATACGCGCCGGCGCAATCGACGGTGAAGTCGGCAAACCACTCCGAAGCCGAGTCGCATACCACATCGGCGTCCTCCGGAGCGACGTCGACATAGCCGATCATGTCGAGGTTAAAGACCCCGAGGATGTCGTCGCCGGCGCTTAGTGCCCGTCCGGCGTATTCGCTGCTCCCTACGCGGCCTTGCTCCTCCCCGGCGAAACAAACGAACTTTATGCTTCGCTCAAAGGGATACGGAGCCAGGAGTCTTGCGGTCTCGAGCACGGCCGCCACGCCGCTCGCGTTGTCGTCGGCCCCCGGTGCGGTGGTTGTGGGGATTTGCGACACACTGTCATAGTGGCCGCAGATGACAACTTCCTCGTCAGACAGAGTGCCCTCCTTAGTGGCGACCACATTCTTGAGGATCGTCCAGACTCCCGTAGGCAGGTTGGTCGTTTGATTGGTCCAGATGGCGCCGCCATCGCCGGTCTGCTGTATGGCGCAGCCGTACCCGGCGGCCCAACCCTCGGAAGGGTTTATGAAATCGACCCCGTAGAGTTGCGGCGCTCCATCCGCATGCTGGGTGTCCCACGTGGCCCCGCCGTCTGCGGTGTGCTGAACAGTGCCGTCATACTCGATCACCCAGCCCTCGGATGAGTCTACGAAGCAGACGTCCATGAGGTATGGATTGCCACTGGCAGGTATCGGCAGGGGAACCCAGGTCTGGCCTCCATCGATGGTTTTGATCATGGCCCGGTCCGCCCCCACTACCCAGCCGGTATTATCATCGACGAAGCAGAGGTCCCGGAGGAAATCGCTCGCCCCGCTGGTCTGCGGCGACCATGAGACGCCGTCCCAGTGCAAGATCGTGCCCGCCTCGCCGCACGCCCACCCTCGCGTAGGTGAAGTGAACCACAGGCCGTAGATGGTTTCGGAGGTGCCGGTGCTGTCGCTGGTCCAGGTCTGGCCGCCGTCTGTGGTGCTTGCGATCTCGCCATAGTCACCCGCGATCCAGCCGTTTAAGGAATCCAGGAAGAAGACGTCGAAGATCCAAGAGGCGCTGAGGGGGTTGGGTTGCTTCGTCCACGATGCGCCGCCGTCTGTGGTGTGATAGACGATGCTGGGGTAACCCGCTATCCAGCCCTCAAGCGAATCGAGGAAACAGACGTCCAGGTATATCTGGTTAAGCCCCCCGGTCTTCTGCCTCACCCATGTCAATCCGCCGTCGGTCGTCTTGAACATCCGTTTGTAGCCGACCACCCATCCGTAGGAATCATCGACGAAATCCAGATCGTAGAAATCATAGGCCCCCTGCACGTACTCCTGAAACTCCACGTCTATGCCGTATCCCTCAAACCTCTCGCGCAGATAATCCGCCGCATGGTCTATCCGCCAGCTGAAGGAGTAGCGCGTAAGAAGCGTATCGGGCAGCCCGTTTATGACCACCGGCTCCCTCCCGCTGAGCTGAGATATGTACTTCCAGACGCTATCGCCTGAGACCTGAGCCACCAGGTTCTCAATCTGGGGCTTGGGAGTTATCGCCAGCACGGCCGGCACCGGCAGCCGCTCCTCGCGCTTGGGGAAGGGGGATGGACTCAGTTTCACCTTCGAAAAAGACAGCAGGGCCGGGTCGCCTGCCTCCTCCCTGTCTAGCTGGGCAAGGTACATGCC